>JAVJRE010000005.1 GCA_040218575.1 Alphaproteobacteria bacterium | reverse complement strand
CCTTCGCCCGCCTGGCTCCTGATATAGGCCGCGCAGGCCTCGCGCTGGGCGTCCAGGGAGTTGAAGTCCTGCTCCAGCCCCTCTTCGGAGGACTTACGGGTATAGACCGCACAGCGTCGGAGCTTAGGCGCGGTCATCACGCCGGCCCTTCAGGCCGAAGAACAATGGCCCGGACCAGCGGCTGCCGGTGATCTCCCGGGCCACGGCAGAGAGCGAGGCCCAGGTCCGGCCGCGGTACTGCACGCCGGTCTCCAGCACGATCACCTCATGGGTGGCACCCTGCCACTCTCGCAGTAGCCGCGTGCCGGGCTTGACTGTAGTCGGGGAGCGAGGCGGCGGGCGGCCGGCGGCGATCTCATCGGCGGCCCGGGCCAGCCGGCGACGGGTCACCGGCCGCAGGCCTCCGAATGCCTGTTCCTGCAGGCGGTAGGCCACGGCTCGGGTCATAATGGCGCGCCCCAGCCGTGACGGCGGCGGAGACCCGTACAGGTCCTGCCACCGCTGTTTGAGCCCGTCGAGCGGCAGTTCGGGCAGGGCCGCCAGGTCCTTGGCAAGGACCTGGCCGGCACCTTGTTTTCGCACCATGCGCCGCCGCACCGTCAGTTCCGTCCAGCGATGCGGTAGACCCGGCCGCGGCCTTCGATCCTCTCCGAGATCACTGCCAGGCCCAGCTTCTTCTTGAGGCTTCCGCTGATGGCGCCGCGAATTGAGTGCGGCTGCCAGCCGGTGGCTTTGACCGCGTCGGAGATTGTAGCGCCGGCCTTGCGCTTTAGCAGGTCGATCAGCAAGGCCTGCTTGGTGCCGGTACGCATACCGGTGGTTGCTGACAGTTTGGTGGTCTTCTTGCGCGGCTTCTTCGGCTTCGATTGGGTCGTGGGATTGGCTGCTTCGGCCGTATCGCCCGGCGTCACGCCGATCGCGTCAAGTCCCGCATTGGTGATGGCAAGTGTAAGGCGCTTGCCGTTGTCCTCTTCGCGCCAGGCCTCTGTACCGGGAGTGGCCGGGTGCTCTTCGACCAGCCCCTTCTTCAGCAGGCTCTGCAGGACGGTCTTGGCCGCTCCGGGATTGAGGGAAAGTGAGGCGGGCATAGGCAGGACGGCGCCATCATCGCGCCTGGCGGCATGGGCCAGGATGACCCGCTGGGTATCGGTGAGTTTGGACATGGGGTGGTTCCTCGTGTCTGGGCCATGGACCACCATGGCCTCCCACCACTCCGAGCCCGGAGGTCCGGGCGGACCACCATGCATGCTTGCTAAACCGTGGAAGTCCAGCCCGAACAAGGCTCCAGGATCTGGTGCCCTGTCAGTACACGTCTCGCACGGGATCACGGTGTAGAAAGAATTCCATTTCATCCCGCCAGTGCGGGTCGTAATAGCGCCCCATGACGGACTCCCGCAGGACGTACGAGCCGGACATATCAACCGGTTGGGCTTTCACGACGTTCCCGAGATACTGCGACAGGCTGTCGACCTGATCGTCAAAGCGCCCGTCGGGGAACTGCAGGACTTCAGTCCGGAAGGTGTCCAGCCAGGGCGCATCCTTCGGCAGATACACGTCGCCGTTTTCGATCTTCAGCGACTGGCCTGCCATGCGGGTCACCTTGTCCGCCTGGGGGTTGATCGCGATGACCCGCATGGTGTTACTGTTGCGCAGATCCTGAATCAGCTGCGTGCCCGAACCCTTGTCTTCAATGAATACGGTGTCTGCCGTGAACGTGGCCTTCAGCTCGCTGATCTTCTTGAGGAGATAGGGATATTCGACCCGACCGCGCCAGACATGAAGCAGGTAGTGCTTTCCGTCTCGCAGCAGCCAGGTGGTACAGACCGACCAGTCGTTGAACTCCGACGCCTTGGACGCCGTATCCCAGCTTTGAATGACCACGTCGCCAGCCACGCGCTCCGGTGCCTGGTCGTAGGACCTGAACCACGCCCAGCGGATCATATTGCCTTCGATGGGTAGCGGGTTCTGCTGGTACTGGGCAGAGAAGTTGTAGCTCCCCAGGCTCCGTCGTATCCGGTCCAGGGTGTCACGCGATTCCCGGTCCTCATGGAGGACCTCTCCCGCGTATCGGCCAAGCGTTCTGCCGTCACTCAGGACAAAGTTCTCGTCAACTTCGGCAATGGCCGGCAGGGAGATGTGCTCCCAGTCCTCGTCGGACTCGAGGAGGTGGCCGACGAGGTCGTTCATGTGCAGACGCTGGGTGACGACGATGATGACATCATTGGCCTTGTCGTCGAGGCGGGAATAGACGGTCCCTGAGAACCACTGGTTGACGGCCGACCTCTGCGCTTCGGACTGGGCGTCGTCGGCCTTCAGGGGGTCGTCGATGATGATGACGTTCGCACCGCGGCCCGTCAGCGTGCCGTTGACCGACGTGGTGTAGCGGTATCCCTGGCGGGTGGTGGTGAAGTCCAGCTCGGCAGAGCGCTTTTGCGACAGGCGGGCGCCAGGGAAGACGCGTTTGTACCAGCCAGACTCCATGACAGAGCGGCAATCACGGGCATGCTTTGCCGCCAGATCGATCGAGTACGAAGCGCAGATAAAGCGCAAAGCGGGATTGTGTCCAAGAAGCCAGGCCGGAAACGCCACTGAAGTGATAATCGACTTCAGATATCGGGGCGGCATCGTAATGATCAGGCGATTGCAGTCACCTGCCGCGCAGCGCGTCAGTGCGTCCGCGACAAGGTCGATGTGCCAGTTGAACAGATAGGCGTCTTTCGGCGATACCGTCTGGAACACACGCTGGACGAAGGTCGCGAAGTCATAGCGGGCGGTCTCGTCCAGGGCGCGGCGGCTAAGGAGATCGACGGGCACGGCGGATGCCTGACCTTGCCTTCCGGGTCTTTGCTTTCGGCGCCTTGGGCTTCGGTTTGTCATGGTGCGGTTTGTCATGGAATGATTCCTTCCTCTTTGATCGACGATTGTTCCCCGCCATCAGATCGGCGAACCTTGTTCTGAGACTGTCGATGAGCGCCTGCTCTTCGGCAGACAAGTGTTCCTGCTCGACCTCCGGCTCGCCATAGCCCGTGACCCGGCCGATGAGGTCGAGGACGCCGTGCAGGGCGCGCAGGTCGCCTTCCACCGCCTTGTTCACATGACGTTTGACGAGGGCCTGCTGCTTGCGGATACGCTTCTCCCTGCCGCCTTCACGTACCGTGATCTGGGCATTCAGCTCTTCTTCCAGGTCAGTGCGCAGGTTGCGGCTCCGCTTCGGCCGGCCGGCCGGGTTGCCGGAACGGCCCTTGCGGAACCGGGTGTGTTTCGGCGGCTTGCCGTAGCCCACCTCATAATCGTCGCTAGTCGCCATGGCTTGCTTCCAGGGTGTGTTCGGATTGGCGGCGATCCCTGACCTCGGCGAAGGTCTGGTTGGTGGTGACGAGCCGTGCCTCTTGCCCGCTCTGGGCCTCCCAGCGGCGGATGATGGTGTCCACATAGGCCGGATCCAGCTCCATGGCGGCACAGCGCCGCCCGGTGATTTCGGCGGCGATGACGGTCGTGCCACTGCCGGCGAAGGGGTCGAGGACGAGATCGTTGGGTCGGGTACAGTCGCGGATCGCATCGCTGACCAGAGCGGTCGGCTTTACCGTCGGATGCATGGCAAGATCGTTCGCTCGACCGGCCCGGAAGGTATTGGCGCCGGCATACTCCCAGACATTGGTGCGATAACGCCCGTGCTTGCCGAGCTGGATAGTGTTGGTGTGGGGGTCAGCGCCGTTCCTGTAGACGAACACCAGCTCGTGCCGGGAGCGGTAGAACGAGCCCATGCCGCCGTTCGACTTGACCCAGACGCAGAGGTTCACGGGCACAAGCTCCGTCTGACGTGCTGCCGCCACCAGCGGGTATTGATGGCGCCAGTCCATGCAGACATAGAGAACGGCACCGCGACGGCAGCGCTGCTTGATCAGACCGAGAGTGGCAGCGAGGAAGTTGGTGAACTCGGCTTCCGAGAGCTCTCCCGAGGCCATGGCGAACTCACGGTGCCGGGCCTTCCCCAGGCCGGAGACATGCCCTTGGACCGGAACGTTGTAAGGTGGATCGGTAAAGCACGCATCGGCCAGGTCTCCGTCCATGAGGCGGGCATAGTCCTTGGCTTGCAACGCATTGCCGCAGAGCAGGCGATGCTTACCGAGCCGCCACAGGTCGCCCACATAGGTGACGATCCTTGCGCCCGGTTCTCCTGCCGGCAGGGAGTCGACATCCGGTTCCGGCTCATCGCCGTCAAGAAGGAGGCGGTCGATCTCGGCAATCTCGAAGCCTGTGAGGGAGAGATCGAAGTCGGTCTCGACCAGGGATTCGAACTCCAGGGCGAGCAGCCTCTCATCCCACCCGGCTTCCGCCGCTATGCGGTTGTCTGCAAGCACATAGGCCCGCTTCTCGGCCGGGCTCAGGTGCTCTATGCAGATCACCGGTATTTCGCTCAGGCCGAGCAGTTTTGCGGCCGCCAGGCGACCGTGGCCCGCCAGGATCATATTGGCATCGTCCATGATCAGTGGGGCCCCGAAGCCGAATTTCTCCAGGCTTCGGGCCAGTTTCTTGATCTGGCTCGGGCTATGGGTTCGCGGGTTCCCGGGATTCGCTTTCAGCAGATCCACAGAAACCATTTGGACTTGGTGATTTTGGCGGTTGAGCATGCATCAACGGATATCGCTCCAAAGCGATGTCCGTCGACTAGGCAACCCTGTCATTTGCATAGACGGAGGAAAACCGATGGAAACTCGTAGTTTCTACAATGCACTGCCGCCCGATACGTTGATTTGTACGATGGAAGACATCGCGAGGTTTTGGGGGGTCTCTTTGTCTACAGCCCACCGCTGGCGCCGTCGGCCGGAAGGTCGATTTTTCGAAACTAAAACGTACCCCAATGCGGGCGGTGGACTTGGTAGGATCGTATGCAGTCGTGCGAATTCACTACAGGCGTATAAGGACGACATGGTCGCTATGACAAGTGAGGCGAGACGCGCCGCCGCCCATCAGCGTTGGGATTCTTGCAACGTGAGTTCCGGGCATGCCTGGAACTACAACGATTGACGATGCCAGGGGCTAGTGTGCTAGCCGTCTTATGATCGCTACAGGATCGGCCCCTAGGACCTTGGCGATTTCCAGGAAATGGTCAACCGAAATTGCCATCACAAATCGGCGGTTGTTATACAAGCAGGGATGGATCACTCGCCGGACACAGGAGCTGCCTAGGAATCGTATCGAGGAGATCAATCTTAGGCAGTCGATCTTGGACCGCATATGGGGAACGGGCCGACTGACCGTCTCTGGCACAGGCGGTGACAAGCCCATAAGGCTCCCCACCATCGATGATCCGATCGCTTTTCGTCGCGCGCTGATGGACGAGATGCCTTAGAACGGTGGACAGATACAACGAGAACTTTGATGGAAGTTCCCAATTCAGCTGATCTGCGGGCCGCTTCGCTACTATAGGGGAAGCCTGGCCTTAAGCAGGGTTCTAGTGTTGCCGCTGCAACGTCACTCGGAATCCAGTGCGCTTGGCTATCGACCGCCGGCGCTACAAGCCAGGTTGCCCCACCCTGCTGTGCCGCCCTACGCTCCGCTTCGGACGGCCCTGCACGGTGGGCCATGACCGCCGGACTCCAACTTAACCGGTGGACCACTCCACGGGGGCAGGTCAGGCCTCCTAGTCGGCATACTTCCGGCCATCAAGCGGTTTCCAACGTATCCACCTGTTCGCGCTTGCTCCGATTACGGTCGCAGCTGCGGCCGAGGCGGAAGAAAAGCCGTAGTCGCTGGTGAAGACAAGTGGTCTGCGCCCGACGGAAGGTTACTGAGTGGATTTCCTTGGGATGGCACGCATGCGAGTCTCGGTGGCATGCGCACCGGGATCTCCATCATCGTCTCGCCGCCGGATCGCGCTACGCTAGTGTGAACGCGAATGTGAGGAGAGCGCATTGGGGCTGTTCGAACATCTCTTCGGCAAGGGGCGTCATCCTACCCCTCCTCGGAAAGCAACACCACGCGTTGTAAGGCAGGTGTGCGTGCCAGGAGATGTCTTGTGCGATGATTACGTGGTCAGGCTCCTCCTTGGACAAGGCGGGATGGGAGAGGTCTATCTCGTCGAACATGTGTCTTCGGGCGATTTGCGCGCTGCCAAGGTCATGCGGATTCGCAGCGGCGCGACCGATGCCGATCTGGTCGGTTTTCGGCGGGAGGCGCTCTCACTGCTGAATCTCGGCAACCACTCTATGGTCGTTCGGCTATTCGACGTGCGGGAAGACGGGCGGGACATCATCTTACTGATGGAGTTTGTGGCTCCTGAGTCCGGCTGTACGACGCTTCAGGACCGCATTGCCAGAACCCAGGACTACAATGACCGCCTCATCGGGGTGTGGTCGGTACAGTTCTGTGTGGGAATGGAACATGCCTTAGCATGCGGGGTGGCGGCGCACCGGGACATTAAACCCGGAAACCTGCTGGTGGGCTCCAGCCCATTTCTTAAGGTGGCGGACTTCGGCCTCGCGCTAGCCGCAAGCCACCATCCTGCGGTTTTTGACGACACGCCCAAACGGGTGTCGCAACTACAATGGCTGAAATCCGCGGACGGTCGCCAGACCTGCGGGACGCCGGGATACATCGCCCCTGAACTGTTCGCGGGAGGCAAGGCATCACCGCAAAGCGACATGTTTAGTTTTGGCGTGACACTGTGGCAATTGGCAGCCAGGTCGCTTGCTCCACCGTATGAGGTCAGTGTCGGTGGTGATCTCATGGAGTACCAGCACGCGATTCTCAAGAAGGCGCATGCTTATGCGGTGAGGCGGGTCGACTCGCCGTACTTTGAAGTCATTCGCCGCTGTCTCGCGCCCGACCCGGAGCGGCGTTATCCCGACTTCCCCGCTTTGCGCGAAGCAATCAAAAGCGCGGCGAAGGCTGCGGGTGTCGGAGCAATGGATTTCATTGTCGCCCCCGGATTTCGCGGAAGCCTAGAGGAATACGTAAACCGGGGGCGATCCTACCTTGTCCTCGGGCGCTATGAACGGGCGTTGCGTATTGTTGAGCAGGCGGTGAAGCACAAGCCGGATTCGCCGGAAGCTCTGGTGGCACAGGGGGAGGCCCTGATTCATCGCGGACAATTCAGACAGGCGTTGCGCGCCTATGAGTCC
The DNA here is from genome assembly GCA_040218575.1 of Alphaproteobacteria bacterium. Classification (NCBI taxonomy): domain Bacteria; kingdom Pseudomonadati; phylum Pseudomonadota; class Alphaproteobacteria; species Alphaproteobacteria bacterium. Next base: position 346,118 of record JAVJRE010000005.1, on the reverse strand, counting down.
GCTCATCGTCTAACTCCGGACACCGATGCGCCGTTGACGGGACTCGCATTGGCATGGCTGAACATTGGTAATACGGCGCAGGCTCGCGCCGCGCTTGACCGCGTGCTTTCTCGTCACCCGTCCAATCTCGATGCGCTGCTATTGCGCGCGCGCGTGATGGGCGCGGAAGGAAACAATCGCGGCGCGCTCCGCGCTGTAGAAAAAGTGCTTGCCGCCGACCCACAGGACTGGCGGGCGCACGACTATCACGGGCGCGCATTGTGGAGTTTAGGAAAGCCTGCCGAAGGTGCGAATGCTTTCAGTACGTGCCTGCGCATCAATCCGCTGGCGCTTGACGCGCGCCTAGCGCTTGCATCGCTATTTACCGAGCAGAAAGACCTTGCGGCAGCCGACACCGAATACCAGCTCGGAATTCATCTTTTCAAAGGCAATGTCGAAGCACTCAACAAGATAGCTGCGCATATGGCCGAACACAGCCACGCGAGGAAAGCGATAGACCTATTTCAAGCCATTGCCGCTGCCGAGCCTGACTCCCGATCCATCATGCTGGTGAATATGGGGAATGCTCATCTTCGTTTGGATGACAGGCAATCTGCTATCGACTCTTTTCAGCGGGCAATCAAGGCAGACCCCCAGAACGCGTTGGCCTACAGCCGGCTGGGTGACATGGAGAACGAGAATGGTCGGATAGAGAAAGCAGCCGGCTATTTTGGGCGCGCTTGCGCGCTTGAACCCGAAAATTCCAGCTATCACGCAAGCGCGGGAACGGCCTATATGCAATTAAAAGACAATGACCGGGCCGCGACGCATCTGCGTCGGTCGACTGAGCTTTTCCCGGAGCAACCGCTCACTCTCTACAACCTTGCGGTGGCGCTGCTGTTGACCGACTCTGAAGACGCCGCCATCAAGGAACTAACCAAAGCCGTGCTTATCGACGAAGGATACGCACGGGCATGGTATCTGAAAGCGCAGGTCGAGAAACGCCTGGGACGAACTGGCGACGCGACGGCCTCGGCCCGCCGTGCGGCTGCGAATATCTCAAACCTGGACTCTCACGAGCGAGAAGGATTACGCGCGCTGCTTGGGTGAGAACAATGCGCCCAAACTGCTATGAGTAGCCTGGGCGATCAACTCTCCCAGTACTTTTTGAGCGCGGCGGTGAAGGTCGCGAAGTTCGCCGTAGGCCAGCACACCGACGAATTGTCGCGCACAAGCCAGTAAAGGTCATTCGCGCAAGCGAGGTTCGACGCGTCGGCATTTACAATCCAGTTGTAGCAGGCGACGAACATATCCCCGTAGTCGCCAGTGAAATTGTCGGCCGGGACGTTCCAGAGCATCCCTTCGATGAAATACGAGGGGGCCACGCCGTCGGTGAGGTAGCCCTTCTCAATCATCGTGTTCCGCATTTTCTTGAAGACGCGGACCATCGGCTTGAAGTTTCCGTTGGTCGCTTGGTGCTTCGAGGTGCAGTTCGCCGAGTGCTGTTTAGGGAAGTTGTCGATGCGATTTCCGCCGGAGAAGAACGCCACGCCTTCGTGATAGCGTATATCGCGAGGTTCGTAAGCAATATAACGGCGGAACTGCTGGCAGACGAGAATGTCCGCATTACGGCGTCCGTTGTTACCTGGAACGAACACGGCCTTTCTGACTTGGACACCATTGTAAAGGCGCTTGATGTATCCTTCGGCGTGCGCCTTAAACTGCTCGTAGTCGTACTGAACCCCGCCTCCCGACGCGCGTTCAAAGTTTGCCTTATGCTCTGGCGAAAGTTGGCTTAGATCGAAGTAGTAGGCTCCAGTGTGCCTAAGCACGATGTCCACATCGCTGTCGGCGTAGACGTTCGTGTCGTTGCCGTATGAACCCTGAAGAAAAACTTCAGTATCGGCGATTGGGTACGGCGCACCCGCGTCCAGCAAGTGCCCGCGAATGATGTTGTAGGTGCCGGTGAACTGACCCGTCGGGCCCTGCTTCGCCCACGTCTCAAGCTGCTTTTCCGCGATCGCCACCATACTCTCCCTACAGCAAGAATTTCTTCAAATCGGCCTCCAGATCCCGAGCAGAATCGCGCCCGCGCTGCCACAGCAGGCCAAGCTTCTCCACGTCCACTTCAAGCATGTCCGTCGCAAGCTCCGGCTGCGTGTACTTGTTATGGATGCGGATGGTTGGGACCTCACGGAAGAGCACTTTCCGGAGTTGGTCCATCGACTGCGTACTTATCTCCATCGTCTTCTGGAGAAAGACCATGGAGGGGAGCTTGCTCAGCCACTTTCGCAGGTTCCATGCCGGGAGCTTCGGCGCGGGATACTCGCCGACGCCGATGCTCACCACGCGCACCTCCTTGCGCGCGAAGCCCATCGACTCCGTCGCGTCGACGATGGCGTAGAGGGTCGGGTTGTTTGCCACGAAGCCGCCATCACGGACTTCGATGCGCTCGCCGCGGCTCGTGGTGACAAACTTCTTCTTGAAGAACGGATACGCCGAGCAGGACCCGACCACCGCGTCGCTGATGGTGCAGCCGAAGCCCGGCTCGAAGGTCGACTTGCCGAGGAATGCCTGCCGCCGGTTTGTCTTAAAGATGATCGGCCGCTCTTCCGACCAGCGCGTGCCGACGATGCCCATGTCGGTCTTGAACGCATCGAACTTCAGCTCGCCAAAGACCCGGGCCGCGAGCGCCTCGAGCGCGCCGCTCTTGTTGCGCGGTAGCCAGCGGGACATCACCGCGACGACGTGCGTGCGGTAGAGCTTCTCGATTTCGTCGACTGACTTTCCGAGCCCGAGCAGCGCCGCGATGATGGCGCCGGTCGAAGTCCCGTAGATCAGGTCGAACCTCTCGCAGAGACGACAGCCGACGAGCCCCTCGATCTCCTTCAGGGCGCCGAGCGTGTAGAACCCCTTGGCGCCCCCGCCGTCTAGGGCCAGAACTCGGCAAGGCTTTCCCGAGCCTGAGTTGTCCATCGGGTGCTGCTGCTCCAATCCCATCTCACGAATCGCATTGACAATCTATGCGATATAGCAAATATATCAAATATGACAAAAAAGCAAGCCTTTGCCGCTACCCTCCGCACTATCCGGGCCAAGTTGGACCTAACCCAGGAGCAGCTTGCCGAGCGGTTGGGCGTATCGTTCGCCACAGTCAACCGCTGGGAGGGAGGGACCACTATGCCCCAGAAGGCCGCCCGCGAGACCATTTCGGCCCTCGCCCGCGACGCCGGCGTTGAGCCCATCGAGGACACCGCCGAATCGCCTGGCCCGGCGGCCGATGTTACTCGCCGTCGGCGGGTGGGTGGAACTGCACCGTCCACCAAGTCCATGGAGCAGATGCTGTGGGATGCGGCCTGCTCGATCCGGGGAGAGAAGGACGCGGCCAAGTTCAAGGACTTCCTGCTGCCGCTTCTGTTCCTCAAGCGCCTGTCCGATGTATTCGACGACGAGATCGCGCGCTTGGCCGAGGAATATGGCGACCGCGAAACCGCGCTGGAGATCGCGGAGGAAGATCACGCTCTCCTGCGCTTCTACCTGCCGCCCGAAGCGCGCTGGTCCGTGATCAGCGGACGCGAGCCGTATGATTGGCCGAACGATGAGCAGGGACGCCCCACCCGGCCCAAGGACATCGGCGAGCATCTGACTAAGGCGGTTCGAGCCGTGGTGCGGCAGAACCCGTCCTTGTCTGGCGTCATCGACGTCGTGGACTTCGCAGCGGAGCGGAATGGCGAGCGCGACATCAATCCCGCCAAGCTGCGCGAGGTGGTTGAGACCTTCTCCGATCCGCGCTATCGCCTCGGCCTCGCCGACGTGCAGCCGGATTTCCTGGGCCGCGCCTACGAGTACCTACTGCGGAAATTCGCTGAAGGATCGGGCCAGAGCGCCGGGGAGTTCTTCACGCCGACCGAGGTCGGGTTTCTGATGGCGCAGATCATGCGCCCGAAGCCCGGCGAGGAATGCCACGACTACGCCTGCGGCTCGGCTGGCCTGCTGGTTAAGCTGCAGCTGGTCGCGCGCGAGCTCGACCCCACCAGCAAGGTGCCGCTCCGGCTCTACGCCCAGGAACTGACCGCCGAGAGCTACGCCGTCGCCCAGATGAACGCGATCATCCACGACATGAGCGTCGAGATGGCGCGCGGCGACACGATGATCAATCCGAAGTTCAAGACGCCGGACAGCAATATCCGCACCTACGACATCGTCGTCGCCAACCCGATGTGGAACCAGTCGTTCAACCCGGACATCTTTGCCGACGACCCATTCGACCGGTTCCGTACACAGGGCGGCGCGACCACGGGCAAGGGGGATTGGGCATGGCTCCAGCACACGATGGCCTGCCTCGGCGACCGTGGACGGGCGGCGGTCGTTCTCGACACCGGCGCGGTGACGCGCGGATCGGGGAGCAAGAACGAGGACAAGGAACGGAACATCCGCAGGTGGTTCGTCGAGCACGACCTGATCGACGGCGTGATCCTGCTGCCGGACAACCTGTTCTACAACACCAGCGCCGCCGGCGTGATCGTCGTGCTGTCGAAGCGCAAGCCCGCCGTGCGCAAGGACAAGATCGTGCTCTTGAACGCCTCGCGCCACGTGCAGAAGGGGCGGCCCAAGAACTTCATCCCCGACGACGCTATCCGCCCGCTCGCGGCGGCCTACCTCAAAGGCAAGCCGGTCGAGGGCGAGATCGCCGTCATCACACGCGAGCAGGCGGCCGAGGCGGATTACAACCTCAGCCCTAGCCGGTGGGTTGGCAGTGCTAATGAACAGGACCAGCGACCGATCGCGGAGATTATCGCCGACCTATTCAAGCTGGACGATACCGCGCGTGAGATTGACACCAAGCTCGCCAAGATGCTTGCCCCGCTGGAGGGGCGGAAATGATCCCGGACGGATGGCAGGCAATCCCGTTTTCAGGTCTTGCGGACTACAAGGCAGGCCGAACTCCGGCTCGTGCGAACCCTGTCTTTTGGCAGGGCGCCGGCGATGGCGTTCCGTGGGTCGCGATTTCTGACATGACGGAGTTCGGCACCGTCACAGCGACCAAGGAAAAGATCAGTCAAGTGGCCTTTCGAGAGGTGTTTCGCGGCAAGACCGTGCCCGCAGGGACGCTGATCATGAGCTTCAAGCTCACCATCGGCCGAATGGCGACCCTCGGTGTTGATGCCTGCCACAATGAGGCGATCATCGCAATTTTCCCGCGCAATGGGATTGACCAGCGGTTTCTGGGTTATTTTCTGGCGCAAGTTGACTATGACGGTCTCCAAGATCGGCAGGTGAAGGGCAACACGCTCAATCAAGAGAAGATCGACCGTATCGAAATCTGGCTCCCGCCAGACGATGAGCCGAAGCATATTGCTGACGTTCTGGACCTCGTGCGTCAGGCCATCCAGTTGCAGGATAATGGACTGGCCATCGCCCAGGATCTCAAGCGCGCAGCGATGTATACACTGTTCACGAAGGGCCTGCGGGGCGAGGCGCAGAAGGAAACCGAGATCGGCCCTGTGCCGGAGAGTTGGGAGCTCGGATCGCTTGGCACCCACTTCTCCGTTGTCTCCGGAGGTACCCCGTCACGTCGCAACCCGACCTTCTGGCACGGTGGCGAGATTCCGTGGGCAAAGACGACCGAAGTCAACTACTGCGTCATTCGCGAGACTGAAGAGCATATCACGCCCGCCGGCCTCATCGGATCCGCGGCGAAGCTCTTGCCACCCGGCACGCTGCTTATGGCAATGTATGGTCAAGGGGTAACGCGGGGCAAAGTTGCTATTCTAGGAATCGAAGCTGCCTGCAATCAGGCCTGTGCCGCGATCAGGCCATCTAGTGGCGCAATCGAAACGAGGTTCCTCTACCATTTCTTGGTGTCTCGGTATGAGGAAATCCGCCAGCTTGCTCATGGCGGACAGCAGCAGAACCTCAATCTCGAGATTGTCCGAGGACTTTCCATCTGCTTCCCACCTGAAAAGGCTGAGCAGAATGAGATCGTTGCTGTCCTCGACGCCATCGACCGGAAGATCGATCTGCACCGCCGCAAGCGAGGTGTGCTCGACGACCTCTTCAAGGCGCTGCTGCACAAGCTGATGACCGGCGAAATCCGCGTCGCCGACCTCGACTTCTCGGCGCTGGATGCCAAGCCGGTGGCGGAGGTGGCGGCATGAGCGAACTCAAGATCAGTGAAGCGGGCACCGTCCAGTTCCCGATGGTGGATCACGCCGCAAGCATTGGCTGGACGCCGATCACACCCGAGGTGGCGAAGCAGAAGCGCGGCGGCGAAGCCGGCATGATGCTGCGCGATGAACTGGAGGCGGCGCTCGCCAGGTTCAATCCGTGGATGACTGCCGACGCCATCCGCCAGGTGATCGAGAAGCTGGAGGCGATCCCGCCGACCATCGAAGGCAATCGCGACATGCTCGCCTGGCTGCGCGGCGAGCGGCAATGGTACGACGAAGGCGAGAAGCGACATCGCCACGTCCAGCTCATCGACTTCGAGCATCCGGGCGAGAACGTCTTTCACGTCACCTGGGAATGGAAGCTTAAGCCGCCGGCGCGCAAGAGCAACCGGGCGGATGTGATGTTCGTCATCAACGGGGTGCCCGTCTGCATCGTCGAGCACAAGAACCCCAAGGATGGCGACGCCATCGACCGGGGCGTGATGCAGCTGAAGCGCTACGAGAAGGAGACGCCCGAACTGATCGGCACGCCGCAGCTCTTCAACGTCACCCACCTGCTCGATTACTGGTACGGTGTCACCTGGAACGCCAACCGCCGCTTCATGGCGCGCTGGAAGCAGCAGCCCGAGGAGACCTACAAGTTCGCGGTGCAGGCCTTCTTCGAGCCGACCGATTTCCTGCGCACGCTGCAGCACTGGATTCTGTTTTATGTCGAGGATGGCGAGACCCGCAAATCCATCCTGCGCCAGCACCAGCGCGTTGCCGTCGACAAGATCGTCGAGCGGTGCGAGGACAAGGCCAAGAAGCGCGGGCTCGTCTGGCACACACAGGGCTCGGGCAAGACCTTCACCCTGCTTACCGCCGCACGCCTGATCCTTGAGGACAAGACGCGTTTCCAGAATGCCACCGTCATCCTGGTGGTGGATCGCACCGAGCTCGAAGGTCAGCTCAAGGGCTGGGTCGAGAAGCTGCTCGGCGAGATGCAGCAGCAGGACATTCCCGTCTGGCGGGCGAACTCAAAGACCGAGGTGCAGGATCTGCTCACGACCGACAAACGCGGCCTGATCATCTCGATGATCCACAAGTTCGAGGGCATCGACAAGGACGCCAACATCCGCGAGAACATCTACGTATTCATCGACGAGGCGCACCGATCGGTCGCCAAGGACCTCGGCACCTACATGATGGCCACCGTGCCGAACGCGACCATCATCGGCTTCACCGGCACGCCGATCGCGAAGACGGCGCAGGGTGAAGGCACCTTCAAGATTTTCGGCACCGAGGACGAGCAAAGCTATCTCGACAAATACTCGATCCGCGAGTCGATCGAGGACGAAACCACGCTCCCCATCCGCCACACTATGGCGCCGAGCGAGATGACCGTGCCCGCCGAACGCCTGGACAAGGAGTTCTTCGAGCTCGCCGCCGCAGAGGGCGTGACCGACACCGAAGAGTTGAACAAGGTGCTCGACCGCGCCATCGGCCTGCGCACCTTCCTCACCGCCGACGACCGCATCGAGAAGGTCGCCGCCTTCGTCGCCGAGCACTTCCGCGAGAAGGTCCATCCACTCGGCTATAAGGCGTTTCTGGTTGGCGTGAACCGCGAGGCCTGCGCCAAGTACAAGAAGGCGCTGGACAAGCTGCTGCCGCCAGAGTGGTCGGAGGCCGTCTACACCGAGAACGCGGCCGACGTGGTCGGCCGCCCACTGGTGGCAGAGGTGCAGCTTACGGAGGAGCGCGAGGCGGACGTACGGCTGCTATTCAAAAAGCCAAACGAGGATCCGAAGATCCTGATCGTTACCGACAAGCTGCTGACTGGCTACGACGCGCCGCTGCTTTACTGCATGTATCTCGATAAGCCGATGCGGGACCATGTTCTGCTGCAGGCCATCGCCCGGGTGAACCGGCCCTATGTCGATGCCAATGGCGTCCAGAAGCGCGTGGGCCTCGTCGTCGATTTCGTCGGCGTCCTGCGCGAGTTGAAGAAGGCGTTGGCGTTCGACAGTTCCGACGTTAGCGGCGTGATCGAGGACCTTCACCTTCTGCTCAAGGATTTCCTCGGCAGGATCGAGAAGGCAAAGGCCGATTACCTCGACGCCGGCGACGAGGGCAGCGCTGACGAGAAGCTGGAGAAGCTGGTCTATGGCCGCTTCCTTGACTCAGAGCCGCGCAAAGCGTTTTTCGAGGCCTATAAGGAGATCGAGACCTTGTGGGAAATCCTCTCGCCCTCGCCCGAGTTGCGCGACCACATTACGACCTTCAAACGGCTGGCGCAGCTCTATGCCGCGGTGCGGAACGCTTATGCGGACCATGTCGGCTATCTTGCCGACCTTGCTTACAAGACCCGCCGGCTGGTCGAAGAGAGCGCGACGCAGGAAGGTCTTGGCAAGTTGACCAAGACCGTCACCTTCGACGTTAGGACGCTGGAAGGGTTGCGCGGCGAGCCGGGTTCAGACGAGGGCAAGGTGTTCAACCTCGTGCGCGGGCTCCAGAAGGAGATCGAGGACGAGCCGGATGCCGCGCCCGTCCTGCAATCGTTGAAAGACCGTGCCGAGCGGATCCTCAAGGATATGGAGAACCGGAACACCACGGGCCTCGCCGCCATGGACATGCTTGCCGCGCTCGCTGCGGAAAAAGACGAGGCGATCAAAGCGGCGAAGTACAGCGGCCTGTCGACACGGGCGTTCGGCGTCTACTGGAACCTCAAGGACGACGAATCTCTGCGCGATACCGGCATCTCCGCAATGGAGTTGGCGCGCGACGCCGAGACTGAGATGCATCGGTTCCCGAATGCCCGGGTCAATGACGATGAGCGCCGAAAGCTGCGGGCTACCCTCTACCGCCCACTGCTGGGGCTTGGCAAAGAGGACCGCGGCCGGGTTGTCGATGTGGTTCTGGCGATCCTGATAGACGGCGATCACGATGCGGGCGAGTGAGGATCGCCGGACCCAGCTTCGTCACCGTGTCGAGTACTGGTCCGAGCGTCTGAAAGCGGCGCCCCGCATCGTCCGGATCCAGCGGATGACCCTCAAATGGGGCTCATGTTCGACCAGCGGCATTGTTACGCTCGCCGAGGATCTTGCCGATCAGGAGACGAGTTTCCAAGACTTTGTCATCGCCCACGAACTGCTGCATCTGCGGGTTCCCAACCATGGCAAGGTCTTCAAGGCGCTGATGAGCGTCCATGTGCCGGATTGGCGGGCCCTCGAAGTTTCACGACGTAAGCAGCGCGATGTCTAGTTGTCGACTGGATCAGCCAAACAATGCTGTACGTTGGGCATTGTCAGACCAAACCGGCTTGGGTCTGACAGGGTCGCCGCATAGCCTTTGCGGAGGAAAAACCCGTTTCGCTGTTTCAACTCTTTGCCCGAGATTATCCGTCTGGCGGCGATGCTGTACATCCGCTATCCGCTGTCACTGCGGCAGGTGGTGGACTCCGAGACGAACTCCTGAACATGGAAATCTTCTACACGCTGAAGGAGGCGAAGGTGCTCATCGAACGCTGGCGACAGCGCGACAACACCATCCGACCCCCGCAACTCCCTGGGCTAGCGACCACCAGCCCCAAAAGCTGCCTTGCCGCGCCCGGTTGTGCAGGCCTACGCTACGCTTCAGCCTGAACAACCGGGCGTTAACCCGCGCCAGACTCTCTCATAAAAGCTGGACCACCTAATGGGGGCAGATAGATAGATAAAATGTCTAACGCTCCCTCAATCAACTGGACCAACGCCTCGGTACGGGCATTTGCGAGGAATGCAGACCCACTGGCCGCAATAGAAGATGCAGCGCGCGCGCTCGTGTTGAGAGCGCGCGAGAGGGGTTGGGAAGGCCCACCATTCAACCCTCTTCGCATCGCCGAAATGCTTGAAGTGCAGATTGAGGCCAACTCTAGCGTAGCCGACGCACGACTGGTGGCGACTGAAAGCGGCCCAAAGATCGAATTCAATCCTCAGCAGCCGCGTGAGCGGGTGCGGTTCTCAATCGCTCATGAAATCGCACACCTCCTCTTTCCTGACTGGTCAGAGCAGGTTCGCAATCGCGGTGGTGATAAAGCTGCCGACGACTGGCAGTTGGAAATGTTGTGCAATTTGGCCGCTTCGGAGTTTGTGCTTCCGATCGGCAGTCTATCGGCTGTATCGGACATTCCCCCAATCGAAGACTTAATGCGTCAGCGCCGCAATTACGACGTGTCGGCCGAAGCCTTTCTGACCCGCCTAGCCAAGATATCCGAGAAGCCCATCGGTATCTTCGTTTCATCGCCAATTGTCTGCGAGAACGGTAGGCGGCACTATAAGATCGACTATTTTGTCAGCTCACCAACAGCTCCAAAGATTCGTCTGTCAGGATTGGCGATTCCAGACGAGAGTATTGTGCATCATTGCACTGCCATAGGACACACTGATCGCTCGGTTGAAAGCTGGGTGACGGATGCTCCGACCCAGATCGAGTGTGTTGGTTTGACCGCCTATCCGGGAAGCGTTTACCCGAGGGTGGCTGGGCTGGTCAGATTTGACCGGGCTCAAGAAGACCATTTTCCGATACGACTGCTCCACGGGAGCGTCCTAGAGCCTCGCAACGGCGGTAGAAAGATCATTTGTCAGCTGGTCAACGACAGGGCCGTCAAATGGGGCGGTGGAGTCGCCCGCAAGATTGCGAAGCGTTTCCCGGACGCGGAAGAGTCCTACACCGAACAAGTCATACAGATTCCGCAGCGTGATCGTTTGGGGCGCGTGATTTTTTCGGAAACGAGCGAGGATTTAACCATCGCAAGTCTGATCGGGCAGGAAGGGTTCGGTCCATCACTTTTCCCCCGAGTTAGATACGCGGCATTGCAAACCTGCCTTGAACAAGTTGCCGATCGTGCCGCATCCATTGGGGCAAGTATTCACATGCCCAAGATCGGTACAGGATCTGCAGGAGGCGATTGGTCAACTATAGGAGAGATGCTTGATGATGTGATGGTACGTGCCGGATTGTTTGTAACTGTTTACGATGTCCCGCCGAAGCGGGTGCAACTCGAGTTGCTCTAGGTGGCTATCGGGAGCGCAAATCTTCGTATCGTTCTCCTTTCCGGACCCATCTGCTCCGGCAAGTCCGCCCTGGTGCGACTGCTTAAGGAAAAGCACAGCGCCAAAATCATCAAGACACGCGAGCTAATTCTTAAGAAGGCTCCTAATACCAGGCCCGAGCGCAAATCCTTACAACGGGTGGGCCAGAGACTTGACCGAGAAGACGGCGGCGCATGGGTCGGAGAGGCCCTTCAGCGTACAGTCGACAGCTACGCGACGGGACAGACGCCAAAGGGCCTCTACGTCGTCGACTCGGTCCGCATCTTGGGTCAGATCGAGGCGATCCGACGGGCATACGGCGCCGAAGTTCATCACATCCATCTGACCGCTACAGAAGAGGAACTGCGCGAGCGCTACGAATCACGCAGTAGAGAAGACGACGAAGCGGTCGCCTATGACGAACTGAAGCGAAATCGGACTGAGCGTGCCATCGAGAAACTCTCGGCGGTCGCGGACATCGTCGTCTCTACGGACCGCTGCAGCGAAGAAGCCGTCCTCGTCCGGGCCACCGCGCTTTTGAATCTCTATCCGCGGTCTAACGACGCCCTGGTTGATGTGTTGATTGGCGGTCAGTTCGGAAGCGAGGGTAAGGGGAACATCGTCGGCCACATCGCGCCTGAATATAGTCTTTTGGTGCGTGTGGGTGGACCAAATGCGGGTCACCAGGTTTATGCGGAGCCAAAGCCAGACAAATACTATCACCTGCCGTCGGGCACACGGCGGGCTCCGAATGCGAAGTTGCTCCTAGGTCCAGGAGCTGTGATTTACCCCAAGATGCTCCTTGAAGAGATCGCGGAGCACAAGATCGATGCCGAGAGGCTTACTATCGATCCCCGCGCGATGATCATCACCGACGCGGACCGCAAGGAAGAAAGGAAGCGGTTCGGCAGCATCAGCTCCACAGCGCAGGGCGTGGGACTTGCTTCAGCGCGAAAAATGACGGGCCGGTCAGATTACAAAGACAAAAAAGAAGCGTTCCTCGCCCGCGACTGCGAGGTTCTCCAGCCTTTTCTGGGAAGCGCACGTCAGGTCTTGGCAGACGCGATGGTAGCCGGCAGGCGGATCCTGCTGGAGGGCACGCAGGGCACCGGCCTGAGCCTTCATCACGGTGACTATCCACATGTCACGACGAGGGATACGACTGTGTCGGGTTGTCTGGCTGACGCAGGTATAGCGCCTTCGAATGTGCGGAAGATCATCATGGTCTGTCGCACTTATCCGATCCGGGTGGGTGGGCCATCCGGTCCGATGGCGCACGAGGTCAACATGGCCGAAATCCATAGACGTAGCGGTATTCCGCTAGAGGAACTTGAGCGCACCGAGCGGACTACCACCACCGACCGGCCGCGCCGGATCGCGGAGTTCGACTGGCTTCAGTTTCGTGACTCCGTACAACTAAATGGCCCGACGGACATCGCCCTGACATTTGTCGACTATTTCGACGTGAATAACCGAAAGGCTTTTCGCTTTGAGCAGCTCTCGCAGGAAACGATCAGCTTTGTTGAGGAGATCGAAAGAATATCAGGCCGACCCGTTTCTCTGTTGTCGACGAATTTCAACTGGCGCAACGTCATTGATCGGAGAGCGTGGTGACCGAAGCGGAACTTGAAGAGCTGATCACTGACTGCCCCACGCTGTATCACATGGCGCAGCGGGGCTCATGGGAATCGATCAAGCAATATGGTCTGCTGAGCACCAGTGCGCTCCTGGACCACTACGCGGTTGAGCCACCAAGACGGACCGAGATCGAAAGCCAGCATCGACCGGAGAGCGTTGAAGTGACAGGCGGCGGTCTGCCTCGGGCCGTTGTGCGCGACCAAATCCCAATGAGTGATTCAAGTCTTAGAAGGGCTTTGCCCGACCGCCTTTCTCCGGCGGATTGGTACGAACTGCTGAACGCCAAAGCCTTCTTTTGGCTTTCGGAGGCGCGCCTCCACAAACTGACCAATGCCAAAGCCTATCGCGACCAGGAGCACGATGTTCTTGAAGTCGATACAAGGTCGCTGATTGATGCACATCGGGATACGATTTGGCTCTGTCCGATCAACAGCGGCTGCACCAGGCCGATGCCGCACCCCAGAGATGAGACGATTTTTGCTCGTATTTCCGACTATCCGTATGCGCATTGGCGGGAAAGGCGAGGTCGCCAAGAGCGCGTGGTTGAACTAGCCGTTGATCATTCGGTTGAAGACATCCGTGATCACGTAAGGCGTGTTGTCGTCAAGCGAGGCACTGAGGTTCTTAGCGTACTCGAATGAAGCAGCGAAACAACGCAGCCCGCGATCTCTGGGCGCTGTTTTTAGAAAGGGTGTGCCCCCCCCAATGAAGTGGTCCACCGATATGGTTAGGAAAACGGAGGGCCGACATGGCGAACAAGCGGCATAAGCCAGAAGAGATTGTCACGAAGCTTCTGCAGGTCGAGGTGATTGTCGGCCGTGGAGCGGCACGGGTCGATGCGATCCGCGAGGTTCGTATAACCGAGCAGACTTATTTCCGCTGGCGCAAGCAGTATGGCGGGATGGGAGCCGACCAACTGAAGGAACTCAAGCGGCACCAGAAGGAGAATGAACGCTTGAGGAAGGCAGTGTCGGATCTGACGCCAACAAACTGACTTTGCCGCAAGCTGCAAAGGGAAACTTCTGAGCGCCTCACGTCGTCGTGCCTGGGTTGATCATGTGCGCAGCCAGCTGAAGGGATAGATTTATCACTTTTTGTGCCGCCAACGCTGGCTCCAGAACCCGTCTGGCTCCCGTCGTGGACGGTCTCTCGAGGCTTAGTGGTAGCCTGAATCTCTGGCTGGTTCTTCCTGCCAGAGGAGATCGGTCTCCATAGCGTCGCCGCTGACCAGGGGATCGATTTCGTCGGCGTGGGATAGCGCCCATGTGCGCCAGTGTTCGACCGTGGAGTACTCAGCGGAAAGGTCATCGCTTGCCACTGCCGTGTCGACTGCAGCGACATAATCCCGGATACGGGCGGCGACTTCCCAGGCCTTGACTCTCTGACGAAGGCCAAGCTTTCGGTCACGCTCTGCCCGACGCTTGGTTTCCAGCTTTCTTGCTTCTTCTTCTCTTTCGTCTCGTCGACGTCTCGCGGCCTCGTCGGCTTCGCGCTTTTCCCGGACATAGGCGAGGTTTGTCAGCAGCCCGGCAAGGACACTGGGAAGCTGATCCTCCAGCGGTTTGTCCTCTCTGTCCTGCCAGCTCTTGGATATGTCATCGAGTGCATATCTGGAGAGCTTGAAGATGAGCTGCCCAGTCGGCTCTTTGGTCTGAGTCCATTCCTGCTTTGGATTGAAGTGTCCCGCCTTCTCTTCCTCGGTGAGGCGCCGACGACGTTGACGGATTCGTTCTGAAAACGTGAATTCGACGGCATCACGGCCCAAGCGAATCGAGAGATTGTCCTCGCGAAACTCCTCCGCTTCTACCTTACATCCACGCCGTTCAAGCTCGTGGAAAAGAGCATCAAGAATCCTGAGGCGACGTCGGCCAAGCGACGTGGCGTGTTTTGCAGTAAAGTATGTGTACCCGTGGGGTGCATCTCGCGCCTGCTGCCGATCAGCTGTCTCGCGCTTCAGCCAGCCGGCGATCATAGGGTGTGGGTTTCGGATCTGTGCCTTGACCCGGATCGACCCAATCTCCCGTAGCTGCCTTTCGAAGAATTCTTGATAAGGACTCGGCTCTGCGTCCTTGTCATTCGGACCGGGCCCGCTAGCCCTCCGGACGAAACGCAGGTCGATAACTACCTCGGGTTGCCTGGAACCATCGACATCGAGTAATGGAGAGCGTCTCACCTTGTAGCCTGCCGCTTTCCGGGCCCAGTAGCCGCGAGGTGGTACGGGGATACTATTGCGCTCGCACAACTTGCCCAGGCCACGGCCGGACATGCCAAGCTCCTTGGCAAGGGTGTCAACTGGCGTCTCCCACACAAGATCGTAGAGCTCGCGGCGAGTCAGACGTTGGATTCTCTCAGCCATTTTCTATGCTCCAGCGTTTGCAGCAGACGCTGAAAGCCTGCACCCGAGGAGCGCTCTTCGCTACATGGATTTGGAGGACAAAGACGTCCTGTTTGGTAGTTCAGGTACCCTGATCTAGGTATCGTTTTCCCTGTTATGAGGTATGAAATTCCCTGTTCGGTATGCTAGGGAATTGCTCCGTAAAACATAGGAATAGAGCCAGTATCTAGCCCGAAATAACTGTGCGGCGCTCTCAAATCGGCAAAGTTCCCTGTATCATCCCTGTTTAACAGGGAAATGCGAGAGAGACGGGTTCGCACAAGACTGCGTGCACCGCCAACTAGTCTTTTTTTTCATTGTGTTTTTGGGTAAGCAGAGAACCGGGCGCGCTGTGCCTCGGAATTTCCGGGCCTGTCGCCGGGCGGTCTCGACACAGTGAACCGGAGAATCCGGAAAAGCCGGCTTCTCCACACGTGTAGCGGTTGTATTCTCTGCCGGCGAGTCGGACGGTTCGCTTTCGTCGCGTGCGAGGGTCGGCGACTCTGCTAATTCTGCAGGTTCGCCGAAATAGCTCGCCCAGCGCAAACACGCACTACGCGCCCAACAAAAATGGACTCAGATGGGCGAAAGTTGACCAATAAGCAGGGAGAGAGTGACCTATTGCTCTTTCCCCGAATCTACGGGTTAGGATTCGACTCACCAGACTTTGAACACTCTACTTTATTCTCTAGTTGAGTTCTGCGACAAGGGATAGCGGTGTCCGACGGTATAGTTGTCTACATTCGCAGGGAAGCGTCATAGTCCGCTCGACCTGACCCATGCTAAGCGAAATCAAATTCATTCAGAACATCGGACGTTTTGAAACCGCGAAGCCCACCGCGGGGGCGGTGTTCGGGAAATGCACGCTTGTTTACGGGGAAAACGGCTGGGGCAAGTCCACGCTCGCCGATATCCTCCGCTCCCTGACGACGAACTGTCCCGCCATCCTGGCGGGCCGCAAGACCCTCGACGCCGTAGCCCCGCCAAAGGCCGTCCTGCGCCTTGGTTCCCAAAACGCCATATTCGAAGACGGGGCGTGGACGGGACCGCGCCCGGCAATCGCCGTCTATGACAGTGCGTTCGTCAACGACAACGTATTCTCCGGCGATATCGTGACAGGCGACCATTTGCGCCGCCAATACGGCCTGGTTATCGGCGAAGAGGGCGTCCGCCGTGTCCGGCGCATCGCCGAGCTGGACGAGGAAAACCGAAAGAACAACCAGGAGATCAAGTCGGCCGAGGGCGAGCTACAGGCCGTCATTCGCACGGTCGGTCCGCAATCCATGAAGGTCGAGAACTTCCTTGCCCTCGAAGCGCGGCATGACATAGACGACGCCATCGCCGCGAAGGATACGCAAGTTCAGCAGGCGCGGCGCGCCAAGGAGCTAAAGGCCGCCGCCGAGCCCTCCCTGTACCCGCTGCCAACGCCTACCGACAAATTGCGCGGACTACTGACCCGGTCCATCGACGAGATTGCCGAGAACGCGCTGAATAAGGTGCGCGCCCATATCGCCGCTCATGAGTGCGACCCGGAGGGGCAGGAGGCCTCCCATGAAGGCTGGCTGGAGGCCGGGCAGGCCTTCATGCAAACGGAGGACTGTCCATTTTGCGGCCAGCGCCTCGCCGACCGGAGCCTGGTCGATGCCTACAAGGACATCTTCAGCGACGCCTACAAGGAGCTGGCAGCGTCCGTGAAAAGGGCCCGCGACACGCTTGCCGGGTATGGCAACGGTGAGTTTCGCCAGGCGGTCACGAAGATACACGAACAAAACAGCGGACAGTTCGGATACTGGCGGGAGGCAGGCAAGCTGGACCCGCCGGACATGGAAGCGGCCGCCACTCTGATCACGCCGATGGAGGAAGCGGAAGACCGGCTGGACAAGCTATTCGCGCAAAAACAGGGCAATCTGACCGAGGCCGTCTCCGGCGGCGATATGGATGTCGCCCTCGCGGCCTGGGACTCGGGACGGGCCGCGATCGAGTCGGCCAATGCCCGGATCACGGAGTTTCTCGGACGGATCAAGGCACTGAAAGAGTCACTGGACCCGGCCGCCCTGCCGGGCCTTGAAAACGAGCTGAAGCTGCTCCAGGCGACGAAGCGGCGCCACGAGGACGACATCGCGGCCGTGGCGACCAGGCTTGCCGACTACAAAAAGAAGCGAAAGGAGATCGCAGCGGAAAAGAAGAAGCTGCGCGAAGAGCTGGACGAGCACGACAAGGCCATCACGGGCAATCTCGGCACGGCCATCAACACCTATCTCAAGCGGCTGGCGGCGGGGTTCCGGATTGACTATCGGCCGCCCGATTATCGCGGCAAGGAACCGGCCGCCAGCTACAACATCTTGATCCGGGAAGTGCCAGTATCGCCGCGCAGCGCGCCGGATGAACTCGACAAGCCCAGTTTCCGCAACACGCTTAGCGCCGGCGATAAATCGACCCTGGCGCTCGCGCTTTTTCTCGCCAAGGTGAATTCCGATCCCGATATCGACGATACCATAATCGTTCTCGACGATCCCTTCACCAGCCTGGACAGTTTCCGGCGCCAATTCACCGCCATCGAGATCAGGAAACTATGCGGCCGGGCGGCGCAGACGATCGTGCTCTCGCACGAGAAATCCTTTCTTCGTCTGCTATGGGACAAGATCGACCAGGGCCAGATGGCCTCGCTCGCCCTCCAAACCGGCGCGCCGGGCATGAGCACCATCGCGCCGTTCGACATCGCCGCGGCCACGCAGCCCCGGCATGTGACCGAGCGGATGCAGATCGAGGAGTTCGTCGAGGGCGAACCCCATAAGGAGATTTATATCCGGACACGCCTGCGCACCGTCTGCGAAGCCTTTTACCGCAACGGCGATCCCGGTCTGTTCAGCGAGGCCGCCAGCCTTGAGGAAATCATCCGCATCTTGGAAGACGCGCCGGACGATCACCCCTACAAGGGGGCGCTCGAGGATTTGCGAGATATCAATGAATATTCCCGGGGCGACAGCCACGCCGAGGTCGGCGGCAACCCGGCCGAGGAAACCAGCACAGAGGAACTGAAGGAGTTTTGCCGGCGCGTCCTCGACCTGACGAAGGGGATGTGAATGACGGACGGCCTGATCGGCGCGGCTCTCCTTGCCCTGGCCGGCTTGGCCGGATTCATGCTCCGCAAGTATGTCGGTTCCTATGCCGCCGAGAAGGGCCGTAACCTCGCAACAAAGGAGGATATCGCCGACATCACCTCTCGGCTCGAGGGCGTGAAATCGGACATTCAAATCCTCGGCCGATTGCGGACCGACTACGAGCAACAACGAAGGGACTGGCTGCTGGCGTTTTATGACGCAGCCATCGAGCTGCTGCACGACAGGCTGGCGTTGAATTTCGGGGATACTCCCTACGACGAAGGACGCTCCCTCTTTAATTACCAGCAGGAGTTTCGCGCCAACGTCGCGACGCTGGCGAAGTCATATCAGCGGATCGTCGTCTATTTCGGTCACGACGAGCCCGTCCGTGTTCATGCCGAGGAAGCCCTGAAGGCCGCGCTTGACGCGCGCAAGCTGGTCATCAAGGACATGGGAGAGCTGAAAGCAACCATGATAGAGGAAGGCGCCGCCGTCGGCTCGGGCGACAGGGCGCGCATGGAGGCGGCCGTCGCGGCGTCCAACAGGGCCAACAAGGAATACTGGGACAAGATGCATCCCGCGGCCGACGCCTTCCGGGACGCATTGAGGTCATATCTAACCGCGCTCAACAGCTTTCTGCGCCCGAATGACACATACGACCCGTCCACGGCCCTGGGCGGCCGCGACTAGGCGCGTTGTGCCGGGGACCCGGATAGGCGATGACAACGCTCAGTCTGAATGTCGACGAGGCAATTACCATGGCAACGCGGGCCGGTGACACCCGCGTCACGCGCGCGGCCATGTTGATGGCCTATGGCTGGAACTGTTCCATCGAGGCCAGCGAGGCCGATTTTCATCTCGACGGATTCATTCAGCTTATCAACGCGCCGCGCGATCCGACGCCGACGCAGATGGACGCCTTTCGCGACGACTATCGCGCCTGGATTATCGGCAACGGCTTCCGCGAATTGGTGGCCGCGCTTGAGCCGCTTCTGGACTTCGTGCACATGGTCATCGCCTATGCCGATGCGCGTATGAAAAACAAGCGAAGTAGGGACGCCAACCAGGCATGCGACAAGTTCGAGCGGCATGGCCTGGCACTAAAATTCGACCAGTTGCGCCGGCGCCACGGAATCGATACCCGCCTGTCCGATCATTTCGAGACACTCACTCAGGCACGCAACTGCCTCACCCATCGCGGCGGCATTGTCACCGATAAGGATTGCAACACCGGAGATGGATTGCGGATCACCTGGCTCGGCTTCGACTCCTCGATCACCGAGGGCGGGGGCAGGGAGCATGTTCTGACCCTGGATTCAAAAGGGCCGATCGACAGTTCGAAATTCGAGGGAGAGGATAATCCCAAACTGAATATCGAGTGGGTCAACCGCGAGGCCCTGTTTCGGCCCGGCCGGCGCATTTATCTCCCGCCGCGCACGCTCCAGGAAATCTGCCACATGGGATCACTGGTCTGCGCCGAGTTGAATCGCCACGCGATCAATTGGTTCCTTGACCATGGCGTCAATGTGAATGGCGGTGTTCCGGTCCCGCCACCCAAAGTGGAAATCTATCTGGATGCCATTGATCCGGATGACGGTAACGACAAGTAACCACGGCACTTTGCGGCGAGGGTTAGGGGAGTCGGATGACAAACCCCTTTGGCGGGGCATATAGCAGCGACCGCTTGATCTCGCCCTTGAAACCGGTCTTGGTCCTGATTTCGTCCTTGAAAGTCTCGGCCTCGCTCACCGGTAGCCTCGGATCGATCATGATCTGATCAATCAAGTCATGGGGATCGACACGATAGCGATAAAGCCCGTTCGCCCATTTCTCCTTCTTCTTCTCGAAGTACAGCAGCCTGATCTCGCGCTCATGCTTGAAGGCCCACCGCTTCACCAATAGTGACCGCGCGCATGCTTTTGGTGACAGCCCTCCCTTAAAGACTCTTTCGCTGAATTTCCTTAGCTTGCTTTCCGAGAGATATTCCACCCGGCCGACATAACATTGCATATGTGCCCACTGACCGTGGTGGACAGACAGACCTTGTCCCAGCCGTTTAATGGACGTGCGTATCCGCACCGCGTTCTTCCCGGGCGAATAGATGCGCCACATGGCGTCGGACGATTTATGCAGCGTCCAGCATTGTCCATAGAAGTCGTCATGGAACGAAAAATCGCCCCACTCGCCGGAATTCAGCTGGATCGGCGCGCGCAGGATAAAATTTTCAAACGGATCTTCCCACTTCGAAGGGGCGACCAGGACGTTCTCCCCGTTATCAAAGAGCTGGAAAAGTCGATCCCTTGAAATAATGCGATAGATGAAGCTCTTGTCGCTCAATCCATCTAAATTCAATCTGGTCCATGATTCCAACATATCGTCCCTTTATCGTTGCAAACCGTACAATCCAACAATCCATCGTTCACGAAAAATCAGTCAAACAATCTTTTTGGTACCATTTGCCGTAGTTGGGTTCATTCGCCTGCTTGAGAAAGCATCAATCGAATTGCAGCAGTGCCGTGTTGCAGCGTGCCCCCGATTTGAACCTGCAGGCCACTCGAAGAGCCGTTCCCGTTTGGCAAGTGAGATCCCTGTTCTCGTTCTAAGGGTCCCTGTTCCTTCTGGGAAATTCCCTGTTCAGTCGATTAGGGAATTGGCCGAGAATCGGCTGAAACCAGAGCTATTTCTTGCCCTCTGGACAGGCATTTCTCACTATCGACATAGAGTTCCCTGTATTTTCCCTGTTGAACAGGGAAACTCGGTCAGAGACGGGTTCGCAATAGACTGCCCCCTCCGCCAATTCTCTCTGTCTAGTCCACCTCTGCGCCGGCCAGGATGGCCGGGTGCCAGTAGGTGATCCGGGTCGTGCCGCGCAGGCCGGCTTTGGTCGCGGGGTCGGCCTGGAAGATGGCCAGGGCGTCGGCCCGGGTCGCCACGTCCAGCACCAGCAGGCTGCCGATCTTGGTGATGCCGTCATCGGCCCGCAGGCTGCCCGCCGCCAGAATCTTGTCCTTGATAGAGAGTTCGTGCGCCCAGTGCGCGTCCATCACGGCTGTATCGGCGCGCAGCGCCGGCCCCTTGGGCCCGTCCTCGCTGACAATCATCCAGGCCATGTCCTGTTCTCCTTTGTCTTTATCTGGTGGCGTTGAGCACGCGCTACACCCGCGCTGGCGATGCCATCGGCTTCGACGGCGGATGAGACGATGCTGGCCAGCGTACGCTCCTGCGCATAGGGCCAGGGCTGGCCGCGGTGCAGGGCGGCGCGCTGGTCCCAGATGAGAACATCACCGTCGCGCCAGCAGTGGCTGTATATGTCCTCGGGCCGCGTCACCGCGGCGGTCAGGTCATCCACCAGCGCCCGCCCGGCCGTCGCCGTCATGCCCACAACGGCGCACACATGGCCGCCGATCAGCAGCGCCTCCCGCTGGTTCAGCGGATTGGTCCAGGTAGAGCGCCACGGTTGATCGGGATACTTCGTGAACATCTCCTGGCGGCCGAGGACCGGGTCAATCATCTGGCGTGAATGGGCGTAGCGGTGGATAAACACCTTGTCCCGTGCTGCAGCCCTGAGGGCCGGGTCCATGGCCGCCCAGCCGTTGCGGGTGGAGGCAAACTCCGTATTGCCGCCGCGGTCCGGCAGGACGCAGGCCACCAGCACATTGGAGATGGCCGGCGTCGGCAGAAAGGTGCTGTCGGTATGCCAGATGAAATTGGCCTGAAGATTGAGTAGTTGCAGATCGTCGGCGGCCGCGACGGCGCCACTGTCCTTCAGATTGGAGACCATGGGCCTGGCCGGCGTTGCGCCGGGCGCGGCATCGGTCAGGTCTTCCGGCGGGCCGAACAATGTGGCGATGCGGCGATGCTCCGCCGCATCGAGCGACTGGCCGCGGAACAGCAACAGGGTATGCTCCTCGAAGGCGGCGCGAATCTCCGGATAGAGCCGCTTTGCGGTCACGTCGCGAAGGTCCACGTCGTGGATCTCGATACCGAAATGCTCGTGCAAGGGAGATGTGCGCATAGCGGAACGCCCGGTGACGGGGCCCGCGGCGCGGGCCGGAACAAGGCCGGACTGTGGGCAAAGGCCGGGGCTCTGTCCAGAGTGGCGCGGCGCGGTGGGCGCGGCATGGTGCGGTGGGCGCGGCGTGGCACGGTAGGCGAGGCAGACTGTTCGACCATGCCGGGACAGGCTTTACTGATGGCCGGTCCGCCGCATCCCGCCGCAAGGAGCATCGCCATGACCTCGCCTGCCCCGCCACTCGCCCGCCCGCCCAAGAGCCCGCCCGCCAGCCCGCCGGAGCGATTGCGCGCCCTGCTGGCCGGGCCGGGCCTGGAGATCATGCCGGCGGTGTGGGACGGGCTCACCGCCCGGCTGGTCAGCCGTGCCGGCTTCGCCACCGCCTTCCTGTCCGGCGCCTGCGTCGCCGCCGGCCGCATCGGCGGCCCCGATCTGGACCTGGTGGGTTATGGCGAGATGATGGACGCCCTGGCGCAAGCGCGCGAAGGCGCGCCGGAGCTGTTGATCCTGGCCGACGGCGACCATGGTTATGGCAATGCCATGAATGTGCAGCGGACGGTCAGCGCCTATGGTCGGGCGGGCGCCGCCGCCGTAATGATCGAGGACAAGATCATCCCGCACAGCCTGTCGGTGGGCGACAAGATCGTCCTGCCACGGGATGAGGCGGTTATGAAAATTCGCGCGGCCGTGCAGGCCGCCCGGGACAGCGGCATCCTGGTGCTGGCGCGGACTAATTGCCGGCCGACGCTGGGAATCGATGAGGCGGCGGCGCGCATCACCGCCTTTGCGGCGGAAGGAGCCGATATTCTGTTTCTCGATTCGCCCGGCGATGTGGACGAGATCCGCCGCGCTGTCCAGGCCGCCGGCGGCCGGCCATCCTTTGGCGTGCTGTCGCCCGGCGGGCGCAGCGCCAGCCCGCCGCGGGCGGAGGCCGAAAAACTGGGACTGAGAATCGCCGCCTATCCCTTCAGCCTGCTGGCCCCGGCCGTGGGTGCCATGCAGTCAGCGCTGGCCGCCCTGGCCGGCGGCGCGGACGAGCTGAGCGGCGAGATGACCGTGCGCCAGGTGCAGACCCTGGTCGGCTACTTCGACTATGAGGCGCGGGCGAAGCCCTTTATGGGCGGCCCGTAGGGTCAGACCCTCAGGCCGTGCCGCGCACCGGATAGTCACGGGTGATGGCCGCGTTGAGGCCGCGCAACACGGTGGACCAAGCCGGCCGGATGAACGGCGCGTTGGCGATGTCAATCAGGTGCATGGCGCCACCGGGAGCGATCGCAAAGAGGGCCGGCTCCGGAAACAGGCGGTCGGTCTCCTGCGGCGAACGCGGCGCCGACACATAGAGACCAAGCCGGCGCATGTGGTCCTCTGCCAGGTCATAGGCCACGGGGAAAGTCCAGCCGAACTCCGCCACATCGGCCTGCGCCTTGTGGGCCGGATCGGCCGAGACGGCGATGACTGACACGCCCAACGCCTGGAAGTCCGGCAGCCGTTCCTGCAATTCGCCCAGATAGTCCTTACAGATGGGACAATGGCGGCCGCGATAAACCACCAGCATCCACCAGCCATCCTGTGCGGCGGCATCAAACGTGCCGCCGCCGATGAGCGGCAGGGTCAGGGCGGGAAACGGGCCGCCCGAGACGGGACGGGCTTGCGGGCTGGCGGACATCAGGGTGGCCTCGGGGTGTGACGCGAGCCAGGCGGGCGGCAATCAGGCGGTGGCGCCGGCCGCCCGCCGGCGATTGACCGCGGCGACAAAGAGCAGCGCCGTGGCAAACATAAGCAGGCTGTAGATGGCGGCCGGCACCGTATAGGCGGAGCCGAGGCCGAGGGCGGCGATCACCGCCAGGGCCAGGGTGCCGTTCTGCAGGCCGCACTCCAGCGACAGGGCGATGCGCTGTGGCCGACGGCTGCCGATCAGGGCGGCGCCGAAGAAGGCAATCGCCATCATGGCGATGTTGAGAGCGAGTGTGGCGAGTCCGGCTTGCGCGAAGTAGGTCGTGATATTGCTGCGCTCGACCCATATGGCGGCGGCCAGGACCAGAGCGAAGAGCAGGCTGGCGACGAGCCGTGCCGCGGGCTCTATGCGGCCGGCGAAAGCGGGGGCAAGAGCGCGGATGACCATGCCGACCGCCACCGGTATGGCGACGATGGCGAACATGCTGAGCGCCACACGGGTAATCGACAGATCGGCCGTGGCGGAAGCGCCGACAAAGTGATCGAGCGCGAAGAAGACAATCAGCGGCACCGTGACGATGCTGGCCAGACTGATGACCGCGGTCAGCGACACCGACAGCGCCGTGTCGCCGCCGGCGTAGCGGGTCAGCAGGTTGGAGGTGACACCGCCGGGCGCCGCGGCAATGATAATGAGGCCGACGGCGAAGGCAGGCTGCGGCGCCCAGATCAGGGCAATGGCGAAGGCCACCAGCGGCAGGATCACCATCTGCGACAAGGCACCGGCGATAAAGTCGCGGGGCTGGACGGCGACGCGGCGAAAGTCGGCAGGGCCGAGACCGAGACCCAGACTCAGCATGATGATGAACAGGGCCAGAGGCAGGAATATCTCGGTGGCTATACCCATTGGTTCCCCCTCAGCAGGCCACTGTCCGGACCGGCCATCGCCGACCCTTGCCGTTGAAGGCTAGCGGATCCGCACCGCGAGCGGCAGGGCAGGTGGCGTGTATTGCCACGGTCACGCGACCGTATACAGCCGGCCGCGGTCAGGCCGCCGGCTGTGCCGGCGTCGGCCGGTCCAGTTGCGGCCCCTTGCCGGCAAACCAGCCCATGGCTTCGGCAACGGCCGGCCGCGCCGCCACCCGTTCCATCCAGGCTTCGACGGCGGTCAGGCCATGCAACTGAGGAAAGTCGCGCCAGGCCAGGGCGCACATGGGATAGGTGGAGATGTCGGCGACCGTGTAGTCATCGCCGACCAGCCATGTGCGATTCCTCAGATGATCGTTCAGACGACCGGCGTAGCGTTGCATGCGTTTATCGAAGAGGGCCGGCGCCTTGCCCATTTCCGGCAGCCCGGCCCATTGGAGGAAATACATGGCGGCGAAGGGCGGGTAGAGATCGGTGGCGCCGAACAGGCACCAGTCCATGGCTTCTGCCTTCAGCTTTCCGGTCGATGGGATGAAACGTCCGCACTTCTCCGCCACATACCACACAATGCCTACCGACTGAGTGAGAGTGACCGTCTCGCCGCCCGGTCCGTCATCATCCACCAGGGCCGGCACCTGACCGTTGGGGTTGATCGCCAGATAGTCCGGGGACTTGTGGCCACCGTCCCGCATGCGAATCTCGTGCAGCGTGTAAGGCAGGCCCGATTCCGCGACGATAAGTGCGCCACGCTGGCCATTGGTTGTGGGTGCGGTGTGCAGATGCAGCATGACGAAGCCGGTACCTGTTTGCGACGGGTTTCTAGTGGCGGGTGAACTGGGTCTTGCCGAACAGGTTCTCGCGCTCTTCCTTGCTGAAGGATTGCTGGCGGCGATGCTCGGACATCAGCGCCATGCCACGTTGCACCGCCGGCCGCTCCGCAATGGCATCAAACCAGCGTTTTACATTGGGATAGTCGTCGAACGTCGCCCCTTCGCGGTGCGGCGACTTGCAGCACGGAAAGAGGGCCATGTCAGCAATGGAGTATTCATCGTTCGCCACATAGTCGCGACCTTCCAGGCGGCGATCAAGCACACCATAGAGGCGGTTGGATTCCTTGGCGTAGCGATCCATGGCGTAGGGTATCTTTTCCGGCGCGTATTCCAGGAAATGGTGGGCCTGGCCGAACATGGGGCCGACGCCGCCCATCTGCCACATCAGCCACTGGATGACCTCAAACCGGCGATCCGGTTCGGCCGGGCAGAAGCGGCCGGTCTTTTCCGCCAGGTAAAGCAGAATGGCGCCGGTCTCGAAGACGGAGATGGTCTTGCCATCGGCGCCATCGCTATCAACGATGGCCGGGATCCGGTTGTTGGGGCTGATTTTCAGGAAGGCCGGATCGAACTGCTCGCCCTTGCCGATGTTTACCGGATGGGCGGTATAGGGCAGGTCGAACTCCTCAAGCGCGATATGGATCTTCTGGCCGTTGAAGGTGGGCCAGCTATAGAGATCGATCATGTGCGGTGCCTCCGACCTGTTCCCAGCATGGTGGCGACCGGCAGCGGACCGGTCAATGACCGCTGCCGGCCGTCACTCCGGCGTGTCCGTATCCGCCACCAGGCCAGCCGCCTCGATTGCCTGGATGGCGATTTCTTCGTCGTTGGTGGCATTGGCCACGCCGACCGCGCCGACCCGGCGACCGTACTGGTCCAGCGCCACCACCCCGCCCGGCGAGGCAATCAGGCGGTGCCCGGCCACCATGCCGGTGGCAGCCATCATCCAGTGATCGTGGCCGGCGATCCGTTTCTGCATGGCGCCGGTGGAGCGGCCATAGGCCATGCAACTCCAGGCTTTGTTGATGGCCAGCTCCGTCCGCAGAAAGCCGACCTCGTCCTCCCGCGCCGCCGCCACCAGATGGCCACCTGAATCGACCACCGCGATGGCGATGGGCCGGGCCGCGCACTGCCGGCGAAAAGCCAGCCCCCCGTCGATGGCGCGGCGTGCCTGATCGTGAGTGAAGTCAGCCATGATGTCTCCCTGGCACAGGTTTGTGTCGCCCCATTTTGCGGCATGGGTCCTGAACTGGGGCAATCCGCAGCCAATTAGGCGACAATTAACATCCCTCGGCTAGGCTTCCGTTCCGGCCGCCCTTGGCGGTAATCCGCAGGCAGCAGGATTTTGACCATGCCCGATGATCACGCGCCGCACAGCCGGCTGGTCGGCAGTGAGGCCACAGACGGCGCGCTGCACCGGATGACCGACGAGCTCGAAAGCCTGACCGCCGAGATCACCCGTGTCGGCGATGTCGCCAGCCAGATCCAGATGATTGCCCGGCAGACCAATCTGCTGGCGCTGAACGCCACCATCGAGGCGGCGCGCGCCGGCGACGCGGGTCGCGGATTTGCCGTGGTTGCCGGCGAGGTAAAGCTGCTTGCCGGCCAGACCGCCGAGGCGACCGCACAGATCGACGAAATCGTTGCACGGCTCGGCGAGCGCACGGCAGCCCTGGGCCGTCTGGCCATGGCCGCGCGCAATGGCCGGCCCGACGCCGCGCCGGCAGACGTGGCAGCCTCACATATCTTGCCGGGGTCGCCGGCGGCGCCACAGCGGCATGTCGAGCCAACGCCACAACCGGAAAGCGACGGGACGAATCAGGCGGCCATACTGCCAGGGGTGCCGCTCACGCGCGGTCAGGTGGCCCTGGTGCAGGACTCCTTCGCGCTGCTGCTGCCCAAGGCCGACGACGTAGCGACCCATATGTATCGCCGTCTGTTTGAACTGGACCCCGCACTGGAGCCCCTGTTTGCCAAGAGTGACATGGCTCGTCAGAAGGCCATGCTGATGGGCATGCTGCGGACGGCGGTGGAGAATCTGGATCGGCTGGACGAGCTGTCGCCGGCGGTGGAGGAGCTGGGCCGCCGTCACATCGGATATGGCGTCAAGGAAGCCGACTACGACACCGTGGGCGAGGCCCTGTTGAGCGCCCTGGAACACGGTCTTGGCGGGGACTTTAGCGACGATGTGCGGGACGCCTGGTCAGCCGTCTATGGTGTGCTGGCCATGACCATGATCGCCGCCGCCAAGGAACAGGTGGAGCGCGCCGCCGCCTGAAGCGGACTCTGGTCATGACCGGCGGTCATGACCGGCCGACCGTTGCAGGACGCTTGATTGGCGGGCCCGGCGCAGCGAAAGTAGGCCCATGGCTTCAATCCCGCCGCCGGTCGCCCTTAAACGCAGTCTCGGACTGACGTTGCTGACCCTCTATGGCCTGGGGGTCATGGTCGGCGCCGGCATTTACGTGCTGGTGGGGGAAGTCGCCGCCGCAGCCGGCGCGCTGGCGCCGTTTGCCTTTGTTCTGGCGGCGGTCCTCACAGCCTTCAGCGCGCTGTCCTATGCCGAACTGTCCACCCGCTACCCGGTCAGTGCGGGTGAAGCGGTCTATGTGGCCGAAGGCCTGCGGCAGCGCTGGCTGGCCAGCCTGGTGGGGCTGATGATCATCGCCGCCGGCATTGTCTCCAGCGCCGTTCTGGCACGCGGCCTGGTGGGCTATACGGCGACATTCATCGTCTTGCCGTCGGCGCCGGTAATCATCGCCATCGTCACGCTGCTGACCCTGCTGGCGGTGTGGGGCATCGCTGAATCGGTGTTAGTGGCGGCGATCGCCACGGTGGTGGAGGTTGCGGCGCTGGTTTTCATTGTGGTTGTCGCCGCCGACGACATCGCGCCGGGTTTCGCCGCCATGGGGCACGCGCTGGGCGAGGCCGTGCGGGCGCCATCGCCGGACTTAGCGGCAGGCATGATTACGGCCATGATCCTGGCCTTCTTCGCTTTCATCGGCTTTGAGGACATGGTCAATGTGGCGGAGGAGGTGCACGAGCCCGGACGCACCCTGCCGCGCGCCATCCTGCTGACATTGGTAATCACCACCGTGCTGTATGTGCTGGTGTCACTGGTGGTGGTGGCCTCGCCGGTAGCCGTCGCCGGCGGCGCGCCGCTGGCGCTGATCGCCGACCGGGCGCTGGAGTCGTCCGGCGCCTTTATTGCCCTGGTTGCCATTTTCGCGGTGATCAACGGCGGTCTGATCCAGATCGTCATGGCCTCACGGGTGCTCTATGGCATGGCCAATCAGGGCTGGATGCCGGCCTGGCTGGGGGTGGTCAATGCCCGCACCCGCACACCGGTCGCCGCCACCGTGCTGGTTGGCGGGGTGGTGCTGGTAGCGGCGCTGGCCCTGCCGGTGGCGGCGCTGGCCCAGGCCACCAGCTTCATTCTGTTGCTGGTCTATGCCCTGGTGAACCTGTCGCTGCTGCGCCTGCGGCGGCGGCGGGGTGCGGCGGCGGCGCCGCGCGCCAGATTCACGGTGCCGCTGGTAGTGCCTGTGCTGGGGTGTGTGGGATCCGCCAGTCTGGCCCTGGCGCTGGTTCTGCTGCATCTGGTCTGACCGGCCCGGCGCCGGTCCGTCAGATGCGCCCCACATCGCTCCGGAGCGCGCCGCCGGTTTGCCGCCGCGCCGCCACTTTGACATGATGGAGCCATGAGCCAGGACAATCCCGCCGCCGTTCCCGCGACCGCCGACACGATGGACGCGCCACCGATTCCGGTGACCGTGCTGACCGGCTTTCTCGGCAGCGGCAAGACGACGCTGCTGGCGCGGCTGTTGCGCGATCCGGCGCTGACCAACACGGCGGTGATCGTCAATGAGTTCGGCGAGGTGGGCCTTGACCACCTGCTGCTGGAGCATTCCGGCGAAGACCTGATCGAGCTGGATGGCGGATGCCTGTGCTGCACGGTGCGCGGCGATCTGATCGATACGTTGCGACGCCTGTTGATGCGGCGCGAGCGTGGCGAGGTGGCCGCGTTTGAGCGGGTCATCATCGAAACCACCGGCCTGGCCGACCCGGCGCCGATCCTGCATACCCTGATGGTCGACCCGCAGGTGACCTTCGGCTATCGCCTGGATGGGGTTCTGACGGTGGTGGATGCGGCCAATGGCGACGCCACACTGGATGGTCATGGCGAAAGCGTGCGTCAGGCGGCGGTGGCTGATCTGTTGATCATCAGCAAGGGTGATCTGGTAGCGAAAGAGCACATGGCGGCGTTGCAGGCACGACTGCGCGCGCTCAACCCGGCGGCGCGTCAGGTGCCGGCCGCCAATGGCGCGGTGGATGCGGGGGCTCTGTTCGGCCTCGGTCTCTATAATCCAGAGACCAAGAGTCCCGATGTCAGCCGCTGGCTGAAAGAGGAAGCCTATGCGGCGGCACATGCGGCTGACCATGGCGGTCACGATCACGGCCATCATCACGACGTCAATCGTCATGACGCCCACATCCGGGCCTACTGCGTTACTCTGGACAAGCCCGTCTCCGCCGCCGCCTTCACTTTTTTTCTTGAAAGTCTGATCAACAATCGCGGCCCTGACCTGCTGCGGGTCAAAGGCATCATCCACGTGGCGGAAGAACCGGATCATCCGGCCGTGATCCATGGCGTACAGCACCATTTTCATCCGGTGGTCTGGCTCGATGGCTGGCCGGATGACGACCGGCGCAGTCGTATGGTGTTCATCACTCGCGACATTCCGCAGGCGTGGGTCCAGCAGTTCTTCGATGCGCTGGAACGTGGCGAAGGCAATATCGACGTCGGGCGGGCGCCAGCGCCGCAGCCGGTCGCCGGTTGAACCGGGCGGCGCCGGCGCGTCGTCCTCATAGAAATCCGCAAGGAGAGATCAATGACGGAAGCCAAATCCGGCGACACGGTTCTTGTGCACTACACTGGCCGCCTGGCAGACGGCACACAGTTCGATTCGTCAGACGGCCGTGATCCGCTGGAGTTCACGTTAGGCCAGGGCCAGGTCATTGCCGGCTTCGAACAGGCGGTGACCGGGATGACGCCGGGCGACAGCCAGCAGGTACATATCGAGCCGGCCGAGGCCTATGGCGAGCGCGCCGACGATCTGGTGTTCCAGGTGCCGCGGGAAAACTTCCCCGATGATCTGGACATAGCCCCGGGCATGCGGTTTCGCGCGGCCGATCCCGGCGGTAATGCCATGCCGGTTACGGTGACCGAGGTGGCCGACGGTCAGGTGACGGTGGATGCCAACCCGCCGCTGGCCGGCCAGGTGCTGACCTTCGATATCTCGCTGGTGGAAATCAAGGGCTAGGCGGCCCGGTTGGTATTTCGGCCCGGTTGATATCGGGCCGGTGACCTTACACCCGGTCGCCCTACACCCGATCAACGGTCGGCAGGGAGGTGGGGAAAGCCTGATCGATGGTGCGACCAGCCCAGTCGAGCCCGGCCACCTTCGGTGCGATGGTCGCAAAGCCATCCTGCAGCCGGTCATGGGCGGCGTCGATGTCGAGGGTCAGGGACTGGCCGTCCTCGACGATTTTTGCCCCGTCGCACCATACGTCGCGCACCGGCCGCTCCTGGGCATGGAACATCATGGCGCGCAGCGGGTCGCGGCCCGGCTGTACGGTCCAGTGATTGAGGTCGACAACGGCCATATCGGCCTTTGCGCCGGGCGCCAGGCGGCCGATGTCGTCGCGGCCCAGCGCCTTGGCGCCACCAATGGTGGCAGCATAGAAGATGTCATGGGTGGTCACTGCCTGCTTCCAGCCTTCCGCCACCCGCCCCATGATCAGGGCCCAACGCATCTCCTCCCACATGTTGAGGGGGAAGCTGTCGGTGCCGATGCCCACATTGACCCCATGCTCGCGATAGGTGCGGAAGCTTTGCAGACTGCGGCCATTGTTGAACTGCACCCACGGGCAATGGGCAACGTGGGTGCCGGTGGCGGCCAGCACATCGAGATCACGCTTCGGCGCGGTCCAGTGCAACCACGGGTGATGGTCGAGAAAGATGGCGTGACCGAGGGTGGTGGTAGGCCCGAGGAAGCCCAGGCTTTCCAGCCACTGGGCCGGCGATTTGCCGTGGCGCTTCACCATTTCAAAGAACTCGACGCCGCTCTGTGAGCAGTGGGTGGTGATCGGAATGCGCCGACGGTCGGCTTCCGCCTTGGAGTCCCGCAGCAGTTCTTCGCCGCAAGTATCCACCTGGCCCGGGCCAAGCATGGCGAACAGGCGGCCCGACGGATGGGCCAGCGCCTGGTCCACCGCTTTCAGCGCTACGTCGAAACCGCGCCGGCCGCCTTCCAGATTCCATTCATAGGCCATGGTATGGCCGTCCGGCGTGGCGTGCAGGCCATCCACATACTGCGCGCCGGCGCAGGCCCTCAGGCCCGATCGGGCCAGCGTATCGATCCAGCCATCATAGCCATAGGCCAGGTCCACCACGGTGGTGCAGCCGGCCTTCATCACCTCGCCCAGCGCCGCCTCTAGTTTCGGCACCTTGTAGCCGGGGTCCATGCGGATGAGCCGGTTCCACTCAAACAGCACCGTTGAGCCCATCAGGCGGGATGAGGTTTCCTCCAGCAGGGATTTGTTTTCCAGTATGGCGGAGGCGTGCGTGTGAATGTTGACGGTGCCGGGCAGCAGCATGCGTCCCGTGCAGTCGACCGTTTCGTCCACCGGTTCGTTATGACCAGCCGCGTCACTGTGACGGCCTAGGGCGATGATGGTGTTGCCCCGAATCACCATGTCGCCGTGCGGCAGATAGTAGTGCCGGTCAGCGGCGGCATCCCAGGCGACAATCATGTCGGCGTTGGCGAAACGGATAGTGCGTCCGGCGTCGGTCATTTCTGTCTCCGATTGCGCTGCGGTGGCAAGCGTAGCAGAGCCCTGCTTGCCGGCGACAGGGGCCCTGCCCGGCGGACGGCGCCGGTGCGGCGCTTCACAAAGCGCTGGCGAAAGGCGCCACAAGGGCGGTCAGAAGTCCGGCCAGCGGCGGCAGGACGAGGCTGGCCAGCAGTCGCTGACCGACGAACCGCAGGCCCATGACCGGCGCCTCGAACATGACTGTGCGATAGAGTGCATAGACGCCCCAGCCGGTGATCAGGGCGACCACCTGCGGCGCGCCGGCGCCGGACTGCCACAGGCTCATGGCCAGTGGCCACGAGATGAAAGGCCCACCTGGCAGGGCGCCGCCGATCACCGACGCGATGAGGATGCCGCTAAGGCCGGACTCAGCGCCGACCAGAGCGGTAATCGCGGCGCGGGGCATCAGCTCGGTCATGAAGCCGGCAGCCAGCACCGCCAGCGGAATGAGAATGATGATTCGTCTGGTCATGGCCCAGGCAGCGACCATGCCGGCGGTGAACTGGCCACGACGCCAGGCGAGAACGGTCAGGCCGGCGGCCAGGGCGAACATGATCCAGGTGGCAATGTCCAGATGCATGGCGTCAGATCTTATCGGGCGGGTTGCCCTGATCGGTCGACAGAGCCGGCCGCGCCCACAGACGGGGCACCAGATGGCGCGCGGTCAGACCGGCCAGAATTGGCAGCGGCAGCGATACCAGGACGCGGATGATGACCAGTTCCGGACCGAGGAAGGGCAGCTCCCAGACCAGGATGCGGTTGAGACCCAGCAGAGCCCAACTGGTGACGAAGCAGACCAGAACGCCCATATCGGCACCGGCGCGGGACAACACCAGGACGATGGGAAATGAGGTCAGCGGGCCGCCCGGCATCAAGCCGCCGACAATGGTCGAGATGAACAGTCCCGGCCAGCCGGAGCGGGCGCCGAGCCAGCGCGACACCAGCTCGCGCGGCACCATCACCTGGACCAGCCCGGCAATCACCATGGCCGCCGCCAGGCGGGGCAGCAGGTCGAGCAGGATGGCACCGTCGCGATCCAGTGTCCCGACCAGGCCGGCCGGCCCGTCACGCCACCACAACAACCCGCCGCCGGTCAGCACGAGCAGGCCGATAATGATGTAGGAGGACAGCGCCGTGCCGCTACGCGCGGGCGAGCGCGACGAGGCCTCGCTCATGGTTGTGCGTACAGGAGCGGGCGCCGGCGAGACGGCGCAAGCCATCCGCGACGCACCGAATCATGCCGCGCAGACGGCACTATGATCATGGTGGAAGCCAGAAAGACGACAGATGGGCCGACCCTAGAACCGGCGCACGGCCGGCACAAGCGCCGGGAACTAGGCGGCGACGTCCAGCAGCAGAGGAGCGGGGCTGGCGTTGCCCGCGAAGGTGCCGGCCGCAGCCCGCGTATAACTCGACGCAGTCTCGCGATGGGGATCGAGATGAAGGCCCGTCTGCATCACCTCCTGGGCGATATGCTGGGCCAGGAAGGTAGCGGACGGCAAGAGAGGCAGGCTATCGCCATAACGGCGGCCGTAGGGCGCGCCATAGGCGCTGAACCCGCCAGCGTGAACAGGGCCCCCTGCGGGGCGCATGGTGGTGGCGCTGTTCTCGCCTTCCGCCTGTTCTGACGGATCGGCGCTCAGCCAGCGCTGCGTACGATCACTGGCCGGATGCCGGCCGGCGCCGATACGGCTGCGCGGCGGGTCGCTCAGACGGAATTCCTGCGATGTCTCTGTATCGCCCCGGGTATCGCCTGTACCGGCGGGGCGACGCGGGCCGGCGGCCTCTGGCCGGCGTTCGCCATCGAGGGTTTCCACCCGATAGCGAGCCAGCGCCCCGGCATGGGCGTGTGTTGCGGCGGCTGTAGCCATGTGACGGTCGTCGCCCTCCCGGCGCGTCCGGCGCCCCCACGCCGGTTGTCGCGACTCTACGAGATCATCAGCGAAAGACAATAAAAATATGAAAGATTTTCCGGCAATTTGAATAACAATTTATACAAATACAGTATACCTGTTAACTATGACTATTAAGGTTAACAGATATTTCAAGGTATTCTGCGGTTCAGTGTCCGGCCGCGCCCGCCGCGGGCGACAGCGTCGGTCCGGCGTTGCCGGTTTCAGCTTTCGTTAGGATTCGCCGTGGCACTGTGATGGATGGCGCAGGTAGGTCAGCGCCTTGGTTTGAACCTTCAGGTAGGAGGTGCCGGTCGCATCCGGCAATGCGCCACGTGGTCGAAGATCGCAACTCCATTGACGACTCGGAGTCCGCCGCCCTGCAGGGGCTGAGCGCGGCCGGCGACGTCGTCTATGACTGGAACCTGCTGGACGACACGATCCGCTGGATCGGTCCGGTCGAGGGGCTGTTTGATCTGGCCGACGCCGGCGAGATCGCGTCCGGCGACACCTATCACGGGCGCATCAACCCGGAAGATCTGCCGCAACGCCTGACCGTACTGGCCAACCATTTCGCCTGCGAGCGGCCCTATGACTGTGAATATCGGGTGCGCGGCCAGAACGGCCATTTCCGCTGGGTCCATGACCGCGGGCAGGCGCACTTTTCGCCGGCGGGTCGCGCCATTCGCCTGACCGGCGTCCTGCGCGAAATGACGTCGCGCAAGGTTGATGAGCAGATCCTGAGCTATGCCGCCAACTTCGATGAGCTGACCGGCCACTACAACCGCACGCGCCTGCGCGAGGCTCTGGAGCATGCCATCGCCTATGCCATGCGTTATGGCGCGCCGGGCGCCTATCTGGCGGTGGGTATCGATCAGGTGGCGCTGATGACCGACTCGTTCGACCGTCGCACTACCGACGACATCATCATCGAGATCGGCCATCGCCTGGACAGGTGCCTGCGCGTCAGTGATGTCATCGGCCGTGCCGGCAGCGACCAGTTCGGTGTGGTGCTGACGCAATGCGAGCCGGATGAGATCAGTCGCGTCACCGAGAAGATCCTGGCCGTGGTCCGCGAGTTCACGGTGCCGACGGCGACCGGCGCCATTCCCGTCACGGTGTCCATCGGCGCCGTGAGCTTTCCGGCCAGCGCGCCGACCGCTCATGAGGCCATGGGGCGGGCGGAGTCGGCCCTGCGCGATGCGACGCGCGCCGGCCACGACTGTGCCGTCGTCTACCAGCCGTCAGAGGGGCAGCAGCGCGATCACCACGTCTTCATGGACATTGCCCGCGACGTTCAGGCCGCGTTGAAGGAAGGCCGTCTGGTCCTGGCCTACCAGCCGGTGGTGCATGCCGGGACCAGTGACGTCGCTTATTACGAGTGCCTGGTGCGCATGTTGACGGAGGACGGCTCTGTAGTGCCGGCCGCCGCCTTCATCCCGGTGGTGGAAAAGATGGGGCTGATCCGGGCGGTCGACCAACAGGTACTGGAACTGGGCATTGCCGAGTTGGACGCGGTGCCGGACCTGGTGCTGGCCATTAACATCTCCGGCGCGACGGCGACCGACCGTATCTGGATGCGCAGCGTCGTCGTGCGTTTGCGTGACCGGCCGGACCTGGCCAGCCGACTGATTATCGAGATCACCGAAACCGTTGCCCTGCATGATATTGATGAGACCGCACGAATCGTCGCCGTGCTGCGCGATCTTGGCTGCCGGGTCGCGCTGGATGACTTCGGCGCCGGCTATACCTCGTTCCGCCACCTCAAGGCGCTGGACGTGGACATCATCAAGATCGACGGGTCGTTCGTGCAGGACGTGGCCAATTCCAGCGACAATCAGCTTTTCATCGGCACCATTTTGCGGCTGGCGCGATCCTTCAACCTGATGACCGTGGCCGAATGCGTGGAGACCGAAGCCGATGCCCGGGCCCTGGAGGCGCAGGGGATTCTCTACCTTCAAGGTTATCACTTTGGCCGGCCGGCGCTGACCCATGGCCGCTCGGCGTCGCTATCGCTGACTGGCCGTCACGCCGCCGCATCCTGACGCTGCCCCGACCCGCCACCACCGGCTGGCAGTGGGCCTACCACAGGTCCTTGCGTCGCCTGACTTCGGCGAAGACTTCCACCGCCGGTGCGCCGGCCATGCCCACCGCCGCCGCCACCTCCGCCGCGGTGGCCCGCAGGAAGGGATTGGTCCGTCGCTCCTCGCCCAGGGTCGACGGGACCGTCGACAGGTTCTGTGCCCGCGCCGCCGCCACTTCCGCCATCTTGCGTTTCAGATCGGCGTTGGCCGGATCAACGGTCAGGGCGAAGGCGCCGTTGTTCTGGGTGTATTCATGGGCGCAGTAGATTTGCGCCGTATCGGGCAGAGCGGACAGTTTCGACAGGCTGTCCCACATCTGTGGCGCCGTGCCTTCTGTCAGCCGGCCGCAGCCCATGACGAACAGATGGTCGCCGCAGAACAGGGCGTCGCTGTCGGAGAACCAGAACATGATGTGGCCAAGGGTGTGGCCGTGCACCTCGAACACCCTGGCGGTGGCGTTGCCAACGCGGACGGTATCGTCTTCGCTGACCCCGTGATCGAGACCCGGAATGCGGCCTTCGTCGGCGGCCGGGCCGATGACCGTGCAGCCGGTGGCGCGCTTGACCTCCAGATTGCCCCCAACATGATCCATGTGGTGATGGGTGTTGAGCAGGTGGGTAATGGTCCAGCCACGCGCCCTGGCCGCTTCCAGCGGCGGGCCGGCCACCGCCGGATCGACCACCGCCGTGGCGCCGCTTTCCGCCTCGTGGGCCAGATAGACATAATTGTCGTTCAGGACAGGCACCTGGACGATTTCGAGTCGGGCCATGGCTGCCTCCTCCGGTTCCGGGCCGTGTCCCGAGACTAGCATGGCGACGGCCCGGCGACAGGGCCGGTTGGTTGACGGTTGACCGTGTGCCGTGCCCGGACCATGGTCGCCCCCGCGTATCCTGGAGTCCCGGTGGACCCGGTCGGCAGGCCGAGGCTCACAGGCACAGGGCCCCTGCAGGCAGGGTCCGCAGGCATCTCCCTTGCACGAAAAGGACAGTCCATGACCCTTCTGGTGACCGGCGGCAACGGTTTCGTCATGAGCAATCTGGTGGAAGCGTGGCTGGCTCGCGATGCCGGGGCGAAGGTGGTGGTGCTGGACAATGCGCCGGCCGACGCCCCCATGCAGCGCATCCTTGCCGGTGGCGGCGATCGGGCGGTGTTTCTGCAAGCCGATATCACGCGCCCGGAAACCTGGCGCGACGCGCTCGACAGCCAGGCCATCACCCAGGTGGTGCATGGCGCCACCATGACTCTGTTCGCCCGCGTCCCCGGCGACGACGCGGCGGAAGCGGAACGGGCCATGCCGGCCCGGGTGCTGGAGGTCAACATCATGGGCACGGTCAACCTGCTGGACTGGGCCCGCACGGTCAGGCGGGCGGACGGCCGCCCTCTGCGGTTTCTCAATCTCAGTTCCGGGGCGGTGTATGGCGACGACGGACCGGACACGCCCGGCGACCCGCTGCCCGAAGACGGCTGGATCGATCCGCCGGAGTTCTATGGCATCGGCAAGCTGGCGACCGAACAGATCGCCGCCCGCTATGGCCAGCTGTTCCCTATGGAAACCGCGTCGGTGCGGCTGTCCTATGTCTATGGCCCGATGGATCGCCACACGCCGTCGCGGGTGCATGATTCGGCCATGCAGTCTGCCTGTCGCCTGGCCCTCCGGGGCGAGGTGGCGCGCATTGTCTCGCCGGATGTCATCGCCGACTGGATCTATGTGCGCGATGTGGCGCGCGGGCTGATGGCCCTGCTGGATACCGCATCGCTGGAGCACAAGGCCTATAACTGCTCCTATGGGGCGCCGACAGCGCTGGGGACGGTCCTTGACCTGGTCGGCCAGTTGCGTCCGGGCTTCCGCTGGGAGGTCGTGCCACTGGACCAGGCCAATGCGGTGATGATGGGCGATCCGGAAATGACCGCCGGCCGCTGGGGCGCCTATGACAACAGCCGGCTGCGCGCGGCCGGCTGGTCGCCGCGTCCCTTGCGCGACGGGATTGCCGACTATCTGGACTGGCTGGCACGGGAGACCACGCCGCCCCGCTGAGTCGCTGCTAACGGCCAGCCGGCGGAGGGACAGCACCATGTGGATGGACGTTGTTGATCTCAGAGACTTCTACGCCACCAGTCTGGGCCGGGTGGCGCAGCGCATGATCCGTCGCCGCCTGCGTGAGGAATGGCCGGACGTGCGGGGCCTTTCGGTTCTTGGCTTTGGCTATTGCACGCCCTATTTGCGGCCATTTCTGGATGAGGCCGACCGGGTGGTGGCGGCCATGCCGGCGGCCCAGGGGGTGGTTCACTGGCCGCCTGAGGCGCCGTTCCGCACGGTGCTGGCGGATGATGGCGAACTGCCACTGCCGGACCGGTCGATGGATCGGGTGCTGCTGGTCCACTCGGTCGAGTGCGGTGAGAATCTGCGCCAGATGATGCGCGAGATCTGGCGAGTGATGAGTGATTCCGGCCGCCTGCTGGCCATCGTGCCTAACCGGCGTGGTGTCTGGGCGCGGGTGGACAACAACCCGTTCGGCCATGGCCGGCCCTATACCACGGCGCAGCTTTCCCGCCTGTTGCGCGACAATTTGTTCACGCCCGTTGCGTCCGCCAATGCGTTGTTCATGCCGCCCAGTCGGTCGAGGGTCATGCTCGGCGCGGCCCAGGCATGGGAGAAGCTGGGCGCACGCTGGTTTCCGCGCTTCTCCGGCGTGGTGATGATCGAAGCGACCAAGCAGATCTATGCCGGCGCCGGGGTCAGGGCGCAACGACGGCGCAGTTATGCGGTTGTGCCGCAGGGGCTGGAGCGTCGGCTGCAGCCGCCGGCCCCGCCGCAGCGGGTCATGCCGCCCGGCGGTCGCGACGCAGAATAAAGACGCCCTGGGCCCCCAGAAGATTGGCCAGGGCGCCATCGAAACGGTAGGGCAAGGCCCGCGCCGCCGGGTTCAGAATCAGCGCGTCCTCGATGACGATGCCATCGCCGCGGCATGTCTCCACCAGATCGCGGATGGTGCACAGGTGGATGTTGGGTGTGTCGTGCCAGGCGTCCGGCAGAAGGCCGGTGGTCGGCATGCGGCCGTCGAGCGCGATTTTCAACCGGATGTGCCAGAGGCCGAAGTTGGGAATCGAGACGATGGCCCGCTGGCCGATGCGCACCAGGTGGCGCAGCACGTCCAGCGGCTGACGCATGGCCTGCAAGGTGCGGCTCAGGATGACAAAATCGAAGGCGAGATCGGGATAATCCGCCAGATCCTGGTCGGCGTCCCCTTGAATGACGCTGAGGCCGCGGCTGACGCTGTCATGCACGCCGGCCGGGCTCAGCTCCAGCCCGCGGCCGATAACCTGCTTTTCCGCCACCAGATAGGCCAGCAGCGCGCCGTCGCCGCAACCGATATCGAGCACCCGGCTGCCGGCGGTCACCAGATCAGCGATGCGCCTGAGGTCCTGGCGCAGGGGGAAGGTAGGCGGATGAGTCACGCCGCGCTGCCCGCCGGTAAATCGAGACCGGCCAGCGCCGCCGCGCCGTTGAGAAAGCCGTTGAGGGTGCGGAAGAACTCCGGCTCTTCCAGCAGGAAGGAATCATGGCCCTTATCGGTGACGATCTCGACGAAACTGACATCGGCCGCCGCGGCGTTCAGCGCCTGCACCACTTCACGCGACTCGGCCGTCGGAAACAGCCAGTCCGATGAGAAGGATATGACGCAATAGCGCACCGGTGTGTCGCGGAAGGCATTGGCGAGGACGCCGCCATGCTCCGCCGCCAGATCGAAATAGTCCATGGCCCGGGTAATGTAGAGATAGGAATTGGCATCGAAGCGGTCGACGAAGGTGATGCCTTGATGGCGCAGATAACTCTCTACCTGAAAGTCGGCTTCGAAGCCGTAAGTGACGGACTCGCGATCCTGCAACCGGCGGCCGAACTTGCGGGTCAGCGCCGCCTCCGACAGATAGGTGATGTGCGCGGCCATGCGTGCCACCGCAAGGCCGGCGGTGGGCTTCGTGCCATGCTGCAGATAGGCACCCTGGCGCCAGTCCGGATCGGCCATGATCGCCTGACGGCCGACCTCGTGATAGGCGATGTTCTGCGCGGAATGGCGCGCCGCACCGGCGATGGGCACAGCGGCGAAAACCCGTTCGGGATAGCGTGACGCCCATTCCAGCACCTGCATGGCTCCCATGGAGCCGCCGATCACACAAAACAGCCGGGCGATGCCCAAATGGTCGAGCAGGACCGTCTGCGCCCGCACCATGTCGGCGATGGTGATCACCGGGAAATCCAGGTTCCATGGCTGGCCGGTGGCGGGATTGGTCTCGGGCGGCCCGCTGGACCCCATGCAGCCGCCGATGATGTTGGCGCAAATGACAAAATAGCGGTCTGTATCCACCGGCAGGCCGGGGCCAACCAGGCGTTTCCACCAGCCGGGCCGACCGGTCACCGGATGGTCCTCCACCACATACTGATCGCCGGTCAGGGCATGACAGACCAATACCGCGTTGCTGCGCGCGGCGTTGAGTGTGCCATAGGTGCGGTAAGCAATGGTGTAGGGCGCCAGGATGCCGCCGCTGTCCAGCGCGAGCGGCCGGTCGGCAGGCACCTCCAGACGCTCGCCTGGCAGGCGGCGGGTGTCGACGGGCCGGGCCGGGCCGGGCAAGGCGGAGCCGGGAGACGTTGGGCGAGGATGTGCCGTGTCGGTCATGGTGGTCTCGGGCTAGGCGCCCTTAAGTAGTGGGGCGGAGCGGATTTGGCCGGCCGATGCGGCCGCAGGGCGGCAAGTTGGCGAGCCGGACGGCGCCAAGTCAACCGTTTGCCTGGCAGGTCGGCCGAAAGCAGCACAAGCGGGTCACCGGCACCGGGTGGCTCACGCGCCGGAGTCAGGCTTTATTTTCCCGGGGCGGACCATTACACCCAAGAGCCGGCCCCGGCAATTGCGCCAGATTGCGCCCGCGGCCCACATCGTTTCCTGGATAGGCCCATGCCGCCCGTATCAACCGACAGCCCGCCCCCTCCGTCCTCTGCGGCACGACCGCAGCCGCGTCCAGGCCTGCTGGCGATCGAACCCTATGTGGGCGGTTCATCGCGGCTGCCGGGATTCGCCCGGCCGACCAAGCTGTCGGCCAATGAAAGCGCCTTTGGTCCGAGCCCGAAGGCGGCCGAGGCGGTGCGTCAACTGGCCGGTGAGCTGCACCGCTATCCCGACGGCGATTCGACGGATCTGCGCGCGGCGATTGCCGCCGGCCACGGTGTACCGGCTGAGCATGTTCTGTGCGGCACCGGCTCGGACGAGGTGATCGGCCTGCTGGTCCGGGCCTATGCCGGAGCCGGCGACGAGGTGCTGTTCACGCGCCACGCCTTCGCCATGTATCCCATCGCCACACTGGCCGCCGGCGCGACGCCGGTGACGGTGGAGGAGCGCGACCTGCGGGCCGACGTGGATGCGCTTATCGCCGGTCAGACGGAACGCACACGCATCGTCTGTCTGGCCAACCCGAACAATCCCACGGGCACCTACATACCGGCGGACGAGCTACGCCGACTGCGGCGGGGCCTGCGCGATGATGTTCTGCTGATCATCGATTCGGCCTATGCCGAATACATTCGTCGCGCCGACTATGACGATGGCGCCAGTCTGGTTGCGGCCGGCGACAATACGGTCATGACCCGCACGTTCTCCAAGATCTACGGACTGGGAGCGGTGCGGCTCGGGTGGGCCTATGCGCCCGAAGAGGTGAGCCGCGTCTTTCATCGGGTGCGTAATCCGTTCAACGTCTCCGCCCCTGCACAAGTCGCCGGCGTGGCGGCCCTGGCCGACACGACGTTTATTGAGCAAGCGCGCGATCACAATGATGCCATGTTGCCGTGGTTCGCCGAACGGGTGGCGGGCCTTGGCCTGGGCGCGCCATCCAGCGTGGCCAACTTCCAATTGGTGCGCTTTGCCGACGCCGGCGCCGCGAGAGGCGCTTCTGAGGCGCTGGCCGGAGTTGGCATCATCGCCCGGCCTATGGCGGTCTATGACCTGGCCGACTGTCTGCGCATCACGCTCGGCACCCGGGACGAGATGAACAGAGTGGTGGATGCACTGGCCACCTTCACCCGGTCCAATTCCCGAGCCGCGCTGAAACGGTCATGAGCCGCCTTTTCCAACGGGTGGCGATCATCGGCTGCGGCCTGATCGGCTCGTCGCTGGCCCGTGTCATCCGCCGCGGCCAACTGGCCGGCCATGTGGCGGTGGCCGATGGCAGCGCTGATGTGCGGGCGGTGGTGGAACGATTGAAGCTGGCCGACAGTGTGCATGAGGATAGCGCGGCGGCGGTGGCCGGGGCCGACCTGGTTATGTTGTGTGTGCCGCCGGGGGCCATGGCCGCTGCGGCCGGGGCCATGGCCAGCGGCCTGGCGCCGGGCGCCATTGTCAGTGACGTGGGCTCGACCAAGGCCTCGGTTATCGCCGATGTGGCGCCGCTGTTGCCGGCGGGCGTCGCTCTGGTGCCGGGTCACCCGGTGGCGGGTACGGAGAACTCCGGGCCTGAATCCGGTTTCGCCGCCCTGTTCCAGGATCGCTGGTGCATTCTGACGCCGGGCGATGATGTGCCGGCGGCGGCGGTGGAGTCGGTGGCCGCCCTGTGGCGCGCGGCAGGAATGAATGTGGAGACCATGGATGCGGCCTATCACGACCGCATTCTCGCCATGACCTCGCACCTGCCGCATCTGATCGCCTATTCCATGGTGGCGGCGGCGAGTGATCTGGAAGATCACATGCGCTCGGAAGCGATCAAGTTCTCCGCCGGCGGGTTTCGCGACTTCACCCGTATTGCCGCCTCCGATCCGATCATGTGGCGCGATGTGTTCTTGAAGAACAGCGACGCGGTGCTGGAGATGATCAGCCGTTTCAGTGAAGAGCTGGTATCCTTGCGCCGCGCCATTCGCCATGGCGATGGCGAAATGCTCCATGCCTTCTTCAGCCGCGCCCGCGAATTGCGCCGCGGCGTCATTGCCGCCGGCCAGGCTGGCCGCTTCATTCCGACGGAGACTGAACCCAGCGCAGACGCGGCAAAGTCAGAAGACTGACGGGGCCCAGGCGGACGCGGCCGTCCTGCAGACTAAGTGGCGCTTCCAGACGGCGCTGGCCATTACCGTCCGGCCGGGTGAGGAAAGCAAGCGCCAGCTTGACGGTCTGGGCGTCGCGCGGGTTCATAAGAGAGAGACGCACCAGAAGATCAATCAACCGGTCGGGATTGATCAGACTGAGGGAGAGCGCTCCTACCGGCTGCATGGCGCCATCCAGCGCCAGACTGCCGGCCGCTGTCATCGTGAAGTCGCCAAAGACAAGCTGCAGGGTGTCGATCTCTATAGTGCCGCCTTCCTCACTCCAGCGGGCGAGCGATGCCGGCGGCGGGCCTGACGACAGAGCGCCGAGCAGCCGGCCCTCCATGACCAGGCGCGTCAGCCCGGCGTCGTGCAACGGGCCGGCGGCAGGCGGCAGCACAAGGCCATCAAGATGCAGGGCGAGGCGGCCGGTCTCACCGCGGTGCGGGTCGTCGGCCGGCGGCGGCGCTTCCTCCCGGCTCACCACGGTGAGGTCCAACACAGTCCAGGTGACGCGCTGCTCCTCGCTCATCAGCGTGCCATCAGCGGTGGTCAGGCGCATGGCGCGGGTTGCTCTGCCACCGCCGGCGCCAAGACCGGTAAGCACGATCTGCCCGTCCCGGAGGCGCGCGGTGCCATGGCTCGCCTGGCCAACCGGCCCCAACAGGCTGACCTGCTGCTCGGCCGGCAAGGTCAGCGTCACCCGGTCCAGGCGCGGCAC
The DNA here is from genome assembly GCA_040218575.1 of Alphaproteobacteria bacterium. Classification (NCBI taxonomy): domain Bacteria; kingdom Pseudomonadati; phylum Pseudomonadota; class Alphaproteobacteria; species Alphaproteobacteria bacterium. The sequence continues at coordinate 301,735 of JAVJRE010000005.1, read as the reverse complement.
GGCGACGCGCGCTTGCAGGGTGGGGAAGACCCCGGCGACGCGGCCGGCCGGCGTATCCAGCGACAGGCGTACGGACTCGGCCCTGGCCATAAGGGTGAAGGGAAAACCGCTAAGGGTCAGGCTGCTCCAGGCCGCGTCATGGCCGCTGGACTGGCGGAGAGCGGCCCAGTCGTTCAACGCTGTGCGGGCCTGACCGGCCAGAACGAACCAGCCGGCGGTCCAGCCCGTGGCTGCCAGCAGGACGATGACCCCGGTGGTGACAAGGGTTCGGCGCATGGCCGGCCGCCGGCCTGAAGAGTCGTCAGGCACAGGCGGAGAACCCGCATTGGGCGCACACCGCGCAGCTTTCCAAATGCTGAATCGCGGCCTCGCCGCAACGGGGACAGACCGCCGTCGCTACCGGCGGTATGGGCGGCGGCGTACCAGGCGGCGGCACGGCATGGGGGTCGTCAGCGTCGTCCTGGTCCACCGGACTGGCTGTCAGGACTGCACCGGTAATGTCGTTCGGGCGATAGGTGGTGCACCCTTTGCATCCCAGTTCGTGGGCCAGCAGGTAGACATCCTTGAACGCCGCGAAGGACATGGTGCGCGGCACGTTAATGGTCTTGGAGATGGAGCTGTCAATGTGGCGCTGGGCAACCGCCTGCATACGCACATGATCGGCCGGGGCAATATCTTCTGCGGTGACCAGGCCAGGCGGGTCGGCGGGCTGAGCGGCCGTGCGGGTCTGGCGCCACAGACGCCAGGCAAAGTCCTCCACCACGGTCTCGCGCGCCTGGCCGGGGCTTTCCAGTATGCGGCGGCGGTAGCTGCGGCTGAAGACCGGCTCGATGCCCGACGACACATTGCCGGCCAGAAGCGAGATGGTTCCGGTCGGCGCGATGGAGGTGAGCAGACCGTTACGCAACCCCTTCGCCGCCACCGCTTCGCGCACATCCGATGCCACCCCCTGCTCTTCCAGCCGGGCCAGATGGGCATCGCGGTCGAACAGGGGAAAAGATCCCTTCTCCGCCGCCAGATCGGCGGAGGCGAGATAGGCGGCGCGGCTCAACTGTGCGAGCCAGTCGTCGGCCAGAGCGCGTCCCGCTTCGCTGTCATAGGCCTGGCCGCATAGTACGAGCGCGCTGGCGAGGCCGGTGACGCCGAGCCCCATGCGCCGCTTGGCGTGGGCTTCCGCCGCCTGCGCCGGCAGGGGAAAGCGCGACACATCAATGATGTCGTCCAGCAGCCGCACGGCGGTGGTGACGGCGTCGGCCAGGCGCTCATGATCCAGCCGCGCCCGTGGCGTGAAGGGGGCGTCGACCAGTTGCGCCAGATTGATTGACCCCAGCAGGCACGCGCCGTAGGGCGGCAGAGGCTGCTCGCCACAGGGATTGGTGGCGCGGATGGACTCGCAATAGCCCAGTCGGTTCAGGTGGTTGACCCGGTCGATGAAGATCACGCCCGGCTCGGCATAGTCGTAGGTCGCCTGCATGATGCTGTCCCACAGGGCGCGGGCGCGCACCGTTCGCCAGGTGCGACCGCCGAACCGCAGGGGCCAGGCGCGATCAGCTCTTACCGCATCGAGAAAATCATCGCCCGCCAGAACCGACAGGTTGAACATGCGCAGGCGGCCCGCTTCACGCTTGGCCTGGATAAATGCCTCGATGTCCGGGTGGTCGGCGCTGAGGGTGGCCATCATGGCACCGCGCCGGCGGCCAGCACTCATGATGGTGCGGCACATGGCGTCCCAGACGTCCATAAAGGACAGCGGCCCCGAGGCATCGGCGCCGATACCGGCAACGACCGCGCCGCGTGGCCGCAGAGTTGAGAAGTCATAGCCGATGCCGCCGCCCTGCTGCATGGTGAGCGCGGCTTCCTTCAGATGGTCGAAGATACCGGCCATGTCATCGGGAATGCGGCCCATGACAAAACAGTTGAACAGGGTTACGTCACGGCCGCTGCCGGCCCCGGCCAGGATGCGTCCGGCCGGCAGGAAACGCCCGTCGGCCATGATGGCGTGAAAGCGCTCTGCCCACAGAGTCTGGTCGGTTTCGACCGTGGCGGCGGCGCGGGCCACCCGTTTCCAAGTGTCACCTGGTGTGGCGTCCAGCGGTTGACCATCGCTGTTGCGCAGGCGGTATTTCAGATCCCAGATGTGCCGGGCGAGAGTATTGTCGCTGGTCTGCACAGAGAGTGGGGCCGTCACAGACGTTCTCCTGCGGAGGCGGCGGATGCGGAAAGCGTCAAGTATAGGCTTTCCCGGGCGCGGAGCCATGCGGCGCATGGACCGGCGCCAGGGCGGCGACACCGGCTTCCAGTTCGCTGGCCAGACGGTGCTGAAAGTCACGGCGGGTAAGGCCCGGGGGAATCGCCGGCAGGTAGCGGATCGTGATACGGCCCGGCCGCCGCAGGAAGCTGCGTCGCGGCCAGAACCACCCGCTGTTCAGCGCCACCGGTATGACCGGCAGGTCAAGGGCGGCGTAGAGCGCGGCGATACCCGGATGATAGGGCCGCGTGTCGCCCGGTGTGGTGCGGGTGCCTTCGGGGAAAATGACAATCACACGATTTTGCCGGCTAGCCGCCCGCCCCCGGCGCAGCAGATCCCGTAGCGCCGAGGCCCCCGCGCCGCGATCCACGGGAATGGCCCCGGTCCGCGCCAGGAACCAGCCATAGAGGGGAATCCACAGCAGTTCCCGTTTCACCACCACCGCGAAGTCCCGCGCCAGAAGACCCATAAGAATGGTTTCCCACGCGGACTGGTGCTTGACCGCCAGAATAGCCGGCCCCTGCGGCGGCGTACCCTCAAACCGTGTGTCGAGCCCGGCCGTACACCGCAGCAGCCACAACTCCAGCCAGGCCCAGGCGCGCGCCAGCCACAGTACGCTATCGCGGGGCGCCGCCAGCAACGGCGCACAGATCAGGGCGAACACCGCCGTGGTGCCATAGAAGAGGGTGTTGAACAGGACCGAACGCAGCCAGAGCATGACAGGGTGGCTAGGGCGAGGATGCGGGCAGCAGATCGCGCAGGATCGCGGTCGCGCTGGCAATCAGAAACTTGCTGTATTCGATCGCCAGCAGTCGCGTGGCGCGCCAGGTCCGCCACCACGGCCGACCGGACATTTCCGGTGGCACAATGGGATTGGCGATGACGGTCACGTCGCCGAGGGCGCGACGGAACTCCAACAGACTGCGGCGCATGTGATAGTGCGCGGTGACCAGGCGCAGGCTGTTCAGGTCCTGCGCCGCGATCCAGCGTGCGGTTTCCACAGCATTGCCGCGCGTGTCGGTCGCGGTATAGCCAAGGGTGATGCAGCAGGCGACCTGCTCCGGACTGTGACGCTGGCTTTGCAGTAGCTCGACCACGTCAACGCCGCGATAGACGCCGGATACAAACAACCGCTCGGCCGCGCCGGCCGCCAGGAGGTCGAGCCCGGCTTCCAGGCGACCGCCGCCGCCGGTCAGCACCACGATGGCTTGTGTATGAATGTCGCTGTCGGCATCGGCCGTGGGCAGGGACTGGGCGAACCAGAAGAACCCGGCAAGCCAGACCAGGGCCGCCGCGAGGGCAGCCAGAGCCAACCGTCGGGCATGGCGCGCCCGGCGACGGCGACTAAAACGGCGCAGGCGCGCGCGCCGCTTCAGGGGGTTCAGCGCCATCCGGCCGGCCTCAGGGCAGGCGCCGCAGGGCGCGCTGAACGGTGGTGCGGGCGGTGACCACGGCGATGACCACGGCAACCATGGGCACCGTCAGCAAAGCCAGCACATGGCCGAACCCGAAGAGGGATGCGGGCAGATCACGGTCGGCCATACCGGCCGCCACTGCTACCGCCATCAGGGTCACGACGCTGAGCGCACCGCCCAGCGCCGCCCCTTTGAGGCCGAGTTTCAGGGCATGCAGAGCAAACTGGCGGACAACATAAGTATCTGTGGCACCCATGTGATGGAGTAGGGCAATCACAGGACGGTGCACGGCAAGCCCGGCTCGTACAGCGAAACTGACCGCCAGCACCGCCGCCGCCGCCACGGCGGCGACCACGGCCAGGGCCGATATCTGAATAGTGCGGGCAAAGCGCAGCAGGTCCGCCAGCCAGCGGCCGTGATCGTCCACGCTGACGCCCGGCGCTATGGTGGACAGGGAGGCCCGCAGCGCCTCCAGGTCAACCCTGGCGCCGGGTGTGGTGCGCGCATCAAACAGCAGCGGTACCGGCAGTAGGGTCAGGTCCGCGCCCTGGCCGAGCCAGGGAGTCAGCAGGGCGCTGACTTCCGCCGGAGTGAAGTTGCGGGCGCTGGCGATGCCCGGTGTCTGGCGCAGGGTGCGCAGGACGGCCTCGGCCAGCGCAGCGGCCGACCCGCCTGACGCGCCACTGTCGCTGTCGCCGGCGTTCGCCGTCGGTTCGGCCGGCACCTGTATGGTGAGGGTGCCGGCGGCGCCGGCGCGCCACTGGCTGGCGACCACCGATACGGTCAGGCTGACCGCCAGGGCCAGCGCCGCAAGGAAGACCATCAGGGCGACCAGCCACGGCAGAAAGCGACCGCTGTCATCACGATCGAAGGGTATGTCCGCGCGCGGCCAGGCCACGGGTCAGCCCGGCTCCGGGTTGGCCGGCGCGACCGCGCCATCCGCCGCGGCATCTGACGGCGCCTGGGCGAGGGTCAGTTCGCCCTGGCGCAATGCCAGCCGGGGGTGGGGAAAGCGCCGCAGCAACATGGGATTGTGGGTGGCTATAAGAATAGTGGTGCCAAGCTTGTTCATTTCCTCGAACAGATAGAGCAGGCGCAGTGCAATCTGATCGTCCACATTGCCGGTGGGCTCGTCGGCCACCAGCAGGTCAGGGCGATTGATGACGGCGCGGGCAATGGCGACGCGCTGCTGCTCACCGCCGGACAGGGTTGCCGGCAGGGCATCGATCTGGTTTTCCAGGCCTACCCATTCCAGCAACTCCGTCACGTGGCGACGGATGCGGTCCTCGCCAGCCCCGGCCAGACGCAGCGGCAGGGCCACATTGTCGAAAGCCGTGAGGTGGGAAATCAGCCGGAAGTCCTGGTAGACGACGCCGATTCGCTGACGGATGGCCGGCCAGGTATCGCGCGGCGCGCTACCCATGTCGCGGCCGAATATTTCAACCGAGCCGCGGGTCGGCCGCCGCGCCAGATAGATCAGACTGAGCAAGGTGGATTTGCCGGCGCCGGACTGGCCGGTGAGGAAATGGAACGACCCCTGGTCGAGAAAGAAGCTGATATCCCGCAGCACTTCCGGCCCTATGCCATAGCGCATACCGACATTTTCGAACCGGATCACAGATCAGCACCCGTGCAGTCACCATCCATCATGGAGTATCTTCAGTCGTGCAAGGGCCGGCCAGGTCGGCCCGCGCAGGCTTTGGCGGCCCATCCACCAGGCCTTCCGGTCCGGGCGCCGACCATGGCACAGGGCCAAACGGCGCGTCCAGCGGCGGGCCGTCGCTCCCGGCGTAGGGGCGTGGATACAGTGCCAGTAGTGTGCGAATGGGGCGGGAAGTGGAAGGGGTGGCCGATCCGGCCGCTTCTTGCCGCGACGCCGGGTGCCTTTTATAAGTGCCAGACCGTGTCAGGACGGCGGACCGCATGATTCTAGAGTGCCCCAGTTGTTCGGCTCGGTTTATCGTTGATCCCCTGCAATTGGGACCGACCGGCCGGCGTGTGCGCTGTGCCCGCTGTGCCCATGAATGGCAGGCCACACCGGACAAGCCGACCGCGGCGGCCAAGCGGCCGGCGGCCCCGGCTATGCTGCGTGAAGGTCGGGAGGATGCGCCGGGAGCCACCGCAGGGGCGGCGGCGGACGATCCCGTATCACCGGGCCAGGCCGGCGATGATTCAGATATCGACGACGCCGACTTTGACGACGATGACATGGCCGACGGGCCGCTCGATGTTGACCTGGCGGCGACAGCGCAGCGGCGGGTTAATCTGCCGGCTTTGCCGCGCCGCCGCTCGCGTGGATTGGCCTTCGGCTGGCTGGCTCTGGCGCTGGTGGTGCTGTCGCTGGTCGGTGGCGCATGGTTCGGCCGAACCTGGGTGATCGCCACCTGGCCTGCCGCCGCCAGCCTCTATGGCGCGGCAGGGGTCGCCGCGCCGGTGGTGGGGGCCGGGCTTGAACTACGCGACGTCACGGCGACGCGGACAGGGGCGACGGAGGCGACGGACGGCGAAGAGTTGGTCATTACCGGCCTGATCGCCAATGTCAGCGATAATGTGGTCGACGTGCCGTGGCTCCGTGGCTCGTTGCGGGGGCCGGGCGGCGCGGAGGTTCGGGCCTGGACGTTCCGGCCCGAGACCGGACGTCTGCTCCCGGGCGAGACCGTGACGTTTGAGACGCGGACTCCGGCGCCCTCGGACGAAGCGCGTGACCTTGCGATCATTTTCGTCCTGACGCCGTCGTAAGGCGCGGCCGGAGCAGGGCGACGGATCAGGGCTGAGGCGGACACATGGCGCGCATTCTGATTGCCGAGGACGAGCTGCCGGTGCGCGAGTTTGTTCGCCGCGCCCTGGCCAGTGACGGCCATGAGGTGGAGGCGGTGGACGATGGGCTGGCGGCGCTGGCGCGGCTGGGCGAAAGCGATGGTGATTTTGATCTGCTCATCACCGACATCGTCATGCCCGGCATGGACGGCATCGCCCTGGCCCTCAAGCTGAGCGCGACGCGGCCCGACCTCAGGATTATCCTGATGACCGGTTATGCTCCCGAACGTCAGCGCGCCCACAACCTGGATGCGCTGATTCACTCGGTCATCGCCAAGCCGTTCAGCCTGCGGCAGATTCTCGATGCGACGCAGGATGCGCTCGCCGCCTGACCGGCGGCCTGCCTGGCCAGGGCATAGCCAGCGCAAGGTTGCACAGTCCGTCTAGAAGCGGCGCAGCAAGCGCTCCAGATAGTCGCGCTCGGGCGTCGGGCGGCTGCGTTCTGCAGCGCGGCGGCGCAACTCATCCAGGATTTCGCGGGCGCGTTTCAGCGCGGCATCATCCAGGGAACCGACGGTACCGGTGCGTACGGCGCCGACGCCAAGCCCGTCGCGACCCAGCGGGTCGCGGCCCAGGCGGCCATCGGCCTGTGAGCTCTGGACCTCAGAATCCGCCGCTTCTCCCGCCTGGTTGGCCATGCGGCTCAACACATCGCGGGCGCCTTCCTGCAGTTGCTGAATGGCGTCGCTTTGTGGCTGCAACGCGGCCTGACCCTGACTGCGCGATAAGGCGTCGCTGGCCCGGCCCATGGCCTGTTCGGCCTGGCGCAGTTCATTGGGAATGGTCATGCCGCCATCGGCAAAGCGGGACATGGCCTGGCCCAGGCGGCGACGGAGGTCTTCCTGCGCGGCGCGCAGGGCGCTGGCCTCGCCAGGGTCAATGACATCGGGATTGTTGGCTGGCGTCAGGTCAAAGGGATCGCCCAGCAGGCTGCCGCGCTGATTGCGTGGTGTGCGTTGTAGCTCCAGACGTGCACCTTCCTCCGGAATGCCCTGGCGGGCATCGGAGTCGGGATCGAGCTGTGCCGCGCGCCGGCGAATCTGGCTGAAGGTGCTTTCCTGTATGTCCTCCTGCTCGGCCAGCAGGCCTTGCAGCTCCCGCAGCATGTTGGTCAGGGCGTTGGCGCCGGGATCGCCCGGCCCTTCTTCACCGGCTTCCAGAACAGTTTCAAGATTCTCCAGCAGGTTTTGCAGTTCCGCCAGCAGCTCTTCTGCTTCCTCGCGGGCACCGGCCGCCGCCAGATCACGGATGCGGTCCAGCAGGGCGCCCAGGTCTTCGCTGTCCAGAGCGTTGGCCAGAGCTTCCGGCGGCGGGCCGCTCTGGCCTTCTTCCTGACGGCGCTGCAGGTCCGCGGCCTGAGCGGCGAGAAAGCGGTCAAGAGCCTGGCGCAGCTCTTCGGTCAGGCGGGCAATCTCTTCAGGCGGCGCATTGTCGGCCAGCGCCCGCATGAGCTCTTCCTGCAGGGCGCGCAGGGCCTGTTCCGCCGCTGCCAGCTCACCGCCGTCCAGGGCCAAAGCCATGCTCCACAGCATGGCGGCGACATCATCCGCTTTGTCGGGAACCTCGCCGGCCAGGCGCAGAATGGCCACCCGCAGACCGAGAAATATCGAGTGGTCGAAGGCATAGCCGGCGGGATCGGCGCCGATGCGGGCAAGAGCTTGAAGCACTGTCTGCACGGCAGTGTCGTCCAGCAGCAGGCGACGACGTTCCGCCACCAGCGCTATGGCCACCGGGTGGCTGAAGGCGCGTTCGGGCAGGACCAGGTCCACCGCCGGGCTGTGGCCAGCCTGGCCGGCCAGGTCCGTTGCGCTTAGAGACAGTCGAACCGCCAGTCCGGCCCAGGGGTGCTCCGCCAGGTCGCGGAACAGTGTGCCGGCGCCGTGCAGACGGTCGCCGTCCGGCGAGCGGGCCAGCACGGGAATCGGCAGATCAATCAGCAGCGGCGGGTGAAGCCGCTCCGTCGCCGGACGCAGGGTGTCGGGCCGACCGACAGTTGCGGACAGGCTGGTCAGGCCGTAGTCGTCGCTTGCGGCATAGTCGAGACGCAGCGCGCCGCGCCGGGTTTCTTCCGGCGGTGCGGTGAGGGCCACGGTGGGTGGCGTGTCGGGGGTGAGGGCAATGGGCCAGACGATGGCGTCGCGGCCGGGCACGGTCAGGCTGAGCGATCCGTCGCCATTCAGCGGGGCGTCCACCATATAGCCGCTGGCGGCTGAGTCGGCGAGAGCGAGGCGCTGGCCATCGAAGGTCATGACCGGCGGCGAGGCGGGGCCGCTGACGCGGCCGGCCAGCCGACTGCCGGCCGGCGCCGTGACATGGCCGCCGGCCGGATCAAGGAAGAGAGGCGCCGTCGCCGTGTAGTCCGGCGGTGTAATCCACAGATCGAGTGCCAGAATAGCACCGCTTTCGGCGCGCACCGGTCGCAGCGCCTCAGCCAGACGCTCCGGTGCGGCCGGGCCGACGGCAACAACCGCCGCCGCAAGCCCCAGCAGAACCAGACCGCGCAGGGCCAGCGGATCGCGACCGGCCAGGCGCGGGTGGGGCAGCCCGGCGCGGACGCGGCCGAGGTGGGCGACGGCGCGACGCACATGCGCCCGCCAAAGGGCGGTCTGCTCATGGGGATTGCCGGGCAGCAGGGCCGGCTGGTCGGTGAGTGTGGCAAGCGGCCGGTGAGCGTAGCCGCTTGTCTTCTCCACCCGCCGTTCGGCGGTATCGCGCGTCGGCCAGCGGAAAGCGCGTGTACCGCCATAGACGGTGACCACAAAGATACCGGCCATAAGCAGCAGGGCGATGCCATGCAGCGCCAATGGCAGGCGCGGCAACACGCCGGACAAAGCAAGCGCCAGAAACAGGCCGCTGGCCGTCAGCGGGCCGACCGCCGCGCGCCAGACCTGTTCCCACAACAAGGCTAACCAGGCGCGCCGCCGCGCCCAGGCGATACGCACCAGCAGACGGTCCGCCACCACCGCCGCATCGGCCGGATGGCGCCTGAGCGAGGGACGGCCGGGCTCTGCCGGGTGACGGTGGCGTGTCATGGCCCGGCGCTGCCCGGGTCCAGCCACGGCGGCAGCGACTCAGCGGCGATGAGATCGGCGATGCGGCCGCGCGGCCGGACCACGGCAAACGCCTGGCCATGGACCATGACTTCCGGGACCAGCGGCCGGCTGTTGTAGGTGGAGGCCATCACCGCGCCATAGGCGCCGGCGCTCATGACCGCCAGCAGGTCGCCCGCCCGGTGCGGCGGCAGGGAAATGTCCTCGGCAAGATAGTCGCCGGTCTCGCACACCGGGCCGACCACGTCACAGACGATTGACGCGGTGTCGTCCGGCGCACCGGCCGACGCATCCACCAGAATGGGGTGGCGTGCGCCATAGAGAGTCGGCCGGATCAGGTCGTTCATGGCCCCGTCCACAATGGCGAAACGCTTGCTTTCGGTCTCCTTGACGTAGAGGACGCGGGTGACCAGGCAACCGGCTTCGGCCACCAGGGCGCGGCCCGGTTCGATGGTGATCTCGCAGCCCAGATCGGCCAGATGATCGCGCGCCACGCCGGCGATGGCCTCAGGCGTCGGCAGATCGTCCGCGCCTTGCCTGCCGCTGGCGGAGAGGCCCTCGGCCGGCGGATCATAAGAGGCCGGAAAACCGCCGCCGAGGTCGAGCCGGGTGACCGTATGGCCAGCCGCGCGCAGGCTGGCCACCAGCTCTGCCAGGCGGGAATAGGCGCTGGCGAAAGGAGCGAGATCCTGAATCTGCGAGCCGATATGGACGGCAATCCCCATGAACGAGAGGCCCGGCGTGACGGCAATCTCTGTGGCCAGCGCCGCCAGACGGTTCCAGGGAATCCCGAACTTGGTGTCGCCATGGCCGGTCGCGATCTTGTGGTGGGTGCCGCTCGCCACATCGGGGTTGATCCGCACCACAACCGGCGCGGTGACCCCCAGTTCCTGCGCCACGCCGGCCAGGGCCCGCAGCTCCGGCTCCGATTCCAGGTTGAACTGGTGAATGCCGCCGCGCAGTGCCAGAGCCATTTCGTCGCGCGTCTTGCCAACCCCGGCAAAGACTATGCGTTCGGCTGGTATGCCGGCGGCCAGGGCGCGCTGCAACTCACCGCCGGACACGATGTCGGCACCGGCGCCGAGGCGGGCGAAAGTGGCGATCACCGCCTGATTGCTGTTGGCCTTGAGGGCGTAGCAGATGCGGCCGCCGAGCGGCGCAAAGGCCCGGGCAAAACGGTTGTAACGGTCTTCCAGGACCGCGCTGGAGTAACAATAGAAGGGCGTTCCTACCGCCTCGGCGATTGTCGCCAGCGGGACTTTCTCGGCCAGCAGCCGGCCATCGCGGCGGCTAAAGCCCGGCACCGGCGGGTGGGCGGTGCCGTCAGCCATCGTGCGACATGGCCGCCGCGCCCGCAGGCACGCCGGCAGCCGGGGCCCGGCCCGGTCGCTGGCCTGACTGTTGCAGGTCCTTGGGCGCGCGCGGCGCATCTTTTTTGCCGCAGGCAACCAGCAGCAGACCGATTCCGCCCAGCAGCAGCGCACGGCGCGGCAGGTGTGCGGGCGCGGCGGCGGCCACAGCGGGGGCCGGCAGGGTCGGGCGGATGGTCATTACAGATACCTCTTTCGGGCGGCCTGCACCTGACGGCGAACCTCGGCTGGCGCGGCGCCGCCAAAGCTGCGGCGGCTGGCCAGTGACCGTTCCACCGTCAGCACGTTCCGCACGTCAGCGGTAATCGCCGGCTCGACCTTCCGCATGGCGTCCAGCGACAGGTCAGAGAGCGTGCCGCCGGCGTCGTCGGCCATGCGCACCAGCCGGCCCACCACCTGATGCGCCCGGCGGAAGGGCAGACCCGCTTCGCGCACCAGCCAGTCAGCCAGATCGGTCGCCGTGGCGTGGCCCTTGCCGGCGGCGGCGGCCATGGCGGCAGAATCAACCTGCATGTCACGCACCATGCCGGCCATGGCGGCAAGCGACAGGGCCAGGGTGTCGGCGGCGTCGAACACCGGCTCCTTGTCTTCCTGCAGATCCTTGGAATAGGTCAGCGGCAGGCCCTTGACCGTGGTCAGCAGGCTGAGCAGCGCGCCGACGACGCGCCCGGTCTTGCCGCGCACCAGCTCGGCCGCGTCGGGATTGCGCTTCTGCGGCATGATGGAGGAGCCGGTGGTCCAGGCGTCGGACAGGCGGACAAAACGGAAACCCTCGCTCATCCACAGGACGATTTCTTCCGCCAGCCGCGACAGGTGCACCGCCACGATGGCACCGGCGGCAAGGAACTCCAGCGCAAAGTCGCGGTCTGATACCGCATCCATGGAATTGACCATGGGCCGGTCAAAACCCAGCGCCTTCGCCGTCTGTCGCCGATCAATGGGAAAGGCGGTGCCGGCCAGGGCCGCCGCCCCCAGCGGCGACTCGTTGAGGCGCGCGCGAGCATCGGCGAAGCGGCCGCGATCACGGCCGAACATCTCCACATAGGCCAGCAGGTGGTGACCGAAGGTGACCGGCTGGGCCGATTGCAGATGGGTGAATCCCGGCATCACCGTGGCGGCGTGGGCGGCGGCCTGATCCAGCAGGTCCGACTGCAGCGCCTGCAGACGGGCATCGAAGCCATCCAGCGCGTCGCGCACCCACAGGCGAAAGTCGGTCGCCACCTGGTCGTTGCGCGAGCGCGCCGTGTGCAGCCGTCCGGCCGCCTCGCCGATGCGGTCGGCCAGGCGCGCCTCGATATTCATGTGAATGTCTTCCAACGCCGGATCAAAGACAAAGCGACCGGCCTCGATGTCCGCGGCCACCCCATCCAGGCCCTTGAGGATGGCCTTACCGTCACGGGCGGTGACAATGCCGCGATCCATCAACATGCGGCAGTGGGCCCGGCTGCCGGCAATGTCCTGTGCCCACAGCCGCCGGTCAAAGGCGATGGAGGCGTTGATCGCTTCCAGGTCAGCCGACGGAGCGGTGGCGAAACGACCACGCAGATGTGTGCCTGTTTTGCTTGACCGGGCGGTGCGCTTTCCTCTCCCTTTGGAGGCGGTAGTCTTTGACGCTGCTGCCATGATCGGAAGGTCCTGCTGATGCCCGGGAAACGATTACGGTTTGTTGCTCTTGGTGCGGCCGTGGTGGCCGCCGCCGGTATTGTCGTCTGGGCCCTGTGGCCCGCCGCGCCCGGCACCGGCGGTCAACCACCCATTGCCGGCCATGTTAGCACGTTCGAGCCGGCGGATTCCGTCCGCCCGGCGCCTGATATCGCCTTTCTCGACGGCGCGGGCAATGCGGTCAGGCTGGCGGATTTCAAGGGCCAGGTGGTGCTGCTCAACTTCTGGGCCACGTGGTGCGGGCCGTGCCGCCGTGAGATGCCGTCGCTCGACCGGCTGGCGGCAGCGGTGGCGGAGGAGGACATCACCGTGCTGGCCCTGTCTATTGACGCCCGGGGGCTGGAGGTTATCCGGCCATTCTATGACGAGCGCGCCATCGCCAACCTGCCGATCTATATGGACCCGGACTCCGGGGTCTATTCGGCGTTTGGCGTATGGAATATGCCGACCACCGTGGTGATCGACCGCGACGGTCGCGAGGCCGGCCGCCTGATCGGCCCGGCGGAGTGGGATTCGGCCGACGCCCTCAGGCTGCTGCGCTGGTACGCGGCCAAGGGGTAGTCCCTAGCGGGAAGAAGTCCGCCTGGCGGCCTCAATCAGATTGTCGAACGCACGGACACCCATGGCGTTGATGTGGGGCCGGCCCAGCCATGCATTGATCCTGAGACGCAGGTCACGCGCGTCGGCGCTGGCCAGGTCGGCGAACCGGGCATAGCCGATCTGTTCGAGATAGTCCGCCGTCCTGGGCCCGCACAGCGGGACGGCCAGGATGCGCTGCCGGTCTTCAGCGGAAAACGGCATGCAGGTTTCGGTTGCCCCTACCGTGTCGGCACCGGGGTGTCGCCGGTATAGTCATAGAAGCCGCGGCCGGTTTTCTTGCCGAGCCAGCCGGCGTCCACATACTTCACCAACAGCGGGCACGGCCGGTACTTGGTGTCGGCCAGGCCCTCATACAGCACCTGCATGACGGCGAGGCAGGTATCCAGCCCGATGAAGTCGGCCAGCTCCAGCGGCCCCATGGGGTGGTTGGCGCCCAGCTTCATGGCGGTGTCTATGGCTTCGACGCTGCCTACGCCCTCATAGAGGGCGTAGATCGCCTCGTTGAGCATGGGCAGCAGGATGCGGTTGACGATGAAGGCGGGAAAATCCTCCGACACCGCTGCTGTCTTGCCCAGGTCGCGGATCAGTCGGGCGACACGGTCGAAGGTATCGTCGGTGGTGGCGATGCCACGAATCAGCTCCACCAGTTGCATGACCGGCGCCGGCTTCATGAAATGCACGCCCATGAACTGGCCCGGCCGGTCGGTGGCCGCGCCCAGCCGGGTGATGGAGATGGACGAGGTGTTGGTGGCCAGCAGTCCGTCCGGCTTCAGATGGGCGCACAGTTCCTTATAGACTTGGCGCTTGACCGCCTCGTCCTCGATCACCGCCTCGATAACCAGGTCGCAGTCGGCCAGGCCCTTTAGAGTCGGGACAGTGGTGACGCGACGCAGCGCCGCGTCGCGGGCGGCGGCGTCAATGCGTCCGGCCGCCACCTGACGGTCCAGATTATGCCGGATGCGATCACTGGCCCGGGCCAGAACCTCCCGGCTGCTGTCGGTGATGAGCACCGGGTGGCCGCCCAGCGCGCAGACATGGGCGATGCCATGGCCCATCTCGCCGGCGCCGATGACCCCGACCTGCCCGATGACTTGTGCCGTATCCGCCATGCAACCCTCCTGCCGGTTCACCCTGTGCAGGCTAGTCGGATTGCAGGGCCGCCACCAGCCGCGGCAGGAGGTCCTGATAATCGCCGAGCAGGGCGAAGTCGGCCTGGCGCAGGATGGGCGCCATGGGATCGCGATTGATGGCGACCACCACTTTGCTGCCCTTCATGCCGTCCACATGATGCACCGCGCCGGAGATGGCGACGGCCACATACAGCTCCGGTGCGACCCTGGCGCCGCTTTGTCCGACCAGCGCCGACAATGGCGCCAGACCGCCGTCTATGGCGGTGCGGCTGGCGCCGACCTCGGCGCCCAGAGCTTCGGCCAGACCCTGCAGCAGGGCCCAGTCATCGGCCGAGCGGAAGCCGCGCCCACCGGCGACAATGGCGCGGGCCTGGGTCAGATCGCTCCTGGCCGCGGCCGGGCGGGCGCGGGAGATGAGACGGGCGCGGTGATCAGGCGGCGGCGGTTGAATGGCTTCCACCGGTGCGCTGGCTGATGATGCCGGCAGTTCGGCCGTCGGATCGAAGGCGATTGACCGCACGGTGGCAATGACCGGCACGGCTGCCGTGCGGCACGGCACCAGCATCTGGCCGGACCGCTCCGGCCGGACGAAGCGGTGAGCGCCGCGCACCTGAACAATGTCGCTGACCATGGGGCGCTCGAGCAGGCCGGCAAGGCGCGGCAGAACATCCTGACCAAGGCTGGTGGCCGGCGCCAGCACATGGCTGTAGCGAGAACTCTCGCGTGCCAGCAAGGCCGCCAGCGGGCCGGCCAGCCGCCAGGAGTCACCCGTTCCGCCGGCCGTTCCGCCGGTTGTCCCGCTGTCGCTGCCGTTGGCGGCGCCGTCATCGCCAAAGCGGTTCACCCGGTCAACGCCGGTCAGACGGCGCGCCATGGCCACCGCATCGCCGGCGCGAAACCCCGGGACCAGAACAGTCACCGTCGTCGCTGCGGCGTCGGCGATGGCCCGGGCGGCAGTGATCGTCGAGCGGCTGGGCCGGCTGATGACGCCATCGTCGTGCTCGGCGAGAACCAGAACGGTCACGGCCTCAATCCAGCACGGTTGTGGAGTCGCGCAGCCAGCGCACCAGCTCGGCGGGATCGCGGGTGGTCCGCGCCGGCGGCCGGCCTGGTGGCGCGAATGCGTCCTCCGGCACAACGCCGGCAGCCAGCGCAGCCGCGTCCACATCCAGGTCAAGGGTCTCGACCGGCATCTGCCGCGCCTTGTTGTAGTGCGGCGCCGTCACATAACGCGGCGTCGCCATCAGCACGTCGCAGGTGATGACCGCTGGCGGCACCAGCTCCAGCAGTTCGGTGCCGTGTTCTATGCGGCGGGTGACGCGCAGACGGTCGGGCCGGACGAGGATGGAGGTGGCCGCCGTCGCCTGGGGCCAGTCGAGCAGGGCAGCCAGCATGGCGCCGGTCTGCCCGTGGTCGCCGGTGGCGGACTGACGGCCGGTCAGTATCAGGTCGGGGGTTTCCTGTTGTGCCGCCTGGCGCAGCAGGCGGGCGACGGCCAGTGGCGACAGTTCCGCCGGGCCCGGCACATGAATGGCGCGATCCGCCCCCATGGCCAGCGCCGTATAACAGGTGTCGAGCGCATCCGGCTGGCCGATGGTGAGGGTGGTGACGGAGCCGGCGCGGCCGCGTTCGCGCAGTTGCAGCGCCATTTCCAGCGCCACCTCGTCATAGGGATTGATGGCGCGTTCCAGATGGGCCTGCTCGCCACCGCCGCCGGTGACGCTGATGCGCAAGGTGTGGCGATACTCCACCGCGTGCTTGACGGCGACCAGGATCTTCACCGGGATCGCCTGGTCAGCCGTTGGTATCGCGGGTGGCGCCGGGCTGCCACAGCACGTCAGCCGCACCGTGATCGTTCAGGACACGGGCCAGAACGAACAGATGGTCCGACAGCCGGTTGAGGTAGTGGCGGGCTGCGCTATTGACGGTGTCGCGGCGGGCGAGCGTCACAACCGTCTGCTCTGCCCGCCGGGTTATGGTGCGGGCCATGTGCAGCGCCGCCGCGGCCGGTGCGCCGCCGGGCAGGATGAAGCTGGTGAGCGGCTTCAGGGATTCGGTCATGGCGTCGATTTCCCGCTCCAGCCGGGTCACCTGATCCGGTGTGACGCGCAGGGCCCCTTCGTTCCTGCGCCCGCTCTGCGGTGTCGCCAGATCGGCGCCCAGATCGAACAGATCGTTCTGGATACGGCCAAGCATATGGTCGTCATCGGCGCCGGCGGCTGTCATCTGGCAGCGAGCTACACCGATGGCCGCATTCAGCTCGTCCACGGCGCCCATGGCGATGAGGCGCAGATCATCCTTGGCGACCCGGCTGCCGTCCACCAGGCCGGTCTCGCCACCGTCGCCGCCGCGGGTATAGATACGATCCAGTCTGACCATCAGCGCTCCTAACGACCCAGCAGAAACAGCAGCCCCAGAAGGATGATGGCGGCGAGCTGAAAGCCCACACGAAACTGCATGGCCCGATTGCCGTGCCGCGCGGAGAGACCGCCGCGCCGCGTCATGGTGAAAACGCCAAACAGCAGTGACGCCACCGTGGCCGCCATCGCCACCACGAGCGCGATAGTGAGAAAGCCGCTCATGGCCCCTGTATAGCCGTCGCCAGGCCGGCGGCACAGCGGGCTTCCCCATCCTCCAGCAGGGTCTTGATGTGCTGCGCCGTCATGTTCCGGGCTCGCAGGGCAGCGAGCGAGCGGGCGTCGTCGCGCTTGGCCAGCCGCTTGCCGCGGCCGTCCACCACCAGCGGATGGTGCAGATAGTCAGGTACCGGCAGGCCGAGCAGCGCCTGCAGCAGACGGTGGATGTGGCTGGCGGCGAACAGGTCCTCGCCGCGCGTCACCAAGGTGATCCCCTGCGCCGCGTCATCCACCGTTACCGCCAGATGGTAGCTGGCGGGGATGTCCTTGCGCGCCAGGACGATATCGCCGAAGGGGGCGGGGTCGGCCACTTGCTCGCCCCGGCGGCGATCGTGCCAGACCAGATGCGGCCCGGCTTTTGCCAGGGCCTGGTCCATAGGAAGGCGCAGAGCGTGGGGTTCGCCGGCGGCCAGGCGGGCTGCCCGCTCGCTGGCGGCAAGGGCGCGGCATGTGCCGGGATAGGGCGGTGTCATACCATCGCCAGAGCCGTCTCCGGCGCTTCCTTCGCGGCCAGCGGCCGGATGGGGCGCGCTGCCGGCGCGGTCGATCTCCGCCCGGATTTCCGCGCGGGTGCAGAAACAGGGATAGAGCAGATCCATACCGGCGAGCCGATCGAGCGCCGCCTTGTATGCCGCCATGCGTGTCGACTGGCGCAGAACCTCCCCATCCCATGGCAGGCCGAGCCATGTGAGGTCGTCGAGAATGGCCTGCACATAGGCCGGCCGCATGCGAGGTCCGTCAATATCTTCCAGGCGCACCAGAAAACGACCACCCGCCTGTCGCGCGGCGCGCCAGGCCACCAGGGCGGCATAGGCATGACCCAGATGCAGCGCGCCGGTGGGGCTGGGGGCGAAGCGGGTGATGACGGGCGTGACGGGCATCGGTGGGGTAGTATGCCAGAGATGCACAGCAAGGCCGAGACGACCGCAGCCGGCGCCACGCCATGTCCTGATCTGACCCCCGGCACGGCCATCCGCAGCCGGGCAATTCTGGCCCGGGCGCTGGCCGCACTGGCGGCGGATGATCGCCCGTTGAGGGTTGCCCTACAGGCGCTTGGTCCGCCGCCCCTGCGCTGGCGCGGCACTGGTTTTCCGGCGCTGGTGTCGATCATCCTCGGCCAGCAGGTGTCGCTGGCCTCCGCAACGGCGCTGCGGGCCCGCTTGCTGCGGGCGGCGCGGCCACTGACGCCCGGCGCCGTCCTTGACCTGGGTGAGGACAGGCTGCGCGCCATCGGGCTCAGTCGGCAGAAGGCTGACTATGTGCTGGGACTGGCCACGGAGATCGCCGACGGCCGCCTCAACCTGCAAGGCCTTGCGCGCATGAGCGATGGAGACGCCCAGGCCAGGCTCATGGCGCTCAAAGGGATTGGCCGCTGGAGTGCAGAAGTCTATCTGCTGTTTGCGCTCGGCCGCCCCGACATCTGGCCGGCCGACGATCTGGCGGTGCAGGATGGGGTCGCCCGGGTGCTGGGGCTGTCCAGCCGGCCGGACGCGGCGGCGACCCGCCATCTGGGCGAGCGCTGGCGACCGTGGCGCAGCGCCGCCGCCCGCCTCATGTGGCATACCTATGGCAAGGGACAGTGGGAGAGATCATGAGCACGTCATCCATACGACTGGATGGGCCTGAGCGCCTGCCGCAGGGCGCGGTCAGCCGCGTCGTGGTTCTGCTGCACGGCTATGGCGCCGATGGCGAAGATCTGATTGCCCTTGCGGATGAATTGACCGATGCCCTGCCGGGCACGGCATTTCTTTCGCCGCACGGGCCGGAGCCCTGTGAAGCGGCCGGCTTCGGCCGCCAGTGGTTTGGTCTGGCCGAACGAACGCCGGCGGAATTCGATCGCGGGACCGATGGCGTAGCGCCGGTGATCGATCGCTGGCTGGACCGGGTGCTGGCGCGTTTCGGGCTATTGCCGTCGGCCCTGGCCCTGGTTGGCTTCAGCCAGGGTGCCATGCTGGCCATGCATGTGGCCGTGCGCCGGCCGTCACTACTGGCCGGTGTTGTGGGCTTCTCCGGCCTGCTCCCGGCGCCCGGCCGTCTGGCCGCCGAAATCCGCACCCGGCCGCCGATGCTGCTGATCCATGGGGCGGCGGACGAGGTGATTCCGGTGGCCGCTCTGGACCTGGCCGAACGCTCCCTCAAGGACGTGGGGGTGGCGGTGCAGGCGGTCCGGCGGCCCGGTCTCGGCCATGGTATTGACGGGGCGGGTCTGGACCAGGCGCGCCGGTTCCTGCGTCACGCATTCGCCCTCTCCGACGCATGATTGCGGAGCCCGATGACATCTGTTTCGGCCCGGCAGGCGGCGGCGCGCCGGCCGCACTGGTGCTGTTGCTGCACGGCTATGGCCATACAGCAGCGGAGATGGCGAGCCACGCGCCGGCCCTGGCGCGGCATCTTCCCGAGGCCAGGTTTATCGCCGTCAACGGCTTCGACCCGTGCCCCACATGGCCTATCGGCCGGCAGTGGTGGCCGGTCGGCCGGCGGGCGGCGGACGAGCGACCGGCGGCGGTGGCGACGACCCTGGCGCTATTGAACCAGCGGGCCGACGGCTGGCTCAAGGCGCTCGGCCTGTCTGGCCACCGGCTGGTGGTGATGGGCTTCAGTCAGGGAGCGATTCTGACGCTGGAGTTCGGCCTGCGCCGGAGCGTGACGCCGGCGGCGCTGGTGTCCTTTTCCGGCAAGCTTCTGGATGACACACGGATTGCGCAGGATGTGGCGACGCGACCGCCGGTGCTGGCGCTGCACGGCGACCTGGATCGTGCTGTGGCCGTGTCGCGACTGGCGGAGACGGAGGCGGCGCTGACGGCGCTGGATGTGCCGGTCACGGCGCGGCGGATCGCCACCCTTGGCCATGTGATGGATGAGGAGGGCATCGCCGCGGCCGGACGCTTCGCGGCCGTGGCGCTGGCTGCTCAGGCGGTGTCGCGGTAGCGCTTCAGCGTGAACAGCAGACGCGGTGTGCGCACACCGCGCAGGCGCACCCGGCCGATTTCCGACAGGCGGGCGCCGCAATGGAGCGCCGCGCGGGCAAAGGTCTCGCTGATGAGGACGGGGTAATCGAGCGTACCGCTCAGCGCCTCAATACGGGAGGCTTCATTGACCGTCGGGCCGATGACTGTGAAGTCCAGACGGTCGGCCGCACCCACATTGCCATAGCGCACCTCGCCCAGGTGCAAGGCCATGTCCAGTCCCATGATGTCCTGACCACGCTCCATGCGTTTGGCATTGAGGGCCAGCACACGATCCTGCGCGTCCTCCACCGCATCCAGCGCCGTGCGGCAGACATCGGCATGATCGCGGTCGGCCAGTTGAAAGCTGGCCAGCATACCGTCGCCTGTAAACTTCAGCACTTCGCCGCCGCGCGATGTAAAGGGCAGCGCCATGCAATCCATATAGGCGTTGATGGTTGTGACCAGATCTTCCGCCGACAGGGTGTCGGACACCGCGGTAAATCCACTGAGATCGGCATAACAGATGGCGGCATCGATGGTGTCGGTGGTGCCACGGATGATTTCGCCGCTGAGCACGCGCTGCGCCGCGTCCGGCCCGAGATAGGTTTCAAGCGCGCTGGTCGCGACCGTGCTGGCGACCGCCGCCCGCACACCCAGCGCCAGGGTCGGCAGCAATGAGTCCAGCAGACCGATCTCCGCATCGCGAAAGCCGCCGGGCCGGTCGGTAGCGAAGGAGATGCTCATGGCGCCGGCCTGGCCGCTGCGCCAGCTTTCCCACACGCTGCGGCCGCCCTGATTGCCAAGCGGTACTGACCAGGCGGCATAGTCGGTCGCCCCTTCCTCGTGGCCCAGGCGCCGCACGATATCGAAGGGGTGGTCATCTTTGATCGGGTCGAGGCGCAAATGGCGCTTGTCATTCATGAGCATCCAGACGAAGGGATTGCCGGCCTGACCCGAATCCGCGGTGTCTGCCGCTCCTACATGGGAAAAGGCGTCCTGCGGCGCCAGACCGGTGGCGCGGCGCCAGACATTGAGATGGCCACGCCAGATGGGATGCAGGGTCGGTGAGCCGAGGCTGACCCGCAGTAACAGCATGCCCTGGTCCGTCAGGCGAGCGGCGAGCCCGCCAAGCAGCGCCGGCACGGTGGCACCGGCAAGGCCCTCACGGATCAGCCAATGTGAGAGTTCGGCCGGGTCCGGCAGAGGCGGCGGCGGGGCGTCGTTCATGTGGGCAGTATGGCACGGCCATGCGGCGGGCGGCAGCGATCCGGCCGCGGGCCGCCGCTGCGGCGCGATTGTCACGTCTGCGGCACAGCCACCAGCCATGAGGTGCCGGAGACTTGCCGACAAATACCCCTACAGATAGAGTCGCAGCACCAGACGGAGGCTATATCTTGTCGCTATCCGAAGGCCAGAACCCGGCGCTCGTCCTCAACGCGGACTTCCGTCCCCTGAGTTACCTGCCCCTGTCGCTGTGGTCGTGGCAGGACACGGTCAAGGCGGTGTTCCTCGACCGGGTGAGCGTGGTGTCGGAGTATGACAAGGTTGTGCGGTCGCCGCGCTTCGCCATGAAGCTGCCGAGCGTCATAGCCCTTAAGCAGTATGTGACGCCGGTATCGCGGCCGGCCTTCACGCGCTTCAACGTCTTTCTGCGCGACGGATTCTGCTGTCAGTACTGCGGTGACGCCCTGCCGGCGCACGAACTGACCTTCGATCATCTGGTGCCGCGGGCCCGTGGCGGCCAGACCCTGTGGGAAAACGTCCTGACCGCGTGCGAGACCTGCAATATGGAAAAGGGCAGCCGCATGCCCGCCGAGGCCGGCATGCACCCCATGCGTCGGCCATGGCGACCGACGGTGTGGGAGTTGCAGGAGAATGGTCGCGGCTTCCCGCCCAACTACCTGCATCGCAGTTGGCGCGACTTCCTCTACTGGGATAGCGAGCTGGAACCCTAAAGGCGCGTCGACAACCGGATGGCCAGACGGGTCGCGCCCCGAATGGCGCCGCTCAGCAGGCGGTAGCCCGGAACCTCGGCCGCACCGGCGGCCAGCGCCGTATCGCGGTGTTCCAGTTCCTCCGCGCGAAACGCTGCGATGCGTTCAGCCAGTGGCTTCTCGCTGCGGGCCAGGGACTGGTCGGCGGCGATTTTCTCCTGCTGCTCGCGGTAGTGACGGTCAATGACGTCCTCTACGGCGACGGTGCAGGCCATGGCCGCTTTCGGTCCCAGCGCCGCGGTGGCGACTCCCAGCGCGTAGCCCGCCACGTGCCACAGCGGCTGCAGCACCGTCGGCCGCACCCGGCGCTCCGCCACCATGGCGTTGAAGGCGGCGAGATGCGCTTCCTCCTGCTGCAGCATGTGGCGCAGGGGCTCGGCCGCGGGCGTGTCGCCAAGCACCGCCAACTGGCCTGAATAGATGCGCACCGCGCCATACTCCCCGGCCTGGTCGACACGGATCATGGCCGCCACCTGCGGCCCGGCCGGCGGCGACGGGGCGGCGGATTTCTTTCTGCGAGGACGGGCGGGACGGGTCATGACGGCCTCCGGCCGGTTGTCAGGCGCTGGCCGGCGGCAAGCAGGGCGAACAGGGCCAGCCCGGCCGACAGCAGCCCATTGTAGGCCGCCATGCTGAGCCCCAACAGGGACCAGGCCACCTGATCACAGGATGCCGGCTGGCTGGCCAGCGCCTGGGCCAGTTCCTCCACCGTGGCGCCGGCCGGTGCGGCGGTGCAGGCGGCCAGCCCTGGCCACCAGCCTTGCTCCACGCCCACATGAAAAAAGGCGATGCCGACGCCGGCCGCCAGGACGCCACCGGCAGCGAGAAGGACGACCGCCGCCGCCGTGCGGCGGCCGCTGCGGTCGAGCAGGAATGCGCCGAGGGCCAGGATGATGACCGCGCCATGCGGCCAGCGCTGCCACAGGCACAGCGGGCACGGATCAAGCCCGCCGAATATCTCAAAGGCGAAGGCGCCGCCCAGCAGCGAAAGGCTGGACAAAGCGAGCAGGAGGGGTGCTGCGCGCAGCATCAGACGAGCCGCCAGACAATGATCAGGGCCAGCACCACCGCAAAGGCGATGGCCGTGACCGTGCCCAGCCGTCGCTCCACAAAACGCCGCGCCGGCGGACCGGCATAGCGCAGCAGCGCTGCCTCGGCAAAGAAGCGCAGGCCACGCCCGGCGACGGAAGCGATGGTGAAGAGAACGGGATCCAGGGCCAGCGCACCGCTGGCGATGGTGATGATCTTGTAGGGAAAGGGGGTGAGGGCGGCACCGACCACGAACCACAGCCCCCACACGGCGTAATAGGCCTGAAACGCCGCGAAGCCATTGCCGCCGCCGAAGATGGACAGGATCCACTGGCCGACCGTGTCAAACAGCGTGGCGCCGATGGCATAACCCAGCAAGCCGCCCAGAACGGAGGCGATGGTTGCGATTGCGGCAATTCGCCAGGCGCGGCCAGGCCGGGCCAGCACCATGGGCACGATCATGACGTCGGGCGGCACGGGAAAGACGCTGCTCTCGACAAACGAGACGATGGCCAGCGCCGGCTCGGCCCGCCGGTGGCCGGCCAGAGCAAGCGTACGGTCATAGAGGGGTCGCAGCATGGGGAGTCGGCGCGGCATGGGGCTCCGGCGGTTGTGGCGGGGGCACGCCGGTGGCGGTCCAGCCTGACTCGGCCCGGCGGGGTGTATCAGCCGCACCGGCCAGCCGCAAGCGGCGGGCGGCGGCCGGCGGGGCGGTTCGACAGACGGTGGCCGGCCGGGCAAAGTCCGGTGATGTCCGAAGGACCGCCAGCATCCGCCCCCGACGCCGGGGCCCGTGCCGACCTGCCGCCGGCATGGCGCCCGGCCGGACCTTTGTTGCCGCGGCTGCGTCGGCACGTCCGCCAGATTGTGATCCTGTCGTTGCCGATCATTGTCGCCCGGGCCGGCCAGTTGGTTCTCAACTTCGCCGATACGGTGATGGTCGGCCGCGCCGGTCCGGCGGAGCTGGCGCGCCTCGGCTTTGGCCTGTCGCTGTCCATCACCTTCATTGTCGCCGGCGTCGGTTTGCTCATGGGCACGCTGGCCATGACGGCGCAGGCGCTGGGTCGCGGCCAGAGCGCAGAGGCCGGGGCGGTGTGGCGGCGCTCTCTGCCCTTTGCCCTGATTGTCGGTGTGGCGGCGGGCGGGCTGACGGCGGCGAGCCAGCTGATCTTTCCGTTCTTCACTGACGATGCGGCGCTGGTGGCGGACTCCGGTCGGGTGGCGCGCATCTTCGCGCTCGGTCTGCCGGCGGTGATGCTCTACGCCGCGACCTCCATGTTCCTTGAGGGGCTGCGGCGACCGGTGGCCGGCATGGTCATCATGATCGCCGCCAACGGGGTCAATGTGCTGCTCAACTGGGTGTTCATCTTCGGTCACTGGGGGGCGCCGGCAATGGGCGCGGAAGGGTCCGCCCTGGCCACCTCCATACTCCGCTGGCTCATGGTGCTGGCGATCCTGGCGTGGGTCTGGTGGGCGCCGACCCTCAGACGCTATGGCGTACGCCATGGCGGACCGGCCAGCTGGGCCGATGGCCGGGCACAGCGCAAGCTGGGCTATGCCGCCGGCGCCAGCATGGCCTTCGAGCTGTCGGCCTTTTCCCTGTTGACCCTGTGGGTCGGACGTCTCGGCGAGGTGGCGCTGGGGGTCCACACCATCGCCATGAACCTGACGGTGCTCGTCTTCATGGTCGCCATCGGGCTCGGCTTCGCCACGGCAGTGCAGGTGGGTGAAGCGAAGGGCGCGGAGCAACCGCATGAGATGCGGCTGGCTGGCTGGACCGGTCTCGCCCTGACGACCATTACCATGACGGCGGGTTTGATCCTCTTCCGTCTGGCGCCGGACGGGCTGGCGGCGTTCTACAACGATGATCCGGCGGTGCTGGCGCTGGCCGGCGGAGTCATCGCGTTTGCCGCCTGGATCCTGATTTTCGACGGCGGGCAGACCGTCATGCATTCGGCCCTGCGCGGTCTTGGCGACACCTGGGTGCCGACGCTGTGCCACTTCACCAGCTATTATGTGGTGATGCTACCGCTGGCCTGGCTGCTGGCTTTCCGGCTGGAACTGGGCCTGGCCGGCGTGTGGCAGGCCTATCTGGTCGGCAGTATGCTGTCCGTGGCCTTGCAGGCCGGCCGTTTCCGCTGGCTGACCCGTCCGCCGAAGGCGGACAGAGTGGCGTTCTAGCCCGGCCTAGTGGTTCCGTGGCGCGGCGAATACCGCTAGGCTCCGCCCGGCATGACGCCCGGATGCCCCTGTGGCGGAATTGGTAGACGCGACAGACTCAAAATCTGTTGTCCGCAAGGACGTGCTGGTTCGAGCCCGGCCAGGGGCACCACCGCCAATACAGTCCGGTTTTGTCAGGCCGGACGACTGCCATGCCGTCCGGCCAGCTCCCGCGCCACATGGGCAAGTGACAGATGGCGCGCGCGCAGCAGCACCATCAGGTGATAGAGCAGATCGGCGGCCTCGGCGGTGAGCGCCGCATCGTCCTGGCCGGCGCCGGCCAGTGCCGTCTCCACGCCTTCCTCGCCCACTTTCTGGGCGGCGCGGGCAACGCCTTCGCGCAACAGGCGGGCGGTGTAGCTGGTGGCCGGATCGGCCCCCCGCCGCTGCTCGATGGTGGCGTCGAGGGCGGCCAGGAAAGCCAGTGCCGGGCCCGGATCATCGGCGAAGCAGGTGCGGCTGCCGGTATGGCATGTGGGACCGGCCGGCACGGCGCGCACCAGCAGGGTGTCACCGTCGCAGTCGGCGTGGAGGGAAACCAACGCAAGGACGTGGCCGGAGGTCTCGCCCTTGCGCCAGAGCGTGTTCCGGCTGCGGCTCCAGAAGGTGACCTGGCGGGTGTTCAGGGTGGCGTCCAGGGCATCGCGGTTCATATAGCCGAGCATAAGCACATGGCCGGAACGCGAGTCCTGAACGACGGCCGGCAGCAGGCCGCCGCCCTTGGCCCAGTCCAGTGCATCGGCATCCACTGTAAAGGCGGGTTCAGACGTTTCGCTCATTGGCGCACCTCCACGCCGGCTTCGGCCAGCGCCTGTTTGAGATCGGGAATGGTAATTGCGCCGCTGTGAAAGACGCTGGCGGCAAGGGCGCCGTCCACACGGGCTTGCCGGAAGACGTCCGTGAAATGGGCCATCGAACCTGCGCCGCCGGAGGCGATCAGCGGCACCGGACAGATGGCGCGGACGGCGGCAAGCTGGTGGATGTCATAACCCTGGCGCACACCGTCCTGGTCCATGCAGTTGAGGGTGATTTCGCCGGCGCCGCGATCCACGGCTTCGGCGATCCAGTCGAGCGTCGGCCTGGCGGTGGCTGCCGCGCGGTCGGGGTCACCGGTGTTGGTATGGGTTCGCCATTGGCCATCGACCAGACGCGAGTCGATGCCGACCACGACGCACTGGCAGCCGAACTCGCTTGCCAGCTCCTCAATCAGGGACGGGCGGTCGAGCGCCGGCGTGTTGACGGAGATCTTGTCGGCGCCGGCAAACAGGCGGGCCTGGGCGTCGGCAACGCTGCGGATGCCGCCGGCGACGGTGAAGGGTATGTCGAGTCGGGCGGCGACGCGACCGACCCACTCCGCCGCCACCGTGCGGCCGGCCGGACTGGCCGCAATGTCATAGAACACCAGCTCGTCCGCCCCGTCAGCCGCATAGCGACTGGCCAGGGCCTCCATATCACCGACGTCGCGGTGATTGCGGAAGCGAACGCCTTTGACCACGCGGCCGTCACGCACGTCCAGGCACGGGATGATGCGACGGGCTAGCATGGCGCGGCTTCGTCCAGAGTCCGGGCCAGGGCTTCGACCAGGGTGAAACGGCCTTCATAGAGGGCGCGGCCGATGATCGCGCCACTGAGGCCGGCATCACGCAGGCGCGCCAGATCGGCCGTGTCGGCGATACCGCCAGAGGCTTGCCAGGCGATGTGCGGCCATGTGCGGACCAGGCGGCGGTAGAGGATGTCATTAGGGCCGGCCAGCATGCCGTCCCGGCCGATATCGGTGACCAGGGCGTGGGCCAGGCCGGCGCCGGCATAGGTCTCCACCAGACCGTCCAGAGTGACGCCAGCACACTCCGTCCAGCCGGCGACCCGCGGCCGGGCTTCTCCCTGTTCCAGTGTCACATCAAAGGCCAGGGTCAGGCGATCCGGGCCAAATCGCTGCAGCCAGCGGGTGACGCGGGCCGGGTCTGTCACGGCCAGGCTACCGACTACGGCGCGGGCGGCGCCGGCGTCGAGGATGGCCTGCACATCGGCGGCGCTTCTGACCCCGCCGCCGGTCTGCACCTTCAGTCCGGCACCGTTGATGGATTCGACTGTGGCAGCCTGGCGTCGGGCGCCATCACGTGCGCCGGACAGATCCACCAGATGCAGCCAGGTTGCCCCGGCCGCCGCATAGGCCCGGGCCGTGGCCAGGGGGGCCTCGCCATAGTCGGTGACTGCGGCGAAATCGCCTTTGGCAAGGCGCACCACGCGACCATCAAGCAGATCAATCGCCGGATAGAGGATCATGGCTGAGCCAGAAAGTTGGTGAGAATGCGGGCGCCCACGGCGCCGGACCGCTCCGGGTGAAACTGGCAGCCGGCCACATTGCCGGATCGCGCTACGGCAGTGATGGTCTCGCCGTAGGTGGTGGTGGCGCGGCTCCAGGAGCCGGCGGGGGCGTAGTAGCCGTGGACGAAATAGACATGCGCGCCGACCGGTACACCGGCCAATAGCGGTTCGTCCGACGCCACAGTGTCCAGGGTGTTCCAGCCCATATGCGGCCAGGGGCCCGCCGCTCCGGGTTCAAGCCGCTGGATGGCGGCCGGGATACGACCCAGCAGAGGCACGTCGCCTTCCTCAGAGTGGGCGAACAGGAGTTGCATACCAAGACACAGGCCCAGCAGCGGGCGGCTCTCGCCAGCCAGCGCCTCGGCCCAGCCGCTCGCGGTCAGATGGCCCATGGCCGGGCCGGCGGCGCCGACCCCCGGCAGGATCAGACGGCGCGCGCCACGCGCCGCCGCCGGTGTCGCCGCCACTACGTAGTCGGCGCCGAGACGCTGCAGGGCGAAGCGGACGGACGCCAGGTTGGCGGTGGAGGTGTCGATGAGGGCGGTGGTCATGGGCGTAATTCCAGGGCGCCGTCGCGGGCTGCCTACAACACGCCTTTGGTGGACGGCAGCGTATCGCCGGCGACGTGCAGCGCCTGGCGCAGGGCCCGGCCCAAGGCCTTGAAACAGGACTCGATCATGTGATGGGCGTTGTCGCCGCTGACCTGCACATGGATCGCCGCTTGCAGGCTGTCGGCCAGCGAGCGAAAGACGTGGCCTGTCATTTCCACCGGAAAATCACTTACCCGCTCGCCGGGGATTTCGCCCGCGAAACGGCAGTAGGGCCGGCCCGACAGGTCAATCCACACGCCGGCACGGGTCTCGTCCATGGGCAATTCAAACCCGAAGCGGCCGAGGCCACGCTTGTCGCCCAGCGCCTGGCGCAGGGCCTCGCCCAGAGCCAGCGCCACGTCCTCCACCGAATGATGGACGTCTACCGCCACGTCCCCGACACAGGACACGTCCAGGGCAAAGCCGCCGTGCCGGGCGATCTGCGCCAGCATGTGATCATAGAAGGCGACACCGGTAGTGATGGTGCCGCCGCTCCGCTCCAGATCCACCACGACCGTCACGTCGGTTTCTGCCGTGGTGCGGCGCACATGGGCGCTGCGGCCTGCGGCGCTAAGCCCCATGTGACGGGCCAGGCGACGGGCCTCGGCAGCGGTGGCAACGGCGGCGGCGAAGGTGTCACCGTGGCGGGCCATGACCAGGCCCATGGCAGTCAGCCGGCGGGCCAGAGTGTCGCCGTCACGACCGGTAAGCAGAAGCCCATCGGCCGCAATGGTACAGGCGCTGACAGCGGGCTCTGCCGCAAGCAGGGCGTACACCGGCTGCAGGGCCCGGCGGCGTTCGTGTGCCGCCGCCTCCGCCGCCAGCAGGGCGCCCGGCGACAGGGCATCGCCGGCGGCCGATACCAGGCAGGCGGCCGGTGGTGACAGATGGTCCCTGATGCGTCCGGCGGCGGCGCTATCACCGGCGACAATGACCACCAGCGGTGCGTCAACCGGTCCCAGCCGGTAGAGGCAGGGTGCAGCCGCAGATGGACGGGCGACCGCAAGCGGCCCGTCTGCCGCGCGGTCCGCCGCCAGTGTCACGCCGGCGGCGGTGCAGGCGCGACGGGCATCCGCCGGACTGCTGGCCAGCACCAGTTGGTCCACGGCCAGGTTGAGCAGAGCGGCAGCCCGGCCGAGCAGCTCGGCGCGCGCCTCCGCGGCGTGGTCGTCAGGTGATCGCGACAGGTCCAGACGCGCCGTCATGGCGCGGCCTTTTCGCGTCTGAGCCGCATGGCCAGCCCATGAGCCTGCAGCCCCTCCAGGGCGGCCAGCCGCTCCACGGTGGGGGCCATGGCCGAAGCCGCCGCGGCCGACAGATCCAGCACGGTGCAGGTGCGCTGAAACATCTCCACCGTCAGTCCGCCATAGGCGCGCGCCGCGCCGCCGGTCGGCAGTACATGGTTGGGGCCGGCCGCATAATCGCCGGCCGCCTCCGGCGACCACGGCCCGATGAAGATGGCGCCGGCCCGGTCTATGGCATCGGCAAGGGGGCGTGGGTGAGTGGTCTGAATAATCAGGTGCTCGGGGCCGTATGTGTTGGCAACGGTCACGGCGGCAGCGTCGTCGGCGACGATGATGGCGCGGCCGTGGCGCAGGGACGCACGGGCGATGGCGGCGCGCGGCAGGTCGGCCAGGAACCGGTCGAGGGCGTCGTCCACGCGGCCGACAAAGTCAGCGGAGCGGGCGACCAGCAACACCTGAGCCAGCGGGTCGTGCTCCGCCTGGCTCAGCAGATCGGCGGCGATGAAGTGGGCATCGGCCGAATCGTCGGCGATGACCATGACTTCGCTGGGACCGGCCGGCAGGTCTATGGCCGGTCCGCCTGGCTCCTGCGCCACCAGGGTCTTGGCAGCGGCGACCCAGGCATTGCCGGGGCCGAAAATACGGTCGGCTCGGGGCAGTCCGGCCGCGCCATAGGCCAGCGCGGCGATGCCGTGGGCGCCGCCCACCGCATAGACTTCGTCAAGGCCGAGCAGGGCCGCCGTCGCCAGAACGGTCGGGTGGATTCCGCCCGAATCGTATGACCCGCAAGGCGGGCTCAACACGATGATGCGCGGCACACCGGCCAGCAAGGCCGGCACCGCCAGCATCACCAGGGTGGAGATCAGCGGCGCCGTGCCGGCCGGCACATAGAGGCCGGCGACGCCAACGGGCATGACCCGGCGTTCGGCCCGGCCGCCGGCCCAGGGTTCGCTCTCGTAGGGTTGGTAGCCCTGCGGAGCATGAAAACGGCGCACCGCACCGGCGGCGGCCAGGATGGCGTCGCGGTCGGCCGCCGGCAGGGCCGCGCCGGCGGCCTCAAGCGCCGCCTCCGGGACGCGAAAATCAGCGGCGTCATAGCCGTCGAGACGACGGGAATACTCATGCACCGCTACGCTGCCGCGCCGGCGAACATCCCCCACAATGGCCGCTGCGTCGGCCATGGCGTCGGTCGTGGCGGCGGGCCTGGCAAGGGCGGCGGCGCGCTCCTTAGCGTCGGCCTTGTCCCAGTGCAGTCGGTTGAGGCGCATGGGTCAGGCCAGCATTTTCTCGATGGGCAACACAAGGATAGAGCGGGCGCCAGCGGCCTTGAGCTGTTCCAGCGTGGTCCAGAAGACCTCCTCTGTGCACACCGCATGCACCGCAACCATGTCGTCGCGGCCGACCACCGGGGCGACGGTGGGCGCATCGGCACCGGGCAGGGTGGCGCGGATCTCGTCCAGCCGGTCGCGCGGCGCGTTGAGCAGAATGTATTTGGTCTGGCGCGAGGCGATGACCCCTTTGAAACGCTGGATCAGCAGGTTTGCGGTCTGCGCCACCTCGCCGGTGCCGACACCGGGCGCGTGAATCAGCACCGCCTCGCTGTGGCGCACGGAGGCGAAGGGCACAAGGCCATTGGCCTCCAGCGTGGCGCCGGTAGACACCAGATCGCAGATGGCATCGGCAATCCCCATGCGCGGTGCGACTTCAAGTGAGCCGCCCATCTCGACGATTTCCGCTGCGACACCCTGGCTATCGAGGAAGGCGCGGGTGAGACCCGGATAGGTGGTGGCGACCGCGCGCCCGTCCAGATCACCAATGTCGCGCACCGCACTGTCGCGTGGCGCCGCCAGCTTCAGGCTGCAACGGGCGAAACCAAGGGGCAGGGCCACCTCCAGACGGGCGATGCGGGGCGACCGCGTTGCCGCTTCGGCCAGAACATTCTCGCCGACGATGCCATAGTCACATGCGCCGCTGGCAACAAAACTGGGAATGTCGTCGTCGCGAATCAGCATCAGGTCGAGAGGCAGATTCTCAGCATGGCGGCTTAGCGCGTCACGGGTATAGGCGAAACGCACGCCGGCCCGCTCCAGCAGGTCGAAGCCGCCATCGGCCAGCCGGCCGCGGCGCTGCACCGCCATGGTCAGGCGGGCGCTCATGACCGCCGCCGTTTCAGGCGGTCCAGCACCAGGCGATAGCCCTGGTGCGGCTCCTGACCGAGAAAGCGGGCGACCCGCGTGACCGTAGTGGTGGAGACGCCGGTCTGGCCGGAAATGTCACGATAGGACTGGCCGCCCTCGTCCAGCATACGAGCGACGCGCCAGCGCTCCGCCATGGCCTGGCGCTCGCCGGGAGTGGAGAGGTCCAGCAGGAAACGGCGCATCTCGTCGGGCGTGCGCAGCATCAGAAGAGCGGTGCACAGCGCCGCAAAATCGCTGTCGGGCTGGACCAGGTCCGGAGCGGACGGCGGAGCAGGTGCGAGGCGCGTGGCAGTTCGGGTCATCATGGTCTCCAATGAAGTCCAGCGCACTATAGTGTATTATCATGCTAATACAATAGGCGTTGATGTCATGGGTAAGGCTGGACCAGCCGCCACGCCGGGGTGGCTGCCGCGGGCCGCGTTCGACGCTATGCTGCGGCATGACCAGCCACCATAAGGTGCCGGCCGACCTGCCGGCCGACCTGATAGACCTGGACCGCTGGCCGGTGGCAGATCCGGCATCACCGCCCGCTGCGGCGGTGGTCCGGCGCGCCCGGTCCGCCCTGGCCGACCAGGGCTTTGCTCTTCTGCCGGGCTTTCTGCGGCCACAAGCCGTGGCGCGGCTGCGGGCGGAGGCTGATGGCCTGATGGACCGGGCCCATGCGGTGAATCGCTTCCGGCCGGCCGGTCAGGTGTGGCCCGATAGCCGTGGCGACTGGCGGCTGCCAGCGGATTATGTGCAGCGCTACGCGTCCGTTCCCTATGACGCCATGGCCGCAGACTCTGGTGCCCGACGCCTCTACCAGTGGAGCGGGCTGACGTGCCTGATTGGCGCCATCATCGGCGACGAGCCGCTCTATCCCATGGACGATCCGGCCTTTGCCTGCCTGCTTCATGTGATGCGGGCGGATGACCGGCTGGACTGGCATTTCGATCCCAACGATGCAGTGGCGACGCTTACTCTGGACGCGCCGGCGAGCGGCGGCGAGTTTGAGATCGCCCCTGGCGTACGCGACGGTGGAGAGGAGACGCCGGCCATGGCGGCGCGCCTGCAGGACGTGGTGAGCGGCCGCTGGCCCGCTATTCACCAGGTGGCGCCGCGGCCTGGTGATCTTCTGGTGTTTCAGGGGCACATGGCCATGCACCGGGTGAGAGAAATCGGCGGGGCGGCCGCCCGTCGCAATCTGGTGTGGTCCTACACGTCACTGGTCGGCGAAGGCTTCACCGGCGACCGCACCGCCTATGGTGCGTGAGGCGCGCGACCTACGCCCGGCCGCTGGCGGCAGGATCGAAACCGTTGGGCAGATGAACGTCCGGGTGAGAGTCATACATACGCCGCCACAGCGCGACGCCCGTGGACTGCGCCTCGGCCAACAGGGCGTCCTCGTCCATGGTCAGCACCCGGCCGTCGCGCATGATCCAATCGCCGCCGACCATGACGGAACGGACGTCGGCGGCCTGCCCGTTGTGAACGAAGGCGGAAACCGGGCGCACCACCGGCACCAGATGGGCCCGGCGGGCGGCCACCATAATGAGGTCGGCCAGCCGGCCTTGTGCCAGGACACCGCCATCGGTGACGCCCAGCGCGCGATAGCCGTTGGCTGTGGCCCAGCCCAGCGCCTGGTCCGGCGTCGGGTGGGCGCCGTCCTTGCGCCGCACACGCTCCATGAACATGGCGGTACGCATCACTTCCACCATGTCCTCGGCCATATTGTCGGTGCCCAGCGCGATGGTGCAGCCGTGCGAGTCCAGATCGGCGATGTTGGGTGACAGGCCGCGCCTGGCCGCCATGCACGAATTGAAGGCAACGGAAATACCGGCCTTACCGGCAATCTCTTCCTCCGCCGGTGTCATGCAGCGGCAGTGCGCCGCCACCAGCCGCTCCGACAGGAACCCGGTGGACGCCAGGTATTCGGTGGGCAACATGCCGCGATTGGCTTTGACCGCCGCCACCTCGCCCCATACCTGGTTGAGGTGGCAGGTGGCGACCGTATCGAGGCGGTCCTGCAGATCACGCAGGTCGCGCAGCAACTCGGGCGAGCACAGGTCCGGCGCCCAGGCGGAAACGGCAACGCTGATGCGTCCGTCCTCGGCGCCGTGCCAACGCTGATGCAGGCGTTCGATGCGGCCCAGCCCCTCCGCCGCCATCGCCGGGTCGCGCTCGAACGCGCCCTGGGCGCCGACCGTGCCGTTGGCCCGATCGGCGGCCCGTTCGGCGACCACCAGGCGCAGGCCGGTGGCAACCAGCCCTTCCATGGTTTCGTCATTGCCGATGGAATCCTCCATGGCCAGCGTTGTACCGCTGCGAATCGCCTCCAGCGCGCCAAGCTGGCCCATCAGGCCGCGCTCGGCGGTGGTCCATGCCGGCATGGGCGGCCGCCCCACATCGTCGAAGGGTGGGTGGGCGTAGGTGGGATAGTCTTCAAAGATGCCGCGGGCGATGGTGGCCGTCAGATGGGTGTGGCAGTTGGCAAAGCCGGGCATGACCAGCATTCCGACTCCGTCGACGCGCTCGGCATCGCCGTAGCGCGCCTTGAGCGCGTCGCTGGGGCCGACCGCCGCGATGCGCTGGCCGTCGATGGCAATGGCAGCATTGAAATGCACCGTGTCATCGGCATCGGCGGTGACGATGGTGGTATCATGGATCAGCATGACCATGGATGGGCTCCGCAAGGGCACAGGGTGTTGTCTGTGGCTACTATTTCACGGGTCAGACGAACTGGCGAGGCAGCGCGCGGTGGCGACAGTGGCGGATAGTATGGCCGGGGAGCGGGGCTGGCACGACGACCTGGCGCAGCGGCTGGCAACGCACGGCCTGCAGGTGCGTGGCGCCATGCACCCGGCAGCGGGCGACGGTGCGCCGGCTCTGGCCAGTGGGGCGCCGGCCCTGACCCTGGTGCTGGTGGGCAATGCCGGGGCCGACATGTGGACCCGTTTCGCCGATGGACCCGAGGCCGGCGACGGGGCGCCTCATCCGCTCAATCGCTGGACCCGTCGTGTGGTCGGCGAAATAGCGACGCGGTGCGGGGCGGATGCGGTCTATCCGTTTGACGGACCGCCGTGGCCCCCCTTTCTGGCCTGGGCGCGCCAGGCCGACCGGGTGTTCCCGTCACCGCTGGGCCTGTTGATCCACGCCGACTATGGCCTGTGGCACGCCTATCGCGCCGCCCTGCTGTTCGCCGAACGCCTCACCGAGCAGCCGGCGATGCCGCGGCCGGCACCGGCCGAACGGCCGTGCGACACATGCGCCGGTAAGCCGTGCCTGAGCGCCTGTCCGGTCGGCGCCTTCGATGGCCGGACCTATGACGTGGCGGCATGCCGTGATCATCTGCACACGGTCGAAGGCAAGAGGTGCATGAGCGGCGGCTGCCTGGCCCGCCATGCCTGTCCCATCGGGCCCGAGTGGGCCTATGGTCGCGATCATGCGTCTTTTCACATGACGGCGTTTCGACGGGGTTGAGCGGATGGGCGGCCATGACCAGTGAAGCGGGGACAGCCGGCGCCGCCGCAACGGCGCTGGCCATGCGCCGTGGAACGCTGGACCCGGTAGCGGAAACGGAGCGGTGCCTGGCGCGGATCGCCACCGTTAACCCGCACCTCAACGCCTTCTGTCATATGGACCCTGACAGTGCGCGGTCGGCGGCGGCGGCCAGTGCACAACGACTGGCGGCGCAGCGCCTGCACGGTCCGCTGGATGGGATTTGCGTGGCCATCAAGGATGTCCTTGACGTGGCCGGCTGGCCAACCCGTCACGGATCGCTGGCTACCGATGACGCGCCGGCGCCATCGGACAGTGTGACGGCGGCACGGTTGCGCGCCGCAGGCGCGGTGCTGGTCGGCAAGACAACGACCACCGAATATGCCTGGCTGACCGATTCCGTCTCACCGCTGACCGGCCGTACGGTTAACCCCTGGCACCCGGCCCTGTCGGCCGGCGGTTCATCGTCGGGCAGCGCCGCCGCGGTGGCGGCTGGCCTGGTGCCGCTGGCCATCGGCACGGACACCGGCGGTTCGGTGAGAATCCCGGCCGGCTTCTGCGGCGTCACCGGCTTCAAGCCCAGCGCCGGTCGCATTCCCGCCATGCTCGATGATGGCTATGGCGCCATGACCCACATCGGCATCTTCGCCCGTGACGTGCATGACGTGCGTCTGGCCTATGACGCGTTGGTCGGACCGGATGCTGCTGACCCTTTCGCCCTGCCGGGCGAAAGCACCGGCGCCCTATTGACGGGACCGGATGAATCGCCGGCCGTTCTGGCCGGCTGCCGGGTCGTGGTGTCGCCGGGTCTGGGGGTGGTGGCGCTGGAGGGTGCGGTCGCCGCAGCGGTGGAACAGGCGGTGGATGCGCTGGCCTCTGCCGGTGCCCATGTGGAGCGCCGCGACCCACCCATCGGCGACCTGGGTCACGCGTTCACGGCCTATAACGGGCCCATCGCCCGCTGGATGCTTGACCGGCTTTCGCCAGAGGCGCGCCAGCGGGTCGGCCCCGATATCCACGCCACGGCCATGGCCGGTGACGCCATGAGCGCCGCAGACTGGGTGGCGGCGCAGTCGATCCACCGCCGGCGGGCGGCGGATATCGGGCGGTTCATGGCGGGGTCCGACCTGCTGCTCTCGGCGACCACCTCAATTGCGGCCTTTGCCAGCGAGACGGGACCGCCGGCCGGGTGGGCCGAGTCGGCAGACGGCTATGGCTGGGCGACGCCGTGCTTCGTCTTCAACATGACCGGCCAGCCGGCCATCAGCCTGCCGGCCGGCCGCACCGCCGACGGCCGACCGCTGGCGGTGCAGCTTGCGGCGCCACGCTTCGCCGACCGTTTTCTGCTGCGCGCCGCGGCGGCGCTGGCTGCCCTGCTGCCGGCGACCGGCACACCGGACCTGACGTGGTGCGCTGCCGGCGCCGGATCAGGACTGATCAGGTCATGATGGTCCGGGCCATGCAGACCGGTTTTGGCGCCGCGGTCACCGTGGCCGCGGCCGGCGTTCTGATTGTCGAGATCGTCGCCATCCGTCTGATGGCGCCGCTGGTGGGCATGACCATCGAGACATGGAGCGCGGTCATCGCCGCGGTCCTGGCCGGGCTCAGTCTCGGTCACTGGTGGGGCGGTCGCCTGGCGGAACGCGCATCGGCGGCGGCTGGTCAGCGGGTTCTGGCGTGGGCCTTCATCGCCGCCGCTGCCGGCAGTCTCTTGCCCCTGCTGCTGCTGGGGCCGGTCATGGCGCTGCTGTTTGCGGGTCTT
This sequence comes from Alphaproteobacteria bacterium, assembly GCA_040218575.1. Lineage (NCBI taxonomy): Bacteria > Pseudomonadati > Pseudomonadota > Alphaproteobacteria > Alphaproteobacteria bacterium. The sequence goes on along the minus strand of JAVJRE010000005.1, from coordinate 265,020 downwards.
GGCCGACTGGGCGCGACACTGGCCGGCAGCCTGCTGTTCTTTGCCCCGCCGGCGGTGGCCGGCGGCATTGTCGCACCACTGGCGGCCAGGCTGGCGATCGACGCAACGCCGGACCAGCGCGGTCGTATTCTTGGCCGGCTCTATGCTCTGGGCGCCGCCGGCAGCATTGCCGGCGTGCTGCTGGCCGGATTCATAATGCTGGCGTGGCTCGGCTCGGCCCTGTCGCTGGTCGCCGTTGCCTTGGTGTTTTCCGCCATGGCCGTGGTGCTGTGGGCGGCGGCGGGTGGCGGCCGCGGACGGATGCTGCCGGCGCTGGCGCTGGCCATGCCGCTGGCGGGCCTGGCGGTGGCGATGGACGGTGTGCCGGGCAGCGTCGCCGGCTGGTGCGACATGGAAAGCCGCTATTACTGTATCCGGGTGATCGCCGACGAGACGCGTGGGCCGGCCACGCGCCTGCTTCTGCTCGATGGTCTGGTTCATTCCGCCAGCGACACCCTGAACCCGGCCGCTTCGGCAATCGAACCGCACCGCTTTGCGGATGCGGTGGCGCGTCAGGCTTTTGCCGGACGCGACGATGTGCGGGTGTTTGTTCTGGGCGGTGGTGGTCTGACCGTGCCGGACCTGTGGCGACAACGCTATGCCAGCGGGCGCATCGTCGCGGCGGAGATCGATCCGGTCGTGACGGCGACGGCGGTGGCGGCGCTGGGCGTCCGGGTGGCGCCGCCGCTGTCGGTAGTTCACGCCGATGGCCGCATGGCGTTGCAGGCGAACAGCGGTGAGCCGTTCGACATCATCTTCGCCGACGCTTATGGCGGGCTGACCGTGCCGCCGCACCTGACAAGTCTGGAGTTCGCCCGGCTGGTGCGCCTGCGCCTGACGCCGCAGGGGGTCTATGTACTTAACCTGATTGATGACCGGACGGAGCCACGCTTCGCCGCCGCCATGGTCCGCACCTTAGGCATGGTGTTTGAGTCGGTGGCGGTGTGGACCCATGACGGACCCGTCATCAGTCGCCAGCAGCACTTCAATGTGGTGGCCGGTGCGACCGCGGCGTTGCCCGACGCCATGGCCGATGTGCGGGCCGAAAACAGTGACGCCACAGCCGGAACGGGCTGGCACAGGATGTCGGCGGAGGCGTTGCTGGCCATGGCGCCGGGTGGGCCGATCCTGACCGACGACTATGCGCCGGTGGACCGGCTGGTGGCCGGCCGCTGGTAGGCCGCTGGTAGGCCGCAACCGGGCGGCGATGACTCAGAGAGCGTCGGCCAGCATGGTCTGCATCTCGGCCACGCGGGCGGCGCGGCCCGCATCGTCATAGGGTTCCGCCGGCCCGGCCAGCCACACCGGACCCGGCCAGGCGGCGTCGGACGGCCAGCGGGCAATGACGTGGATGTGTAGCTGCGGCACCTGATTGCCCAGCGCCGCCACATTCATCTTGCGGGCGCCGAACCCGGCCAGAAGGGCGGCCGAAGCAGCGCAGACCTCCGTCATGCAGACATGGCGGTCGGCCGGCGTCAGATCGTGCAGATCCCGCAATTCCGTTCGTTTCGGCACCATGACCAGCCATGGAAAGCGTCTGTCATTTTCCAGCAGGATGAGATTGAGCGGCCAGTCGGCGACCAGCGTCAGACGGGCCAGAGCGTCATGCAGGATGAAACTACTCATTCGCCGGCTGCCGGATGCTCCAGCTCGAGGCGCGCCAACCGCTCGGTTACGGCGTTGGCCGGCTTGCTGAATCGGGCCAGGCAATTATACAGAACCGGAATGACATAGAGGGTGAGGACCGTCGCAAAGCCGACGCCCGCCAGCACGACGATGGCCAGAGCGGCGCGGCCCTCCGATCCGGCACCACCGGACAGAACCAGCGGCACCGCCCCCAGCATGGTCGACAATGTGGTCATGACGATGGGGCGCAGGCGAATTTCCGCCGCCTGGCGGATGGCGCTTCGCACACTGGCGCCGGATGCCCGCAACTGATTGGCGAACTCCACCATCAGAATGCCATTCTTGGCCATCAATCCGACCAGCAGGATCATGCCGATCTGACTGAACACATTGAGGCCGACACCGAAGGCGGTCAGGCCCAGCAGGCCACCGGTCACCGCCAGCGGCACGGTCAGCATGATGATCAGCGGGTGGACGAAGCTTTCGAACTGGCCGGCCAGAACCAGAAAGACGATCAGCACCGCGAGGGCGAAAGTGATGAGTATGGAGCGGTTTTCATCAAGGAAAGCGCGCGCCTTGCCGTCAAAGCTCAGCTGGGCTTCAGGCGGTAGCACCTCGCGCACCAGATCGCGGGCTTCCTCGATTCCCTCGGCAATGGACACCCCCTCGGCCAGCGGGCCGGACAGGGTTATGGACGGCGTACCGTCGGTCCGTCGAAGCCAAAGCGTGCTGGAGCCTTCTTCCAGGGAAATGACGCTGGCCAGCGGCACCAGTTGGCCGGTGGTGGCGGAACGCACGAAGATGTTGGCCAGGTCCGATGGCCGCTGGCGGTCGACGCCGGCCGCCTGCAACAGCACATCATATTCCTGACCACGGTCGGGGAAACGGGTGATGGCGCGGCCGCCGATCATCACTTCCAGGGTGCGGCCGATCTCCGCCAGGTCAACACCGAGATCGGCGGCGCGTCGGCGGTCGACCCTGAGGCGGATTTCCGGCTTGCCCTCGGCCCAGTTGGTGCTGAGCCCGGTGATGCCGCCAGTATCTGACTCGATGCGGGCGATGAGCCGCTCCGACCAGTCCTGCAGCGTCAGCGTATCGGCGCCGCCCAGAACCATTTCCAGCGAATCGCTGGGCGCGCGCTGGCCCAGGGTGCGTGGCGGAAAGACAAAGGCGCGCATACCCGGCAGGGCGCTGAGCTGCGGGCGCACTTCCGCGATCAGATCCTGCTGGCTGGCCCGCCCGCTGCCCCAGTCGTTCAGGCGCAGGACGATGAAGGCGCGATTGACCTGTGACGGGCCAGAGAAGGATGGCGCAAGAAGGGTATAGACGGACTCCACATCGCCTCTGTCCACCAGCGGTGTAAGGATCGCTTCGGCCGCCGCCACCTGGCGCCGCGTATAATCCAGGCTGGAGCCTTCGGGCGCATTGATGCTGACGAAGAAGACGCCGCGGTCTTCGCTGGGTGCGAAATCACGGTCGATATTCTGAAACAGACTGACCGCCAGGGCGGAAATCAGCACGGCGATGCCGATGACGATAACCGGCTGACCAAGCGCGAACTCCACGCTCCGGCCATAGGCGCGGGCAATGCCCCGGAAGGCGCGCTGGCCGGCATCGGCCCGCCCGCCACCGCCGGCTGCCAGCAGGCGCGAGGCCATCATCGGCGTCAGGGTCAGGGCGACGAATGAGGAAAAGACCACCGCCGCCGCCATGGCGATGCCGAACTCGGTAAAGAGACGTCCCGTCGCCCCTTGCATGAAGGAGATGGGGACGAACACCGCCACCAGAACCAGCGTGGTTGAAATGACAGCGAAGGTGATCTGCCGCGCGCCGCGCTGTGCGCCAAGCAGTGGCGCTTCGCCATCCTCTACCCGGCGGTGGATGTTCTCCAGAACGACGATGGCATCGTCCACCACCAGGCCGATGGCCAGAACCAGCGCCAGCAGTGTCAGCACATTGATGGAGAAGCCAAGCGCCGCCAGCACCGGCAGGGTGGCGATGATCGAGACGGGAATCGCCACGGCCGGGATCAAGGTGGCGCGCAGCGAGCGCAGGAATATGAAGATGACCGCGACCACCAGCGCCAGCGCCACCAGCAGCGCACGCACCACCTCATTGATGGACGACCGGACAAAGACGGATTCATCATAGCCGATGCGGACGATCACATCGTCCGGCAGGGTCTGGCGGATCTCTTCCACCTCGCGCTGAATGCCGTCCGACACCGCAAGCGCATTGGCGCCGGACTGGCGGACGACACCGAGGCCGATGGCCGTAGCGCCGTTGATGCGGGTTTCACTGCGCAGCTCATAGGCGCCCAGTTCCACCTGCGCCACGTCACCCAGGCGCAACTGGGTGCTGCCTTCGTCGCGGATCACCAGATTGGCGAAATCCTCGGCTCCGCGCAGGCGTACGTCCGTCCGCACGGCGAACTCACGAGCCTGGCTTTCCAGGCGGCCCGCCGGCAGCTCCACATTGCCGCGCCTGAGCGCCTGTTCGATGTCGGCAACGGTGATCTGGCGCGCCGCCATGGCCTGGCGATCAAGCCAGACCCGCATGGCCAGCCGCTGATCGCCGCCGATAGAGACCGAGGCGACGCCGGGCACCGCCGACAGACGGTCAACCACGAAGCGTTCGGCCAGGTCGGTCAGCGCCCGGTTGTCCCGCCTGGGGCTCGACAGGGACATGTAGAGCATGGCATTGGCGTCGGAATCAGCCTTGGCGATACGCGGCGTCCCGGCCCCCTCCGGCAGAGACGACACGACCCGCGAGACGCGGTCGCGCACGTCATTGGCCGCCGCCTCCAGGTCATGACCAAGAGCGAATTCCAGACGCACACTGGCCTGTTCATCACGCGTCCAGGAGGTGATGCGCGTGATGCCGGCAATGCCCGAGACGGATTCTTCCACAGGTTCCGTTACCTGGCTTTCCACCACCGGCGAGGAAGCGCCGGGATAGGTGACGGCAATGCTTATATTGGGCGGGTCAATGTCGGGCAGCTCACGCACCGACAGGCGTGACAGCGCGGCCAGACCAACCACCACCAGAATCAGGTTGATGGTGATGGCCAGCACCGGCCGTCGGATGGCGATGTCGGACAGCATCACGCACCACCCTCGCCGGTCCCGTCGGCGCTTGTCGCGCCGCCACTGCCGGTGGCCTCCTGCAGGACCACCGCCCGCCCGTCGCGCACTTTCTGCAGGCCTTCAACGACGACCAGCTCGCCGGGCGACAGTCCGGCCTCCACCTGCACGATGCCGGGTTCGCGCCGGCCCAGAGTCACCTCCGTACGGATGGCCTTGCCGTCGCTCACCACATAGACGAACTGGCGAACGCCCTGGGGCAGGACCGCTTCTTCCGGCACCAGAATGGCATCGCGCTGGACGCCGGTTTCAAGCTGGACCGTGAGAAACATGCCGGGACGCAGGCGCTCTTCGGTGTTGGGAAAGGTTGCGCGGACGGCGACGGAGCGGCTGACCGGGTCAACCCGGGTGTCGATCTCATCGAGCTGGCCGATAAAGATGTGATCGGGCCAGGCCGGCGTCAGCGCGACCACCGGCAGGCCAGGGACCAGCGCGCCGATGGCAATCTCCGGCACGGAAAACTCGATCAGGATGGGGTCGGTATCGTCCAGGGTGGTGATGGGTGTGCCGGGCTCCACCTGGGCGCCGGGGCTGACCTGGCGCAAGCCCACACGACCGGCGAAGGGCGCGCGGATGGTGTATTCGGCGAGACGCGCCTGGGACGCGGCGAGGCGTGCATCGGCGGCCCGCACCTGATCGCGCAGCTCGTCCACACGGGCCTGCGGCACGGTGCCCCGCTGGGCCAGAGATACCGCCCGGTCGAGGCCACGCTGCAACTCGTCCCGCTGGGCCCGCACTTCGTCCCGTTCGGCCTGTTCCACCGTCGCCTCCAGCGAGGCCAGCACATCGCCGGCGGCAACATCGGCGCCGGGCGTGAAGGCGATGGTGTCTATGGTGCCGCGCTGGCGCACCGTGATGATAACGGACTCGGCCGCCCGCGCCGTGCCGACCGATTCGATACGGTCGGTGATCGGGCCGAGCCGGGCGGCCACCGCGACCACCGGCACTGGCGGTGATTCCCGTCTGCCGCCTTCCTCGCCGGCCGGCTCACGGTTGAGCACATACCAGCCGGCGACGGAGACAATGACAATGAGGGAAAGGAGGGCGGATTGCCGCAGAAGGCGCATGGCGGCAGAGATTACGCGGCCCGGGGCGGGCTGCCTACCTCCCGGCGCAGACGCCGCCTGTCACGCCAGCGCGAGGCGGCATCAGGTGGCGCCGGGCCGGTACAGGGCCGGCGCACGGCCGGCACGGGGTTGGGGCGCTCCGGCCGCGCGTTGACATGGCGGCAGGGGCAGACCGATACTCCCGCCTGGTGGTGGTTTCGGCCCCTTCGGGGGCGGAACGACAAGAGGGAATACGGTGCGCCCGGCTCAACCGGGCAATTCCGTGGCTGCCCCCGCAACTGTAAGCGGTGAGCCTGCGCCAGAGTGACCACTGGACCCAAGGGTCTGGGAAGGCATGGCGTCGGGCGGTGAACCGCAAGCCAGGAGACCTGCCCCACCAGCGTCACCCAACCGTCGATCGGGGATTGTCGATGGTCCGGAACTCCGTTCGCGGTGACGCACGAACGAGTGCGCCGTTGGTGGAAACCGGTCGGGTGACGTCATGACCTGTGCAATGTCAATTCACAGCCAGACTCCGTCTGTCGGGATTCCCCTGCGGCATCGTGCAGCAACCGCCTGGGGAGACCACAGACATGAGGAAAAGCCGTATACGCGCTGTTGAGCGCCTTGCCTTTCGACGGACGCGTTTGGCTGGTGCGGGGTTCGCCGCCCTGATGCTGGCCGCTGTGCTTGCCGGGCCGGGCATCGCAAAGAGCAATGACCAGGACGAGGACGGGGCCGTCATCGTCACCGGCAGCCGTATTGAGTCCGGCGCTGCCGGCACGTCCACCACCATCATCACGGCGGCGGACATAGAGGCCGCTCCGGCCAGCACCGTGCCCGGAGTGCTGAGCTATTATGCCGGTATCCAGGTGCGCGATCTGTATGGCGGGGTGGGCAGTGCGCGCTCCACCGTGGACATTCGCGGCTTCGGCGCCACGGCGGTGTCCAACACGCTCGTCCTGATCAATGGCCGGCGGCTCAACGACATAGACGTTGCGGCCATCGACTGGTCGAACATTCCGCTGGACGCCATCTCACGTATCGAGGTGATCCGCGGCAATTCCGGCGCCGTGCTCTATGGCGATGGCGCGGTCGGTGGGGTCATCAACATCATCACCCACTCGCCACTGACGGTGGAACCGATGGTGGATATGTCGGTAGGGCTCGGCACCCTCAATCATGACGAGGCGGCGGTTTCGACCGTGCAGCACTATGGCGACACGGCGGTGAGCTTTTTCACCAACACCCAGTCCAGCGACGGCTATCGCGACAATAACGATTTCGACCAGCGGAACGGCGTGTTCGAAGTGCGCCATGATTTTGGCGACGGCGAGCTCTATGCCAGCGTCTCAGCCGATGATCAGACCCTGCGCCTGCCCGGCGTTCGGCGGGTGACGCTGACCTCGAACCTGCTCGCAAGTGACCGCACTGGCGCGACGACACCCTTCGATTATGCCCTGCAGAACGGCCTGTCCGGCACGCTGGGCGGCACCTGGGCCGTCGCGCCGGGCGCCGACCTGATCGTCGATGGTGGTGTCCGCCGCAAGGATCAGGACGCGGTCTTTATTTCCGCCTTCGGCGCGGCGTTCGATTCCCACGTGGACACCGACCTGACCACCTGGTCGCTGACGCCGCGGGTCAATCTCGCGGGCGATTTCGGGACTTTGCCATCGTCATCCACTGTCGGCGTCGACCTCTATTACGCCGACTACAATTCCGACCGGAAAAACCATCTGGGCGACCCGCCGATCAAGCGCTACGATGCGCGGCAGCGGAGTGTCGCGCTCTATGGTCAGACGACCATCACCGTCAGCGGCGACACCACGGCGCATGCTGGCGGCCGGGTACAGCAGATCAACACCGTGGCCGACGACGTGCTTGACACCACGGCGCCCGGCTATTCGGCCTTTTCGCACACCAATCTGGCGCTGCTTGACAAGTCGGAAACCGAACTGGCGGCCAGTGTCGGCGTAGAGCATCAGCTGACCGCCGGGCTCGGCGTGTTCGCACGCGCCGCGCGCAGCTTTCGCTCGCCCACGATCGATGAGCGAATCGGCACCGGCGGTGCGACGTTCAATCTTGAAACTCAGACCAGCTATGACGTGGAGGCCGGTGTGCGGTCCGGCATCGCCGGCGGCATGTTGGTGACCAGCGCCTATGTCATGGATCTGGAAGACGAGATCGCCTTCGATCCGGTCAACTTCATCAACCGCAACCTGGACCCGACACGGCGCTACGGGGTCGAGGCGCAATACACCGTGCCTGTGGCCCATGACCTGTCGCTCAGCCTGAACGGCGCCTACACCCGCGCGGTGTTCCGTTCCGGCGCCAACGAGGGCAATGACGTGCCGCTGGTCGCCAGGTGGACCGGCAGTTCGGCCCTGACCTGGCAGCATGCCGAATGGCTGTCGGCCACGGTTGTGGCGAGCTATGTGGGCGAAAAACGGCTGGACAATGACGCGGCCAATTTTCAGCCGATGATTCCGGCCTATTCGGTGGTCGATCTTCGCCTTGGCGGCGAGTATGGCGGCTTCTACTGGGAGGGTATCGTCAACAACCTGTTCGAGGAGGAGTATGTGACCTACGGGGTGGCCAGCGCCTCCACCTTCGGCACCTACAACGCCTATCCCATGCCGGAGCGGACGGTGCTCGCCCGGTTCGGGGTGCGGTTCTAGCCATGGCAGGGTGTCGCCGCCGGTTCGCCGGCATCCTCCGCCCGCTGGCGGGGCTGATGCTTGGCGTGCTGGCGGCGATGCCCGACGCGATGGGTCAGTCGGCGGCGTCAGCTCCGCAGCGGGTGGTATCGCTGAACGTCTGTTCCGACCAGCTGCTGCTGCAACTGGCGCCGCGCGACGCCATCGCCTCGCTCAGTTTTCTGGTGGCCGATCCGGCGGTGAGCGCCATGGCCGACGCGGCAGCCGGCGTGTCGCTCAACCACGGTCTGGCGGAGGAGATCCTGCCGTTGCAGCCGGACCTGGTTTTCGCCGGCGCTTACGGCGCGCGGCCGGCGGTGGCTCTGTTGGAGAATAACGGCGTGCGGGTCGAACGCATGGGCCTGGCCCTGTCGCTGGACGATGTCATGAGCCACATCGAGCAGGTGGCCGCGGCGCTGCGGCGGCCCGCCGCCGGCCAGGCCCTGGCGCGGCAGGTGCAGGAGCGGATCGCCGCGGCGGGCCGCGGCGCGGCACCACGGCAGGACCGGCCGCGCGCCATCACCTATCATGCCAACGGGCTGACCGCCGGCAGCGGCACCCTGACCCACGACATCATAGAGGCGGCGGGCTTTGTCAATCTGGCGGCGGAGCTCGGGGTTGATGGCCTGCGCCCGCTGTCCATCGAGGCCCTGGTGGACGCCGCACCGGACCTCATCATCCTGGGCGCGGCGCGCGAGGGTCCGCCATCGCTGGCTACCGCGCTGCTGCGCCATCCGGCCCTGGTCGGCCTGCTGCAGCGGGCGCGAACCCTGGTCATCGCCGAGAGCGCCCTGGCCTGTGGCCCGCCCGGGGTGACGGCGGCGCTGGACCAGCTCGGCGCCGTGCGCCGACAGATGACGGCGCGGGGCAGCGGCTCATGAGCCGGCCCGCGCTTTTGCCCTATGGCCTGCTGCTGGCGCTGCTGGCACTGGCCGCGGCGGCGGCGGGCATCGCCTCTCTGCTGGTCGGGCCATCGTCGGTCGGCATGGCCGACCTGCTGGCGTGGCTGAGGGGGGCCTGGCCGGGCGGCACGGATGATCCGGCGGCGCGTCTCATTCTGGCAGAGGTGCGTCTGCCGCGCGCCATACTGGGGCTCGCCATCGGTGCAATTCTCGGCCTGTCGGGCGCCGCGCTGCAGGGATTTCTGCGCAACCCCCTGGCCGAGCCAGGGCTGATCGGTGTGTCCGCCTCGGCCGCGCTGGGGGCGGTTCTGGTCTTCTATTTCGGCCTGGCCGGCCTCGCCTTTGCCGTGCCGCTGGCCGGCATGGCCGGCGCCATCTGTGCGGTGGTCCTGGTGCAGCTACTGGCCGGGCGTGAGTCCGGCAGCATGGCGCTGATCCTGGCCGGCATTGCCGTCACCAGTTTTGCCGGGGCCATGACCAGCCTGGCGCTGAGTCTGGCGCCCAGCCCCTTTGCGGCCTTCGAGATCGTCTTCTGGCTGCTGGGATCGCTGGCTGACCGCAGCATGTCTCATGTGACTCTGGCCCTGCCCTTCATGGTGGCCGGCGCAGTCATGCTGCTTGCCCTGGGGCGCAGTCTCGATGGGTTGAGCCTCGGCGAGGACGCAGCGCGCAGCCTCGGCATCAATCTCAGGCTCAGCCGCAACCTGCTGGTGGTGGGCACGGCGCTGGGGGTCGGTGCGGCCACATCCGTCGCCGGGGTCATCGGTTTTGTCGGTCTGGTGGTGCCGCACTTGTTGCGGCCGCTGGTCGGTGGCCTGCCGGGCCGCCTGCTGCCGGCCAGCGCCCTTGGCGGTGCTGCGCTAACGGCGCTGGCCGATGTGGCGACGCGGGTGCTGGGCGGCGGCAGTGAGCTGAAGCTGGGGGTGGTGACGGCGCTGGTCGGCGCTCCCTTCTTCTTTGCCCTGGTCTTGCGTGAGCGGCGGCGGCTGGTATGAGCGACCACCTGATAAACGCCCTTGCCTGTCATGATCTGTCGCTCAGCTTCGGCGCGCGGCCGGTGCTGCGTTCCGTCAGCCTGTCGGTTGCGGCCGGTGAAATGGTTGCGCTGGTCGGCCCCAATGGCGCCGGCAAGACGACGCTGCTGCGGGCGTTGTGTGGGTTGCTGGCGGCCGACAGCGGCGGTGTGACGGTCGAGGGTAGAAGCCTGGATCGCCTGGGCCGCCGTTCGCTGGCGCGACGTCTTGCCTATCTGCCGCAGAACGCCGCCAGCCACTGGCCCCTATCGGTAGAGGCGGTGGTGGGGTTGGGTCGCCTGCCGCACCGCAGCGCCATGGCAGCGCCGTCTGTAGCGGATCGTGCCGCCGTTGCCCGGGCCATGGCGACGGCCGATGTGGTGCATCTGGCGGCGCGGCCGGTCAATGAGCTTTCGGGCGGCGAGCGGGCGCGGGTGATGCTGGCGCGGGCGCTGGCCGGTACGCCGGCGGTGCTGCTGGCCGACGAGCCGGTGTCGGGCCTCGACCCTTATCACCGGCTGGACACCATGGAATCCCTGAAACGCCTGAGCCGCGAAGGAGCGGCGGTGGTGGTGGTGCTGCATGACCTGACGCTGGCCGGCCGCTATGCCGACCGGCTGGTCCTGCTGGATGGCGGCCAGGTGGCGGCGGACGGCGCGCCCGATCAGGTCCTGACCGCGGAACGGCTGGCCGGCGTCTATCGCATTGCCGCGGTCACCGGCCGCCATGAAAACGAAAGCTATGTTCTGCCATGGCGACGGCTGGGCGGAGGGGACCGGTGATGGGCCGGTCGGCTGCCGCACTGGCGGTGCTTGCCTCTGTGCTGGCCCATGGCGCGCTTGCGGCCGGGCTGGTGCTGCTGCGTCCGGCCCCGGCATCAACGCCGATGCCGGAGAGCGGCGCCATCCATCTGGTGATGGTCAGCGTGGTGGATGGCAGCGCCGCCGCCGGCGCACCGGTGCCGGCGACGGCAGCGGCGGTGTCCACGACCGCGCCGGATGGCGCCGCGGCTCGTCTGGCGGGAGCGCCGACAATGACGTCCGCCGCGATGTCTGTCGCAACAGACGCCACGCCAGATGTGTTGCCGGATATGACCGCCCAGTCCGCGCCAGCCGTGGCCGAGGCGCGCGTGGTTGCGCCGGACCTGTTGCGGCGGCCGACCGAAACGCCAGTGGCGCAGGCCGCGGCGGCGAGCAGCGATGCAACGGGCCGGCAGATGGCAGCTTTGGCGCCGGCGGCCGGCGGCACGGCGGAAACGGCCGGCACCGTGGAGGCGCTCACCACCTCCGCCACCGCCGGCGATGAGCCGTCCAGCGCCAGTCGCGGCGATGGTGTGCCGGCGCCGGCCGCCGGCAATCCCCGGCCCGACTATCCGTGGAGCGCCCGGCGCAACGGCATCGAGGGACGGGTGGTGCTGCGGGTGGAGGTGCTGCCGTCCGGCATGGTCGGCCAGGTAGTGGTGGCGGAAAGCAGCGGCTATGGGATTCTCGACCGGGCGGCGCAGCGCACGGTCGCCTTGTGGCGCTACGACCCGCCGCGGGGGCGGGTCACCACCCGGGTGCCTGTGGTCTTCCGCCTGGAGAACTAAGTCCCCGGCTATCAGCGCAAAGAAAAACCGGCGCCCCGAGGGACGCCGGTTTGTACTGTGGGCCCGGTGCGACTAGCGCAGCGAGCGCTTCGAGAACAACCAGACGATGACGATCGCGGCAAGGATGCCGGCGAAGCCGCCATTGCCCAGTGCCTGGACGAAGTCAGTGAATGACTGGACGACGCCTGTGCCAATGAACGGAACGTCCGCCCCGAACAGAATTGTAAACACGATGGACAGGGCAATCAGCAACAGGCCGACCTCTGTCAGGCGCCACAGCCACGTCTTTACTGTTTCAAACCAAGACATTTCGGAACCTCCCGGGACGCGGCCTGGAGCCGCCTGTTGGTAAACTCGTCAGCGCAGAGCTCCCGAGCCTGCATCAGAAGTTCCGGACCCGGTGGCGGACTTCACCACCGGGCCCGGGGATGCACAGGCTGGCGCTAGCTGATCCGCCGGCCAGTGAACAGCCAGAGAACCACACCCAGCGCGATCAGGCCAACGAACCCACCACTGCCGAGACGGCTGATCAGATTCATGATGTTCTGAACGATCGAACCGGTTTCGAAGAATGTCGCGGTACCTGGAAACAGGACCTGAACGACGATGCCGAGTGCAATCAGAACCAGACCAACTTCGGTCAGGGCACCGATCCACCGCTTGACGGTATCAAAGGACATGCATGCCTCCCAAGGCAGAGTCAGCGTAAGGAACCCGCCCCCAGGCGAATTCGGTGCGTCATGCCGCAATAATTCGACACAATTGTCAAGAGTATTTCGAAATGATGGCCATATGTGGCGAGGACTCGCCCGGCCGGTCCACGAAGTCAGGCAAGGCGGAGGGCGGTGATTATTGAGTCTCCGGGGCGGAGTCCTGGACTCCCATCAAATCCCGGGCGCCAAGGACTTGAAATCCGCCGCGAGTCCTGAAAATGGCCGTGTGTTTGTCTTTAACCATGCGGTTCTATGGTGTTCCGCCGGCTGTTGGGCAGTGTTTTCCGGGCACGGTCCGGTCCGTCGGCCCGTCTGATAGCCCGTCTGATGGCTGGGCCTGGCGCGGGTTCGGGTGGCCGGTGGAAGCCGCGCGGTCAGACCCGTCATCAGACTGGTGTGATGTGGTCATAAGGCCGCTTGGTGAACATGCGGCAAATGAATTAATCTGGCGGGTGTCACCCATCTGCAACAATTCTGGAGATGGATAAACGCCGGATTCAGTCCCGGCAGCGGAGGGAACATGGCACACGCACACCACAGGAGCGGTTTAACAGGGCGCTGGACAGCAGCCGGGCTGGCCCTGCTGACGGCGGTATTGCTGACCGCCGGTCTGGCCGGACAGGGGCGTGCCGGCAGTGCCGTGGAGGTGGCCGCCCTGACGCCGCAGCCGGCTACGGTGCAGCCGGGGCTTGCGGTGCGTTACCGGTTCGACCGCTTCGAGCACATCGACACGGTCATCAGCGCCTTTGACCGCTGGGGCGGTGAGTCGTCCGACGTTCTGCCCGGACTGGACTATGGCGCCGGCGATGGCCTGGTACTCACATCGGATCAGACGATCTATGTCGGCGCCATTATCGAGGGCGTGATCCATCTGGAGCAGGCCGGCGCCTATGAGTTCATGCTGCTGTCCAATGACGGGGTGCGGCTGGAGATCGGCCGTCAGCTCGTTTTCGAGGATCCGCTGATTCACAGCGATACCTGGTCGCCGGCGTTGATGGTGACGGCGGCCGAGGGCGGCTGGCACGACTTCTGGTTGGCCTACTACCAGAAAAAGGGCACGTCCGCCTTGCAGCTTACCTGGAAGCGGCCGGGCGATACGGAGTTTACGGTGGTTCCGCCTGTGGCCTTCGGCCATCTGGCCAGCGCTGAATAGCGGCGGGCTATTGCGCCGGCCGCGGCCAGCGGCGGTGGCGATCATCGATCACGAAGTGATGGCTGTGCCGGACGGTCTGGCCGGCGACCACCCCGGCGGTCAGCGGTGCGAGCCCGGCATGGTCGCCTGCATCACCGACTGAATGGTCTATGGGGTGGCTGTGCTCGATCATGCCGGGGTCGCGGGCCGGCCAGAGCAGCGCCGCCGCAAACACTGCTGCCGCGCTGACCCCCGCCAGAATGAGAAAGAGCGGCGCCGTGGCGAGACGGGCGCCAAGGAAGCCGACCAGCGGATAGGCCATCAGCCAGGCGCCGTGGCTGAGGGCAAATTGCGCAGCGAAGAAGGCCGCGCTGTCACCCGGATGACATGAGCGGCGGATCAGCCGGCCGGCCGGGGTCTGGATCACCGACAGGCCAATGCCCAGCAGGAACCACAGTCCCAACAGGCCGGCGAAGTCCGGCGCCATCGCCCCAGTCGCCAGGGCCGCCACCAGCAGCACGCCACCGGTCAGCATGACCGGCCGGTCGGCAAGGCGATCCAACAGGCGGGGCAGAAGCAAGGCCGCCAGCATGGAGCCGCCGCCGGCGGCCATCATGGCCTGGGCCACGGCGACCTGGCTGAGACCGAGACCGCTCCGCACATAGGTGACGGTGTGAATGATGGTCAGCGAGCTGGCCATCGCCACCACCACATAGAGCGCCAGCAGGCCACGCAGGCGCGGCGTGCGCAAATAGGCGCTGACCCCGAAGATCGTGTTGTGCCACAGGCCCTGGCTGCGCCGGGTGGTGGCCGCCGCCGCCGGCACCGCGGTGATCAGCACCAGCAGGGCCGAGATCACAAAGCCGCCGGCGTTGAACAGGAACAGCCCGGAGAAGCTCATGAACAGGAGCGCCAGGGCCGCCAGGCTGGGGCTCAGGAGGTTTTCCAGATCATAGGCCAGGCGCGACAGAGACAGGGCACGGGTGTATTGCCGTTCATCCGGCAGCACGTCCGGGATGGTCGATTGGAATGTCGGGGTGAAGCCGGCGGCGCAGATGCTGAGAACAAAGATCAGCACATAGATCTGCCACACCGCATCGACGAAAGGCAGCAGCACGACGATCCCGGCACGGGCCAGGTCGAGAGCGATGAGCAAAGGTTTGCGCGGCAGCTTGTGGACCATGCCGCCGATGACCGGTGCGAACAGCACATAGGCGATCATCTTTATGGCCAGGGCCGTGCCGAGCACCACGCCGGCGTCACCGCCTGCAATATCAAACGCCAGCAGGGCCAGCGCCACCGATGTCAGGCCGGTGCCGATCAGGGAGATGATCTGGGCCGACAGAAGATTGCGATAGACCGGATTGGCCAGTGGATTGAGACGGATGGCTGGCGCGCTCATGGGTTCACTCCGCCGCCCGGCGTTACGGCCGGGGCAATGCCCCGTCGGGCCTCGCGCCGGGCGATATAAAATGTGCTGGCAATGATGATGGCGGCACCGACTCCTGTCCACAGGTCCGGCACCTCGCGGAACACCAGATACCCGAGGATCGTCGACAGAATCAGGCGGGAATAGTCGAAGGGAGCGACCACGGAGGCCTCGCCCGCCCGGTAGGCGCGGATCAGCATGTACTGACCGGCAACCCCGCCAAGACCGATGGCCGCAAGCCAGGGCAGGTCGCTCCAGCCGGGCATCTGCCACACCCACAGGGCCGGCCCGACGCCGGCGATGCCAGCGACAATGGCGAAGGAGGCCATCAGCGTCACATTGTCGTCATGCACGGTCAGCCGCTTGATAAGAGTCATGGCCGTAGCACCGAACATGGCGCCGAGGATGGCCACCAGTGCCGCAGGCTCAATCGCCGCCTGTCCCGGCCGCATCATCACCACCACACCCACAAAACCGATTGCCGTTGCCGTCGCGCGCCGCCAGCGAACGCTTTCCCCCAGGAACAGCGCCGCCCACACCACCATGAACAATGGCGTGGCGAAGCTGAGCGATACGGCATCGGCCAGCGGCAGAAACTGGATGGCGATAAGAAAACAGATAAAACCGGAATAGCCACACAACGCACGGACCACATGCATAACCCGGCGACCCCGTGGCAGCAGCGGCCGGCCGGCCGCCAGGGCCACAGGCACGACGATCACCAGGGCGACCACCTGTACCGCCCAGGTGATCTGCAGCGGATCAAACGTGGCGCCAAGGATTTTGCCAACCACGGTCATCAGGGCGAACATGCTGGCGGCACCGATCATCCACAGTGCACCGCGCACGTTCGGCGGCAGGGCGTTCAGGCGCGCCCGCCGGCTGAGGCGCCGCGTGCCGTCTTCGGCATGGTCAGTCATGCGGCGCGATGCGGTGATACAGATCGAGATAGGCGGCGACCGCGGCCGGCTCGCTGTATTCCGCCTCATAGCGTTCACGGCCGCGGGCAATCAGGGACTGTCTTAGATCCGGCGTCGCCAGGATCCGCGCCAGAGCGGCGACCAGGGCGCCGGCGTCGTCTATGGCCACCAGCAGGCCATCTTCGCCGTGGCGGATGGTGGCGCGCGGCCCGTCGCTGGCTGCCGCGACGATGGGGGTGTCGTGGGCCCAGGCTTCCACTGTCACCGTGCCGAAGGGTTCGTAACGGGACGGGAAGGCGCACACATCGGCCGCTTTCAGCAGGGCGCCACGGTCCGTGCGCCAGCCGAGAAAACGCACGCGATTCCTT
This sequence comes from Alphaproteobacteria bacterium, assembly GCA_040218575.1. Classification (NCBI taxonomy): domain Bacteria; kingdom Pseudomonadati; phylum Pseudomonadota; class Alphaproteobacteria; species Alphaproteobacteria bacterium. The sequence continues at coordinate 248,405 of JAVJRE010000005.1, read as the reverse complement.
AGGCCAAGCCGCTGGCACAGGGTCTCAAGCTCACTGCGCAGTGGCCCTTCGCCAGCAAGCCAAAGGAAGGCTTGTGGCAGGTCCACCATGGCGTGCAGCAGAACGTCGAGACCTTTCTTCTGGTGCAGCCGGGCGAGTGCAACGATCAGCGGTGCGTCGGCCGGCGTATCCAGACTCGCGCGATCCACCGGCGGGTCGCTTTCGCGGACGGCGAAGGTGCGCAGCACATGGGCCCGCTCCGGCGGCCAGCCGGCGGCGGTCAGGTGGTTGCGGATGGCCTCCGTGACGCCGGCCAGATGATGGCAATGGCGATAGGCTCGTAGCCCGTAATAGCCGCCAAGCCAGCCAAGATGAACAAAGCCGGCACGCTCCGCCGGCGGACAGAAGCGGGTGGCGCGCTGCATCCAGGTCTGTACGATGGTTGGCCTGAAGTCGCTGACGGCGCGTCGAAAGCGTCGCCGCGTGGTGATGTCGACGAGACCGCCAAAGGGTGCCGTGCCGGTTGCAATGCCGCCCGCCGCCATCTGCGCCTGACGTTCGGGCCAGGGCCGGATCAGCGTCTGCTGCGACAGCCCATGGCGGGCCAGGGCGAGGACCGTATCGCTGAACGCTGTTTCGGCCCCGCCATGGCGGGCGCCGGCCATGGCCTGCAGAACGCGCACCTGGCGTCTCCATCTCGCTGCAATCGCCAGACGGTTGATAGAGGCGCGGGCGTGGCTTGGCAATCAGCAGGACAGACGGCCGGTCAGGCGGCAGGCGGATGGTTGGGCCGCGCTCGGGCGGCGGTGCGCAGACCGCTCAGACGCCAGGATGGTCGTAGGGCACCACCTGGGTCACCGCGTTCTTGTTGATCAGCCGAATCTGCCCCGATTCGTCGACAAAAGGGAAAAAGTCGGTGGGCCCGTTCAGCAGGTCCTGTATGCGGCTGGTCGCTTCGATGAAGACGTGGCCGCGCATGACCGTGCCGCCGGATAGCGAAATCTCGGCGAATTCCTGCACCTTGGGAATGCGGCGCAGGTGGTTGCCGGTATTGAAGGCCTGACGGGACTTGAGCACGACGAGTCTCCATGAACGGCACACGAACGGCGCGAACCCGCACATCACGGGCCCCTGGAACCGACAGCGGCTCCTGCCAGCCAGTTTCCCGGCTGGGCCTTAAGAGAGGGTTAGCGGCAGTTGCGTCAGAGGCGGCGGCCTGGCCACCCGGTCGGATCGGTGCGTTGCCAGGCCGGTTCATCGCCAGATCCGTCCATTGGGCGGGCTTGCTGGTTGCGACTCCGCCCGGCGCGCCGTATGGACACATCGTCATGCGAATTGTGCGCAGTTTCACTGGCCTGGCGGCGGCGGACCGTGGCGCGGTTGTTGCCATGGGCAATTTCGACGGCGTCCATCTGGGCCATCAGTCCCTGATCGCCGCTGCCGGCGCCATAGCGCGCCAGGCCGGCCGGCCGCTCGCCGTGATGGCTTTCGAGCCTCATCCGCGCCGATTCTTTCAGCCGGATGGCCCGCCCTTCCGCCTGACCTCGCCGGCCGGCCGGGCCCGGGCGCTCGCCGGGCTGGGGGTGGAGCTTCTCTACGAGCTGACCTTCGACAGCCCCTTCGCCGCCCGTACCGCCCAGGAGTTCGTGCAGACCGTTCTGGTGGACGGTGTCGGCGTGGCCCACCTGGTGACCGGCTACAATCTTCGTTTCGGCAAGGCCCGCGGCGGTGATGTGAGGTTGCTGGCGCGGTTGGCGGCGGTGCACGGCTTTGGCCATAGCGCGGTCGATGCGGTGACCGATAGCGCGGACCAACCCTATTCGTCCAGCCGGGTACGTGACTGTGTGCGGGCCGGCGATATGGCCGGGGCTGCTGCTTTGCTGGGCCGGCCCTGGGAGGTCGAGGGCGAAGTCATCGCCGGGCAACGGCTTGGTCGCACCCTGGGCTATCCCACAGCCAACATAAACCTTGGTGAATACTGCCCGCCGCGCCATGGCATTTATGGGGTCCGGCTGGCGCCTGGCGAGGCCGGCGACGGTCTGTCCGACCATGGTGTCGGCTGGCTGGACGGGGTCGCCAGCTTCGGCACCCGGCCGACGGTCAAGGGCGACCACGAGCTGCTGGAAGTCCACCTGCTGGGGCGCACCCTGGACCTGTACGGCCGCACGGTACGGGTGCGTTGGTACGACTTTATCCGGCCGGAAGAAGCCTTCGCCGACCTGGAGACACTGCGCGAGGCCATTGGCCGGGACTGCCAGTCCGCGGCCCGGCTGCTGGCGGCGTGGCCGGTGGAGCCGTGAGTCGGGCCCGCCGATTCCTTGATTCAGCCGGGTCCAGCCCATAGGATCGCCCGCCATGAGCGAGCGAACCGTGGCCACAGGCGCCACCATCAGCATAGGACGGCCAGACGGGCGAATTATCGACCCGGCCCCCCTGCCGGGCCGGGACGTCCGCATTGCAGCCCTGTATCCCCGTAAGGATTTCGCCCGCCATGACATTTCGCCCCACCTCACCTGAACCCGCCCCACAGGCATCCGCCCCACAGGCATCCGCCCCACACGCATCCGCCCCACACGCATCCGCCATGACTGGCCGACCGGTCGCCGCCGGCCGTTGCGACGGGGTCTGACCATGGCCCGCGACTGGCGCGATACCCTGTTTCTGCCACAGACCGAACTGGCCATGCGCGCGCGCCTGCCGGAGCGCGAGCCGGATATTCTGGCAATGTGGCAGAAGCTCGATCTGTATGGACGTCTCAGACGGGACTCGGCGGGCCGTGAGAAATTCGTTCTGCATGACGGGCCGCCCTATGCCAATGGCCACCTGCACATGGGCCACGCTCTCAACAAGATTCTGAAGGACGTGGTCAACCGGTCGCAGCAGATGCTGGGCAAGGACGCAAACTATGTGCCGGGCTGGGACTGTCACGGCCTGCCCATCGAATGGAAGATCGAGGAGCGTCATCGCGAGGCCGGGCGTGCCAAGGAAGACGTGCCGGTGGCCGATTTCCGGCGCGAGTGCCGGCAGTTCGCCGAGCACTGGGTCGGCGTACAGGCGGCGGAGTTCCGCCGGCTGGGCGTTGTTGGCGACTGGGACAGCGCCTACACCACCATGAGCTACGATGCCGAGGCCAGCATTGTCCGGGAACTCGGCAAGTTTTTGCTCAATGGCGGGCTCTATCGCGGGGCCAAGCCGGTCATGTGGTCGGTGGTGGAGAAGACCGCACTGGCCGAGGCAGAGATCGAGTATCACGACCATACGTCCACCATGTGCTGGGTGCGCTTTGCGCTGCAGTCGCCGCCGCGCCCGGACCTGGCCGGCGTGTCGGCGCTGATCTGGACGACGACGCCGTGGACCTTGCCGGGGAACCGCGCCATCGCCTATGGCCAGGATTTCACCTATGTGGTGATGGACGTAACCGCCATCGGTGATGACAGCCGCGCGCGCATAGGCGAAAAACTGCTGGTTGCAGAATCGCTGGTGGCGGCTGTGGCGTCGGCCACGGGCATCACCGGGCACGAGGTGACAGCGCGTCTGAGCGGAGCTGAACTGGCGGGACTGGTAGCAGCGCATCCGCTGGCCGGCCAGGGCTATGACTTCGCGGTGCCGTTGCTGGCGGGCGACCATGTGACGCTGGAACAAGGCACGGGCCTGGTCCATATCGCGCCTGGCCATGGTGCGGAGGACTGGGAACTGGGTCGGTCCCACAACATCGCCGTGCCCGATACGGTGGATGGTGACGGCACCTATTTCGCCCATGTGCCGCTGTTTGCCGGCCGCGCCGTCTATCGCCCCGACGGCAGGACCGGCGACGCCAACGATGCGGTGCTGGAGGCTATTGCAGCGGCGGGCGGTTTGCTGGCCCGGGCGCGTCTGGTCCATTCCTACCCCCACTCCTGGCGTTCGCGGGCGCCGCTCATTTTCCGCAATACACCGCAGTGGTTTATCTCCATGGAGACGAATGACTTGCGGGCCAAGGCCCTGGCGGCGATTGATCAAACCCGCTTCGTGCCGCCATCGGGGCACACCCGTCTACGCGGCATGATCGCCAACCGGCCAGACTGGTGCGTGTCGCGCCAGCGCGCCTGGGGCGTTCCGATCACGGTCTTTGTTCATAAGGAAACCGGCGAGCCGTTGCGCGACGCCGCGGTCATGGCGCGAATCGTCCAGGCGGTGGCGGAAGACGGTGCCGATGCCTGGTTTGACCGGCCGGCCGAGAGCTTCCTCGGACCCGATCATGCCGCCGACCAGTACGAGCAGGTAAGCGACATTCTCGACGTGTGGTTCGATTCCGGGTGCAGCCACGCCTATGTGCTGGAGACGCGGGATGATCTGGCCTGGCCGGCGTCCTTGTATCTGGAAGGCTCCGACCAGCATCGCGGCTGGTTTCATTCCTCGCTGCTGGAATCCTGCGGCACCCGCGGTCGCGCGCCCTACAATGAAGTGCTGACACATGGCTTTGTCATGGACGAGCACGGCCGCGCCATGAGCAAGAGTCTGGGTAACGGCATGGCGCCGGAAGAAATCATCCAGAGCCACGGCGCGGATATCCTGCGTCTGTGGGTGGTGGCCTCGGACTATTCAGCCGACCTGCGGATTGGCCCGGAGATCCTCAAGCACCAGGCCGACGCCTACCGTCGCCTGCGCAATACGCTGCGTTTCGTTCTCGGCAACCTTCATGGTATTCGCCCTGGTGAACGGTTGTCGCCGGCGGAAATGCCGGACCTGGAACGCTGGGTTCTGCATCGGCTGTGGGAGATAGACCGGGTCGTGCGTCAGAGCGTCGCTGACTATGATTTCCATACCCTATACACCGCACTGCACACGTTTTGCGCGGTGGACCTGTCGGCCTTCTATTTCGATGTTCGCAAGGACGCGCTTTATTGTGATGGTGTCGAGTCGATGCGCCGCCGCGCTTCGCGGACGGTGCTGGCGATTGTGTTCGACTGTCTTACGGCCTGGCTGGCGCCGATTCTGTGTTTTACGGCCGAAGAGGCCTGGCAGTTACGTTGTGATGACGGGTCGGGCGACAGAGGACCGGACAGCGTCCATCAGCGCCTGTTTCCTGACCTGCCTGATGACTGGCGCAATGATGATCTGGACCGGCGCTGGAGCCGGATCCGGGCGATCCGCCGTGTGGTGACGGGAGCGCTGGAAGTGGCGCGTGCGGACAAGACGATCGGCGCCAGCCTGCAGGCCCACCCGGTGCTGTATGTGAGTGCGGCGGATGCGGCTTTGCTCGACGGGCTGGACATGGCCGAGCTGGCGATCACGTCGAACCTGAGCGTCAGTTGTGATCGGCCGGCCGCAAACGCCTACGCACTGGAAGACGTGCCCGGCGTGGCGGTGGCGATGGACCTGGCCGCCGGCGACAAGTGTGATCGTTGCTGGCGGGTTCTGCCCGATGTCAGTGCCGACGACGAGGGGCTGTGCGGGCGATGCCGCCAGGTCGTGGACGCCCGGGAGCCGGTTGCCTGATGGCTGAAGCCCGGCCGCTCAGTGGCGCCCGGCGCGGGCGCCTGACAGGGGTGCTTGTGGCGGGGCTGGTGTTCATCGCTGACCAGGTGAGCAAATGGCTGGTCTTCCATCTGGCGGCGGACCAGCCCATGCGGGTGGCCGTAGCGCCGTTTCTCAACATTGTCACGGCGTGGAACACTGGCGTCAGCTTCGGCCTTCTGGCCTTCGATCAGGGGGTGTGGGCGCTGGTTCTGGCGCTGCTGGCGCTGGCTATCTGTGCAGGCCTGGGGTTGTGGCTGTGGCGCAGCGACACCCGGCTGCAGTCGCTGGCGCTGGGGCTGGTCATCGGTGGCGCGCTGGGCAATGTGGCGGATCGGCTGGTCTTTCTCAAAGTCCGCGATTTTATAGATGTCCACGTCGGTGGCTGGCATTGGCCCGCCTTCAATCTGGCGGATTCCGCCATTACGGTCGGCGCCGTCATCCTGATCGTCCTGGCCTTCCGGCCTCATCGGGGCCATGGTAATTAGCGCGGTGTGGGCTGCGCTCAAGGTGCGGTGTCACAGGCGGACCGGGCCTGGCCCAGGGAAAGGCGATGCGAAGGTGACCATTCAGACACGCAATCAGCCATGGCGGACCGGGTCCCGCACGGGTGCTCGTCTCGCGGTCGTGCTGGCCGGTCTGATGCTTCTGGCGGGATGCGGTGGTGTACGTCAGGCCATCGGCATCGGCGTCAAGAACCCACCGGACGAGTTCCAGGTGGTGCGCCGCGCGCCGCTGGTGCTGCCGCCTGACTATAGTCTGCGTCCGCCGGTTCCCGGCGCGTCCAGGCCGCAGGAGGGCACGGCCCAGCAGCAGGCGGCACGGGCGTTGACCGGCAGCGACGGGACGACCGCGTCTGAACCCCTGCAGTCCGGCGGCACCGAGGCGATCCTGGCCCGCGCCGGAGTGGCCTCGGCCGACCCTGATATTCGCCGGACCGTGGACCAGGAAACCGTCGAGCTGATCGAAAACAGCGGCCGTTTCTTTGACGCGCTGATCTTCTGGCAACCGCCGGCCGATCCGGCGGTGACCCTCGATGCGGAGGCGGAGGCGGTGCGTCTTCGCCGCAATCAGGCGCTGGGTCTGCCTCTGTCGGAAGGCGAGCTGCCGACCATCACGCGCAAGCGCAAGGCCGTCTTTGAAGGTATCTTCTAGCGGCCTCCGGACGCCCGGCTTCTAGCGTCCTCCGGACGCCGGCGTGGCTCCGCCTCCGCCTCTTGTGACCGACTGTGGCGCGCTGCGCCGTAGACCGTTGGCGGCAAGGGCCTATCATCAAGCCATGCGGTTGCAGACTCTGTCTCTCCTTCACGCCGTGTGGCGATGCCTTGGCGTGCTGTGCCTCGTTGCACTGCTCGCCGCACCGGCGGCGGCCAGCGACCCCTGGTTGCCGGCGCAAAGCGCCACTCTCGACAATGGCCTGACTCTCGTGGTCGTACCGATGCATCGCGCACCGGCGGTGACTCACATGGTGTGGTACCGGGTGGGTGCCGCGGACGAGCCGGCCGGGAGCAAAGGTATTGCCCATTTGCTGGAACATCTGATGTTCAAGGGCACGCCGGCCAATCCCGACGGCACATTTTCACGGCAGGTGGCGCGTGTCGGCGGGCGCGAGAACGCCTTCACCAGTCAAGACTACACGGCCTATTTTCAGACCGTGGCGGCGGACCAGTTGCGACTGGTCATGACACTGGAGGCTGATCGCATGGCCAATCTGGTGCTGGACGACGATACCGTAGCGCCGGAGCGTCAGGTGGTCCTCGAGGAGCGGCGCCAGCGGGTCGACGCCAGCCCCGACGGCCGGCTGGCCGAACAGATGGACGGGGCACTCTATGCGACCCATCCTTACAGCATTCCGATCATCGGACCAGCCGACCAGATCGCCGCCCTTACGGCGGCCGACGCCCTGTCCTTTTACCGACGCTGGTATGACCCGGCGAATGCGGTGGTGGTGGTGGCCGGCGACACCACGCTGGACGAGGCTCTGAGCCTGGCCCGACAGACCTACGGGCAGGTGGCAACGCGCTATGGACCAGGCGGCGCGCCGCCGCGCCAGCGTCCGCAGGAGTCCATGGCCAGCGGGTCTGCAACGCGGGTCAGCGTAGAGGATGCGACGGTCGGTCAGGCCAGTTGGCGGCGGCGCTATCTGGCGCCGGCCTATAGTCAGGGGGCTGCGGCACCGGCCCTGGAGGTGGCGGCCTATGCCCTGGGTGGGGATACGGCCAGCCTGCTGCATCGTGTGTTGGTTCTTGAGGAAGGCCTCGCCCTCAGCGCCGGCGCCAGCTACACCGGCGAGCAACTCGACAGCGGCACATTGACCCTGTACGCGACGCCGGCCGATGGTGTCAGCCTGGATCAGGTTGAAGCGCGCATGGACCGGCTGCTGGAACAGGTGGTGCGGGACGGCTTTACGGACGATCAGGTCAGGCGCGCGCAGCGCCGGCTGGTGGACAGCACCGCCTATGCTCTGGACAGCTTGTTTGCACCGGCCCGCATTGTCGGTAGTGCCCTGATGACAGGGCAGAGTCTGAGCGATGTGCTGGGCTGGCCGGACGCCATCCTGGCAGTCGACCGGCCGTCAGCCGAAGCGGCCTTCGATCAGGTGTTGCAGCACAACCGCAGTGTCACCGGTGTGCTGTTGCCGGCGGCGACAGGACCATGAGTCGCGCTCGCCGGATGCTGGCGACGGTCGTGTCTGGTCTGGTCGTGCTGGTGGCCCTGTCCGCCCCGGCGGCGGCAGAGCCTATCCAGGTGTTGCGCTCGCCGGGCGGGCTGGAGTTCTGGCTGATCGAAGATCATGCCATCCCGGTGGTTTCCCTGACGGTCACCTTCCGGCGCGGTGGTGCGGCCGGCGATCCGGACCCACTGGCCGGCAGGGCGGAGCTGGTTTCGACCCTGCTGGATGAAGGCGCCGGCCACATGGATGGCCCCGCGTTCCAGGAAAGGATGCGCGACCTGGCGGCGGAAATGCGCGCCCGTGTCGGCCTTGATGAGTTTTCCGTGTCGCTGCGCATGCTCAGCCGCAACCGGCAGGAGTCGGTGAAGCTGTTGCATCTGGCCCTCAGCCGACCGCGTTTCGATGACCAGGCGGTTGACAGGATGCGGGCCCAGGCTTTGGCCGGGCTGCGGCGCGAAGCGACACGTCCCGCCGCAATCGCCCGGACCCTGTGGTATCGCACCGCCTTTCCCGATCATCCCTATGGTCGGCCGGTGTCCGGCAGCGAGCAGACTCTGAACGCCATGACGGTGGCGGACCTGCGCGCCTTCGTTGCTGACAGGCTGACACGGGACAGACTTGTCATCGGTATCGCCGGTGACGTGACGCCGGACGAGGCGAGGGGTCTGGTTGATCTGGCCTTTGGCGACCTGCCGGCACATGGCGCCGGTGACCCTCTGCCGCCGGCCGCGGTGGCGGCTGCCGGCCAGACTCTGATCGTCGACCACTCCTCGCCGCAGGCAACGATCCTTACCGGTCAGTTGGGGCTCCGTCGCGATGATCCGGATTGGTACGCGGCCCTGGTCATGAACCACATACTGGGCGGCGGCAGCTTCACCTCCCGCCTCTATTCCAGCGTGCGGGAAGAGAGTGGCCTAGCCTACAGCGTGGACAGTTATCTGGTCGCCTTCGACGAGGTCGGCGTATTGCAGGCCACCGCCGCCACCGCCAATGCGACCGCCGGCGATGCGCTGAACCGCATGCGGGCCGAGTGGCGGCGGCTGGCGACAACGCCGCCAACGGCAGAGGAGGTGGAGGCCGCACAGGATTTCCTGGTGGGCTCGTTCCCGCTCACTCTGACCTCCACCACGCGTATCGCCGCTACCCTTGCTGGTCTGCAGATCGAGACGCTGGGCGCCGATTATCTGCAGCGTCGCGAGGGTCTGATCCGTCGGGTGACGGCGGCGGACGTGGCGCGCGTGGCGCGTCGCCTGTTGCAGCCGGACCGTCTGCTGACCGTGGTGGTGGGGGCACCGGCGGGCGTCACCGGCGAGGTTGTGGACAGCGACTAGGGTTTAGCGGCGGCTGGCCGCGGACGGCCAGCCAGTGCTACCACTAGACATGGCATCCGACAGCGATTTGCCCTACCGCCAGAGCCTGGACCCCTGCTTTGACATGGCTGTCGGCGAGGGCGGGCTCGACCATGACCTGTTCCGGCGCTGGCTGGCACGGACCGGGGACGGGCTGGCCGAACTTCGGGCCGCGGCGGCGTCCCGCACCTGGCCTTTGCTGACCCTGCCGTTCGATGACAGCGATCTGGCCGACCTGGCCGCCGTGACGCGCCATCTGGCCAATACCTGCAGTGACGTGGTGATCGCCGGCATGGGTGGTTCCAGCCTCGGCGGTCGGCTGTTGGCCGGACTGGCAGACCCGCCAAGCCTTTCAGAGCCAGCGGCGGCGGTCAGCGGCCGGCCGCGCCTGCACACCCTCGACAATATTGATCCCTGGACCGCCGATGCCCTGGTGGCGCGGCTCGATCCGGCGACCACCGGCTGGATCCTGGTCTCGAAGTCGGGCGGCACGGCGGAGACCCTGATCCACGCTCTGGCGGTGCGCCGGGCCGGGCCGGGCCGGGCGGGTCCTGTGGTGGTCGTCACCAGCCCCGGCGATTCGCCGCTGGCCCGCTTCGCCGACGCAACCGGGGCAATCCGTCTGGCCCATGACCCGCACCTGGCCGGCCGCTATTCCCTGCTGTCGGTCAGCGGGCTGCTGCCGGCCATGCTGGCCGGCGTGGATGGCCGGGCCGTGCGCGACGGCGCCCGCGCGGTGCTCGCTGAGGTGACCAGCGCCCGCGCGCCGGAGCAGGTGGCGCCGGCGCTGGGGGCGGCGCTCAACGTGGCAATGGCCGAAGAGCGCGGCGTTTCGCAGACCATCATCCTGCCCTATGTGGACCGGCTGGCGCCCTTCGCCCTGTGGTATCGCCAGTTGTGGGCGGAGAGCACCGGCAAGAGCGGCAAGGGAACAACGCCGGTGGACGCCCTGGGGGCGGTTGACCAGCACAGCCAGTTGCAGTTCTGGCTGCATGGTCCGGCAGACAAGCTCTTTACGGTGATCACCGCAGACGTGGCCGGCCTCGGTCCGGCCGCCGACCCGACGCTGGCGCGGGCAGTCGTGGCGCCATGGCTGGCCGGCCGCACGGTTGGCGACCTGATGGCGGCTGAACAGGAGGCTACGGTACAGACGCTGACGGGCCACGGCCGACCGGTACGACGGCTGACCATTGCCCGGCCCGATGGCCGAACGGTCGGGGCGCTGGCCATGCATTTCATGCTTGAGACGGTTCTGGCCTGCCGCCTGTGGCAGGTGGACCCGTTCAGCCAGCCGGCGGTGGACGAGGGCAAGGCGCTCGCCCGCCGCATACTTGCCGGAGAAGACGGCGATGACGAGTCCGGGTCCGGAGGTGGTGTATGACCATTCGCCGATTGCCGGAAACTCTGGTCAACCGTATTGCCGCCGGCGAGGTGGTGGAGCGGCCGGCTTCGGCCGTGAAGGAGCTTGTGGAAAACGCGCTGGACGCCGGCGCCCGCCACATCACCATCCGCCTGCGCGATGGTGGACGCAGTCACATCTCTGTTGCCGATGACGGCGCCGGTATGACGGCGGATGAGCTGGTGCTGGCCATTGAGCGTCATGCCACGTCGAAACTGCCGGATGACGATCTGCTGCGGATTCACACGCTCGGCTTTCGTGGCGAGGCGTTACCCAGCATTGGTGCGGTCAGCCGGCTGACCATCACCAGTCGGCCGTGCGGCAGCGACGAAGCGTGGCGCCTGGCGGTTGATGGTGGTGTCGTGCGCCCGCCGACGCCGGCGGCCCACCCGCCCGGTACCACGGTGGAGGTGGATGACCTGTTCTTCGCGACACCGGCCAGGCTCAAGTTCCTGAAATCGGCGCGGGCCGAGCAGATGAGTGTCATGGACACGGTGCGCCGCCTGGCCATGGCCTTTCCACGGGTGACTTTCCATCTGGAGGCCGATGGCGGGCGTCGGCTATCCCTGGAGGCGACGGATGATCTGGCCAGCGCAGCGGATGACGGCGCCGGCCACGGATACGGCCGGGCCATGGTGGAGCGTCTGGCGGCGATCCTTGGTGTTGAGTTCACCGACAATGCACTGGCGATTGATGCGCTGCGCGACGGACACCGCCTGCACGGCCACATCAGCCTGCCCACCTACAACCGGGCCAGCCCGCAGCATCAGTATCTTTTCGTCAATGGCCGTCCGGTGCGCGACCGGATGCTGAACGGCGCCCTGCGCGGTGCCTATCAGGATGTGCTGGCGCGCGACCGCCATCCGGTGGTGGCGCTGTTTCTCGACGTGCCGGAGACGGAGCTGGACGTCAATGTCCACCCCATGAAGTCGGAAGTGCGTTTTCGCGACGCGGCGCTGGTGCGGGGTCTGCTGGTGGGCGGTCTGCGCCATGCACTGGCGGACGCCGGTTTTCGCGTCTCGGGCAGCGTCGCGGGCCAGGTGCTGGCGGCGTTCCGGCCCGGCGGTGGTGGTGCCGGTAGGGGCTTTGCCTCCGGCGCGCCGGCCTATGGCAGTTTGCGTGAGGAAGCAGCGGTGTTTCAGGCGCCACTGCCGGGCGAGTCGTCAGGTCGCGATCAGGCGGCCGCTCTGTTCAATCCGCCACCGGCGGCGCGCACTCTGGGTGACGATGCGCGGGCCGCCGCCGACAGTGTTGCGGCGGCGGACTTCCCGCTTGGCGTTGCCCGCGGCCAGCTGCACGAAACCTACATCGTGGCGCAGACCGATGACGGGCTGGTTCTGGTGGATCAGCATGCGGCGCATGAACGCCTGGTCTATGAAAGGATCAAGGCGGCACTGGCGACGCAGGGCGTGGCACGCCAGGGTTTGCTGATTCCCGAAGTGATCGAAATGGCGGACGACGCGGCGCAGCGTGTGCTGGTGCGACAGGAGGAGCTGGCCGAGCTGGGCCTGGTGGTGGAGCCCTTCGGCGACGGCGCGGTTGTTGTGCGGGAAGTTCCGGCCCTGCTGGGTGTCACGGATACGGTCGGGCTGGTCAGGGATCTGGCGGACGAGCTGATGTCTTTCGACGAGGCGCTGAGCCTGCGTGACCGGCTGGAACTCGTATCGGCAACCATGGCTTGCCATGGCAGCATCCGCGCCGGCCGTCGCCTGTCGCTGGATGAAATGAACGCTCTGCTGCGCGAGATGGAAGTGACCCCCAATGCCGGCCAGTGCGGCCATGGCCGACCGACCTATGTGGCGCTGGGGCTCAAGGATATCGAACGCCTGTTTGGCCGGCGATGACGGGGCCGATGGTTCCGTGGCCCGGTACCGCCGCCGACTGGCTGCCGCGCACTTTTATAGCCACGCGCGCCCAGACGGGAGATGACCCGGCGGCCGCCGCCGCCTGGCGTCAGGCAATCTGCCAGGCGCTTACGCTCTATGACGGAATTGCCGAAGCGGACGACCTGTCCGGTTATGTCTTTGATGTAACGCTGGAGGTTCATGTGGCGGCAGCGGCTGGCGCGGCAGAGGTCACGCTGGACCAGGTGGTGGACCAGGTAGTGGCGGCCTTGTGTGACCGGCCGGATGGCATAATGCCGAACCGCGCCAGCATCTGGCGGCTGGTAGCGGAAAAACGCGCTGTCGCGGCGACGGACGAAGAAGGGCTGTGGCTGACGATTCTGCGCTACTGAGCCAGGACTCGCCGAATGCTCAGAGGGTGGAGTCCGGTCGCGACCAGCGCAGGATCACCACGTCCGCCGCGCCGTAGCGTCGGCGGCGCAGGACGCCGTAGCCAAGGCTGGTCGCCGCCGCTTCCCAGCCGGTGTCGCCTGTGGCGCATTCCACGGCAATGACCGCCACATCCGCCAGCCAGTCTGCAGCGACGAGCGACGACAGGGCCGGAGCCACCAGCCCCGTATCATAGGGCGGGTCGAGAAAGACCAGGGTCGCCGGCGGCAGATCCGCCGGCCGCCGCCGTAGCCGGCTGGCGTCACCGGGCATGACCCGGGTGCGGACAGAGTCGCCCAATGTGGTGATATTGGCGCGTAACGCCTCCAGCGCCGGGGCCGCCTGTTCGATAAACACAACATGGGCGGCGCCACGGGACAGGGCCTCCAGCCCCAGCGCGCCGGTGCCGGCAAACAGGTCCACGACATTGGCGTCCCGCAGCATGTTGCCTGGTATGTCGCTGGCCAGCTCATGGCCGCCATGGGCCAGCATGTTGAACAGGGCCTGGCGCGCCCGGTCTGCCGTAGGCCGTACGGTCAGGCCGGGCGGCACCGCCAGACGACGGCCCTTATGTCGACCGGCGGTGATCCGCACGCCGGCCTCGCCTGCCATCGGCGCCGTCACTGTCGCCCGCCCGGTTCATGTCAGTGCGACCGGTATCACTAAGATCGCGCGCGGCTTCGCCCAACAGCCGGCCCACTTCCATGGCCAGCCGGCGCGACGAGATTTCCCGCACCTCGCCCGGTTTCAGGCTGCCCAGAGTCCAGGCACCATAGCCGGTGCGGATGAGGCGATTGACCTGCCAGCCGAAGTGTTCGCAGATGCGACGGATTTCACGGTTCTTACCTTCGTGCAGAACCATGGTGAGCCAGGCGTTGGTCCCCTCCTGGCTGTCGATCTTTGCTTCAATCGGCGCATAGCGCATGTCATCGACGGTAATGCCAGCGGCCATCAGGGACAGTTCCGCCGGTGTGACGCGGCCATAGACCCTGACCCGGTAGGTGCGGGCGGCGCCGGTGTCCGGCAATTCCAGATGGCGCGACAGCCGCCCGTCATTGGTCAGCAGCAGCAGACCTTCGGAGTTGATGTCCAGGCGACCGACGGTTACCACCCGCGGCATATGGTCGGGCAGCGCGTCGATCACCGTCGGTCGTCCGTCGGGATCGTTCTCACTAACCACAAGACCAACCGGCTTATAGTAGCTCCACAGACGCGGCGCTTCCGGTGGCTTCAGGGGCTCGCCGTCCACCAGAACCCGATCCTCCGCGCCGACAGTCACGGCCGGTGTGGTCAGCACCTGACCGTTGACCTGGACCCGTCCCTGGGCGATCCAGCGTTCGGCCTCGCGCCGGGAGCAGACTCCCGACCGCGCCATGAGGCGGGCGATGCGCTGGCGGGCGCCGGACTCCGGCGCCGACAAAGCCATTTCAGTTTCGTCGCTCATGGTCACTCCCGGCAGAAGGTTTATCTGTCACTACCATCAGGCCAGCTAGCTTCTTATTATCAAGAAAAGGCTGATTTCCGGCGTTTATTCGGCGCTACCATTAGCGCTACCGGTAGGGCTGGTCGGCGTCCGCCGATGGCCCGGCCGGGCTCTACGCCAGCCTGCGGCCGGGGCTAGCCTGCGGCAGCCGTCGGTGAGACACAAGGGCCCACAGGAGAGGCACACTGTATGACCGCGAACATCCCGGACAGCTCCGACAACAACCATCCTATGGCGCTGGCCCTGGCCGAGGCGCGAAGCGCGGCGGCAGCCGGCGACGTACCGGTCGGTGCCGTGCTGGTGGCGCGCGACGGCCGTATCCTGGCCAGCGCCGGCAACCGGGTCGAGCAGGACAGCGATCCCACGGCCCATGCGGAGCTTGTGGTGCTGCGCATGGCGGCGGCGGCCGGTGGCCGACCGCGCCTGCCCGGGGGCACTCTCTATGTGACGCTGGAGCCGTGCCCCATGTGTGCCCAGGCGATCAGCTTCGCCCGCCTGCGGCGAGTGGTCTTCGCCGCCTATGACCCCAAGGGCGGCGGCATCGAGCATGGACCGCGCCTCTATACCCAGCCCACCTGCCATCACCGGCCCGAGGTGGTGGGCGGTGTGCGGGAAAGCGAAGCGGCACAGTTGCTCAAGGATTTCTTTGCGCCGCGTCGTAGCCAGGCATGACCCGAACCGCGGACCGCTGCTCGATTAGTCCTCGCCCAGTGCCCGCCAGCCGATATCCCGGCGGCAGAAACCGTCCGGCCAGTCCAAACGATCGACCGCGTCATAGGCCCGATCCCGCGCCTGGCGAAGCGTGGCGCCGGTGGCACAGACATTAAGGACGCGCCCGCCATTGGCCAGCAGGCGCGCGCCGTCACGCCGGGTGGCAGCATGGAAGATGGTGATACCTTCGCCAGCCGCCGCCGCGTCGAGGCCGCGGATTTCACTGCCCTTGTGGTAGGCGCCGGGATAGCCATCGGTGGCCATGACGACAACCATGGCGGCATCATCGTGCCAGCGCAGGTCCACATGGTGCAGGCCGCCTTCGGCGACGGCCAGAAGAGCCACCAGCAGATCGCTTTTCAGCCTGAGGCACAGAACCTGAGTTTCCGGATCGCCGAAGCGGACATTGTATTCCAGCAGGTAGGGACCATCGCTGGTGATCATGAGGCCGGCATACAGAACGCCCTGGAAAGGCCGCCCGGCGGCGACCATGGCCCGGGCCGTGGGCCGGATGATGGTCTCGAGGACAGTCTCGGCCATGGCCTCGCTGACCACCGGCGCGGGGGAATAGGCGCCCATGCCGCCAGTGTTGGGGCCGGTGTCGCCCTCGCCCACCGCCTTGTGGTCCTGGGCGGAGGCCAGCGGCAGCACGGTTTCACCGTCCACCAGGGCGAAGAAGCTGGCTTCCTCGCCAGCCAGGAAGGCCTCAACGACAATATCCTGTCCGGACCGGCCAAACTGGCCATCCACCATGCACTGGCGAACGGCGGCCTCGGCCTCGGCTTCGGTCATGGCGATGGTGACGCCTTTGCCGGCGGTCAGTCCGTCGGCCTTGATCACCAGCGGCGCGCCGTGCCTGCGCACATAGTCGAGCGCCGCGGCGGGGTCGTCGAACGTCTGCCATGCGGCAGTGGGAATGCCGGCCTGGCGGCAGATAGTCTTCATGAAGGTCTTGGACCCTTCCAACGCCGCGGCCGCGGCGGAAGGCCCGAACACTTTGATGCCGGCCGCCCGCAGGGCGTCGGCCAGGCCAGCCACCAGCGGATCTTCCGGGCCGATCACCACCAGATCCATGGCTTCGCGTTTGGCAAAGGCGGTCAGCCCGACCAGGTCATCGGCGGCAATGGCGACGCATTCGGCCTGTTCGGCGATTCCCGCATTGCCCGGCGCACAAAACAGGCGACTGGTCAGTGGCGACGCGGCAATGGCCCAGGCCAGCGCGTGTTCGCGACCACCGCTGCCGACGATCAGAACTTTCACGGGCCGGACCGTTGAAGATGCACGCGGGACAGATCGTTCATGGATCGGGCAGGGCGGGTTGGATGCGGGGCAGGCGGAATGCGAACATAGCGCGGCCATGACCGATGAACCACCACCCGGCGCGCCCGCCAACGACGATGATCGCGCCGTGCCCAATCTGCCGGAACTGACGGTCAGCGAACTGTCCCAGGCGTTGCGCCGCACGGTTGAGCAGACCTTTGACCGCGTGCGGGTGCGGGCGGAGATCGGCCGTGTGGTACTCGCTCGCTCCGGCCACATGTACATCACCTTCAAGGACGAGGCGGCAGTGCTGGACGGCGTGTGCTGGCGCGGCACCGTGGCCGGTCTGGCCATGCAGCCGGCGGAAGGGATGGAGGTGGTTGTTGAGGGTCGTCTCACCACCTACGCCGCACGGTCGAGCTATCAGATCGTCGTCGAGCGCATGGATCTGGCGGGCGAAGGCGCGCTGCTGCGCATGATCGAGGAGCGACGCAAGCGCCTGGCCGCCGAAGGGCTGTTCGATGAAGGGCGCAAGCAGCCCCTGCCGTGGCTGCCGGCGGTGATCGGCGTCGTCACCTCGCCGACCGGAGCGGTCATCCGCGATATCCTGCACCGTCTGGCCGACCGCTTCCCGCGGCACGTTCTGGTCTGGCCGGTCAATGTGCAGGGCGAGCGGGCGGCCAGTGAGGTGGCGGCGGCCATTGCCGGGTTCAACGCCCTGCCGCCCGGCGGGCGGACGGCCCGTCCGGACCTGCTGATCATTGCCCGTGGCGGTGGCAGCCTGGAAGATCTGATGGCGTTCAACGACGAGGCGGTTGTGCGGGCGGCGGCGGCCTCGTCCATACCGTTGATTTCGGCCATCGGTCACGAGACCGATACCACGCTGATTGACTATGCCGCCGACCGCCGGGCGCCGACACCCAGTGCGGCGGCGGAAATGGCGGTGCCGGTCAGGGCCGATCTGGCGGTGCGCCTCGCCGAAGACGAGGCGCGTCTGGCCGGCGCCGCCAGCCGTCTTGTGGCCCGCGCCGGCCGCGACCTCGCCGGGCTGGCCCGCGCCCTGCCGGCGCCCGGCCGGGTGCTGGACGGGCTGGTACAGCGGCTGGACGATCTTGATCGCCGATTCGCAGGCGCCAGCGCCGCCGGGCTGCAGCGACGGGCCGAGAGCCTGGCCGGCGGCGACCGTCTGCTACAGGCGGCCATGCGCCGGGTACTGCAGAGCGAGAAGGAGCGCACGGCCCGTGCCGCTGGCGATGTGCAGCGCCTGTGGCGCACGGCCGGCACGGCGCTTGGCCGCCATATGGATCGGCTTGAAGAGCGGCTGGCGCGCGGCGACCGCCTGGCACAGAGCTTCGACCCGCGGCAGGTGCTGCAGCGCGGCTATACCTATGTTTCCGATCAAGCCGGCCATGTTGTGATGAGCGTAACCGGCGCGCCCGTGGGGAGCGGTCTCGATATTCATTTCGCCGACGGCGCGGCGGCGGTACGGGTTGTCGCCACCTCAGGGAAAAGGGACGGACCGCCACCACCGCCAACCGGCAAGCCGGGCGCGGCCCGTTCCGAATCGACCGGTCCCAAATCGGCCGCGCGCGGCAGGCAAGGCCGTCTGTTTTAGAGGAAAGTCAGTCCGACCAGCGCTTGTGCACCCAGAGCCAGTCGGCGGGACGCGCCCTGATCCAGTCCTCGAACAGAGTATTCATCCACACCAGGACGGCCTTCATGTCGGCCCGCCGATCGCCGGTAGCCACAAAGCGCCGTGGCGGATGGATGGTGACTCTGGCCTGCACGCCGCCCTGCCGTTCGACCTGCACCGGCACAATCGGACAGTCATAACGCAGGGCCAACTGGGCCATGGCGGAGGCGGTCATGGCGTCACGGCCGAAAAAGGGCACGGCCATGCCGTCATTCATTTTCTGATCGGTCAGCATGCCCAGCGATCGTCCGGCGGCCAGACTGCGCATGGCGGCACGGGCGCCTTCGCCGCCCTTTGGCGCAAAGCTGTTGAGGGGGTGACGGCGCAAGCCGCGGACGATGGCGTCGACCATCGGGTTGCTGGCGTGACGATAGATGATGGTGAGCGGAATGCCGTGGGCGGCGATGACCAGGGGCGCCAGCTCCCAGTTGGCGAGATGGGCGGTGATGAAGATACAGTGCTGACCACTCTCGCGCAGACACTCCAGATGTTCGCCGCCGACAATCTGCAGCCGGTCCGGTTCGTCCAGCACCCGACGCCGGTTGAGCTGAGTGTTCTCACCGACGGCGCGGCCCAGATTATCCCACATGGCACGCAGGGTGCGGTTGATCCAGGCGGCATCGCGGTCGGCGAAGGCGCGGCCCAGGTTGCGCCGCGCCGTGCCATGGGCGCCGGTCATGGGGCCGATCAGTCTGGCCAGACCGCCGCCGACCGCCGAGGCCCAGGTCAGCGGCAACCATCGGCAGATGGCAACCACGGCAAGCACCGCCAGGGCCTCCAGCGGGTAGAGGATCCAGCGCGACAGAGCCTGACGGATGGTCGAGCGCGGCTTCGCCATCAGTCTGCCGTCATGGTGGCTGGTGTGCCGAGGCGCGCGAGCAGTCCGCCGAGCGCCAGGTCATCGCACCAGCGCACTTCCACATCCACCGCGCTCACCTGAGCCTGCGCTGCCGCCGGCAGGCGCACATGATCCTTGGCGGTGGTGACCAGCTGGGCGTTGTGGCGTTTCGCCAGGCTGACCAGGTGCTGCATATCACCATCGCTGTAGACATGATGATCGGCGAAGGCGCGGGTTGCCACAACACGGCTGCCGACTTCCTCCAGCATGCGAAAAACCTTATGGGGCCGGCCGATACCGGCGAAGGCGACAATTGTTTCCCCGGCCAGCGAGCGCATGGCGTGGTCAGGCTCCAGTCGCGCCCGCAGCCGCGCAAGTTCCGGTGACAGATGTGGCGCGATGGTAAAGCGGTCGTCGCCCAGTATCACCACGCCATCGGCGCGGACAAGACCATCAGCAACCGGCTCTCGCAAAGGCCCGGCCGGGATCAGCCGGCCGTTGCCGAAGCCGCTTTCGCCATCAATGACGATCAGAGACAGGGTTTTGGCCAGGGCAGGATCCTGAAATCCGTCATCAAGCAGCAGGACGCCGGCGCCATCGGCGACGGCCGCCCGGGCCAGCGCAACGCGATCACGGCCGACCCATGTGGGTACGACCCGCGCGTGCAGCAAGGCTTCGTCACCCACATCGCGGGCATTGTGGCGGGACGGATCGACCCGTACCGGGCCTCCCATCCGACCGCCATGACCGCGCAGCAGCACATGGGGCAGAGCCGCCGGTGGCGTCGCGGCGGCTGATTGACTGTGGCCGCCATGGAGCAGGGCATGAGCCAGCGCGCGAACTACCGGCGTTTTGCCGGCGCCGCCGGCAACCAGATTGCCGATACAGACCACCGGCACCGGCGCCGACCATTGTGGGTGTTGGGCGGCGCGACGACGGGCCGCTGCCGCCCACAGCCATGACGCCGGGGTCAGGGCGAGGGTAAGGGTGCGGGCACCCAGCGTCGTCCCGCCCGGTGCGGGATACCAGAACTCAGGCGTTCGCATGGTGTGCGTCCGTCCCGCCGGGTGTGTCCAGGTGATGCAGATAGGGCTGCAGCGCGACCAGCGCCAGATCCAGAGCGCGACCGGCGTCATCGGCTATCAGCGCTGCCTGGCGGGCCAGGGCGGAGCGCGCCTGGGGATCGCTCAGCAGGTGGCCGATGTGTTGTTCCAACGCCGTGTCGTCGCCGGCCTGCAGCGCGCCGCCAGCGGCGAGCAGACGGGTGACGGTGTCATGCTGCCGACTGGTGTGCGGGCCAATCACGATGGCGCAGCCAAGGCGCCCGGCCTCCAGCGGGTTGTGGCCACCGATCGGCGCCAGCGTGCCGCCGACCACAGTGATTTCCGCCAGACGATAGAACAGGCCGAGCTCCCCCAGGGTGTCGGCGATATAGAGCTCATGGTCGGCAATACCGTCGCCGCGGCTACGCAATCCGGCGGCATATCCCGCTGCGGCGAGCTCCGCCAGAACGGCCGCGCCGCGCGCTGGATGGCGCGGCGCCAGAATGGTCAGCAGGCCCGGGTGGCGGGGCGTCAGCGCGCGGTGGATGGCGGCAAGGCGTAATTCTTCGCCCGGATGGGTGCTGGCGGCGACCAGCACCGGGCGCTGGCCGATTGCGTCACGGGCGACAGCGAGAGCGGCCGTGTCCACTGGCAGGGGGGCCGCCGCAAGCTTGAGATTGCCACCGACGGACACCTGGTGGGCGCCGAGCCGGCGGAAGCGTTCGGCCGCATCCGGGTCCTGCGCCTGTATCACAGAAAACCGGCTGAGCAAGCGGCGGGTCAGCACGCCCCCCCAGCGCCAGCGGCGGGTCGAGCGAGGAGACATGCGGCCGTTCAGAAGAAACATGGGGATGTTGCGACGCGCGGTTTCCGTCAGCAGCGCCGGCCACAGTTCCGATTCGATCCAGATCGCCATGTCAGGCTGCCAGTGATCGAGAAAGCAGCGCACCCAGGGCCGGTGATCGAGAGGGGCGAACTGGTGCATCGCCCGCGGCGGCAGGCGATCCGCCAGCACATGGGCGGAGGTCACGGTGCCGGTGGTGACCAGGACCGACAGATCGGCCCGCCGGGTCTGCAACGCGTCGATCAGAGCCAGGGTGCTCATGGCCTCGCCCAGACTGGCACCGTGAATCCAGATCAGCGGACCGGCCGGCCTGGCCAGGCCGGCGATGCCCCGCCGCTCGCCAAGGCGACCGGCAATCTCCTTGCCCGCGGCCACCCGTTGTCGCAGGGCGCGATTGATCAGTGGCAGGGCGAGCGTGGTCGCGGCGGCGTAGAGACCCATCATGGGACCGGTTGATTGTGCGCCCCGGCGGGCGCGGCCGGTGTCAGGCCGGCCAGGCGATCAGCATCGGCGGTGGCGGCGGTGATGCGCTGTTCCAGGTCGCGGCGCGCCTCTTCCAGGGTCTCTGCGGATGCATCGCGTGGAATACGCAGCGGTTCGCCCCAGGCAAAGGCGGCACGGGAGAAGGGAAAGGCCATCTGAAAACTGTCCCAGGTAGGCAGAAGCCGCCGCCGGCCGACCGCCACCGCGGCCGGCACCAGCGCTGCACCGGACAGGCGGGCGAGGGTCAGTGTGCCGTCAGTCACGCGCCTGGCAGGGCCACGCGGTCCGTCCGGCGAAATGCCGATACTGTCGCCCGCTTTTAGGGCCTGGAGCATGCGGCGCAGGCCGGCGGCGCCACCGCGGGTACTGGAACCGGCGATGGTCTCCATACCGAGCCGGCGAATGGTTTGGGCGATAAACTGACCATCAATGTGGCTGCTGATGAGAATGTGGATGGTCGGGCCGGCCGGCCAGATCTTGGGCATCATCAGCAGTCGGCCGTGCCAGAAGCACAGGACGAACGGCTCCCGCCGCTCCCAGAAGGCTTGGGGTATGTGCCGGTTGGCGGTCTGCCAGCGTGAGGTGGCGAAGACCAGCCGGATGTACTGGGCACAGAGGAAACAGAACAGCCAGCGCACTACGGGGTGGCGCAGGATGCGCTTGTGTACCCTCACGGGCGCGACTCCGGCACGCGTCCTCCCGCGCCGCCGCTCTGCAAGGCATGCAGGCGGGCATAGACGCCGCCGGAACGGACAAGCGCGTCATGACTGCCGCTCTCTACCACACGGCCCCCTTCCACCACGTGGATGATATCGGCGTCGGCGATGGTAGTCAGACGATGGGCTACGACGAGCGTGGTGCGGCCGGCCATCAGACGCTTGAGGGCAGTCTGCACCTGGCGTTCGGTTTCCGTATCGAGCGCGCTGGTCGCTTCGTCCAGCAGCAGAATCGGCGCGTTCTTCAGCATGGCACGGGCAATAGCCACGCGCTGGCGCTGACCGCCAGACAGCCGGACACCATGCTCCCCGACCGATGTGTCGTAGCCCGCCGGCAGCTCCGTGATGAAGCTGTGTGCGCCCGCCGCTTCTGCTGCCTGCATGATGTCCTGCTGGCTGGCGCCGGGTCGGCCATAGGCAATGTTCGCGGCGACGGTATCGTCGAACAGGCTGACTTCCTGGCTGACCAGGCCGATGGCGCCGCGCAGCGACGACTGAGTGACATTGCGTACGTCTTGACCGTCAATCGACACACGGCCGTCCTGCACATCGAAGAAGCGCGGGATCAGGTTGAGGACCGTGGATTTGCCGGCGCCTGACGGCCCGACTAGGGCGACCGTCGCGCCGCTGGGGACCTCGAGCGTGAAGTCGGTCAGGGCATCACCGTCACCGCCATAGGCAAACCGCACATGGTCAAAGCGAATGGCGCCACCGGTCACCTGCAAGGGTGCGGCGTCGGACCGCTCGACAATCTCCGGCCTGAGATCCAGCAGGGTGAACAGGCGCTCGGCTGCCGCCAGGCCCTGTTGCAGGGTGGTGTTGAGGGTGGCCAGGCTGCGTACCGGCTGGTAGGCCATGATCAGGCTGACGATGAATGATGTGAACTGCCCCGCGGTCATGTCGCCGTCCAGCACCAGGGTCCCGCCATAGGCAATGGCCAGCGCTACGGCGATGCTGCCGATAAACTCCATCAGCGGGCGAACCCGGGCACGCACCCGCTCCGCCTTGAGGTTGAGACCGGCCAGACCATCAATCTCGCGCCGGGCGCGGTCTTCCTCGTGCGCCTCCATGGCATAGGCCTTGATATGGCGGGCGCCGGTAAAGGTCTCGTTGAGCAGGGCCGACAGCCGGCCGGTCTGTTCCTGCGTCGAGGTGGAAACGCGGCGCATACGCCGGCCGATCAGGATGATCGGCGCCAGCGCCAGCGGGAAAATGAAGATGGACGCCAGAGACAGCTGCCAGCTCTGCCAGAACATGTTGCCGATCAGCGCCACCACCATCAGTGAATCCCGGGCCATGCCGCTCATGGCCCGGGTCAGGGCCTCGCGCAGGAACTGGGTGTCGTTGGTCAGCCGGGCAATCAGCAGCCCGGTGGTGTGGGTGTGGAAAAAGCGCAGGTCAGCCCGCATCAGATGACCGAACAGATTGGACTGGATGGTGGCGATAATCCGCTGGCTGACCGTGTTCATGAGAACCACCTGGCCATAAGAGCAGATGCCCTTGGCCAGGGCGGTCAGCAGAATGGCGGCCGGGACCAGCAACAGCATGCGCCGGTTGCCGGCCACCAGCACATCGTCAAGGGCTGGTTGAATCAGCCAGGCATGGGCGCCGGTGGCCAGGGCAACCACGACCATGCAGGCGATGGCGAGGACCAGGCGGCGTCGATGGGGATGCAGATAGTCGGCGGCCAGGCGGCGCACCAGCAGCCCGCTTGAGGCATGCTCCGGCAGGGGCGGACCCGCCGGTGCGGCATCGGTTGCTGTGGTGGTTGACCCGGCAACCCCGGCCGGGGGAGGAGGCATGCCCGCCATGACATCAGCCCTCGCCGGAACGGGACGACGGGTCAGCGAAAGCGCGTACCGGCACTAACTCCGCGCCAGACACGCGGCGGCGCGATTTAGCTGGTCGTCGCGATGACGAACAGGACCAGCGCCAGTACGACCAGCGGGCCGATGAAGAAGGGGAAGATATTCCGCAAGAAGAACCGCATGACGTATGATTTGGAATCCGGTTTTCACTGAGGCTTCGGGTCAAGGCGCGCAGACTAGGGGCCTTTCGTCGGCCGGGCAACGTGCCTCGCCGGGCCACGAATTTGGCGGATTCCCTAGCTCCCGGCCAGGGACATGCCATCAATGCGCACGGTCGGCGAGTCGATGCCATAACGGAAAACCAGATCGCTTGCCGGTTCCAGGCGACGCAGCATGTCCTTGAGATTGCCGGCGATGGTGACTTCTGTCACAGGTTTCGTAAGCTGGCCGTTCTCGATCAGTATACCGGTAGCGCCGCGACTATAGTCGCCAGTCACCATATTGACGCCCTGTCCCATGAGGCTGGTGACATAGAGGCCGTACCTGGTTTCGCCGATCATCTCCTCGGGCGAGCGCGATCCCGCCTCCATATAAAGGTTTGACGGCGACGGCGAGGGTGGACCGGATGTGCCGCGACTGGCGTGACCGGTGCTGGTCAGGCCGAGCTGGCGGGCCGAACGGAGATCCAGCAGCCAGGTGGTCAACTGCCCGTCGGCGATGACGGCGCGGCGGTGCGGTGGCAGCCCCTCTCCATCAAAGGCGCGCGACCGCAGACCACGTCGGCGTAGTGGGTCGTCAATCACATTGACGCCATCGGCAAAAATCAACTTGCCGAGGCTGTCCTTCAGGAAGCTGGTGCCGCGGGCCACCGCCGGACCGGTGATGGCGCCCGCCAGGCTGCTGAGAAATCCGCCGGCGATACGTGGCTCAAAAATAACCGGCAGGCTGGTAGAGGGAATGCGCTCAGCCCCCAGCCGTCGCACGGTGCGTTCGCCGGCCCGTCGGCCGAGTTTCGCAGGGTCGGGCAAGTCGTCGGCGAAAATGCTGGTGGCGTAGTCATAGTCCGCTTCCATGCTGGTGCCTTCGCCGGCCAGTACGGAGACACCGAGGCTGCGATGCGACGATGCATAGGACTGCGCAAAGCCATTGGAGGTGACCAGAGCGACGGTGGTGCGGCCCCACGACGCCGACGCCCCTTCGGAGTTGGTGATCCCCGGCACGGCGCGGGCGGCGTCCTCCAGGGCGGCGGCGAGCCCGGCCAGGTCCTGCGGCGCAGGCTCCGCCGGATCATCCAGATCGAGGTCGGGGATTTCCTGCGCCAGATCCGCGGCCGGGGCCAGGCCGCAAAAGGCGTCTTCCGGCACGACCCGCGCCATGAGGACGGCGCGCTCCGCCAGCAGATCAAGGGCAGCAGGCGCGGTATCGCTGCCGGAGACAATGGCCTGGCGCTGGCCGACAAAGACGCGCAGGCCGATATCCTCTCCTTCGCTGCGCTCTACCCCGTCGGTCTGGCCGAGTCGTTGATTGTGCGACAGCGAGACGCCCCGCACCGCCACTCCATCGGCGGCGTCGGCGCCGTGCGCCCGGGCCCGGCGGACAAGGTCGTCGAGGATGGATAGGGGGTCGGGCGGGATGGCAGCCATGGCCCGGCCACTCTAGCAAGGCCGGAGACCGCCGTCATGGTTTGACCACCGCCGTGGCTGCCGGCCGTGCGGGCCCGTGGTTTTCCCGTCTCTGCAGGGTATCGCGGTGCGTCCCTGTGGTGATGGCCGGAGACCGGCTACACTTGCCGGCCATGACACAGCGCCATGCTCACGCCAGAGCCTATCCTTTCGCCATTCCGCAAGAGGATTTCCTCTATGCGGACGGCACGGCACTGCCGCTGCGCGCCGCTGGCAGCAACCCCATGCAGGACAGCCAGGTTCGGTTTGGCGACGGTTGGCGGCCAGTCGGCGAGGTGCTGGACCATCTGGGCGTAGCGGATCGTTCGCCACGGCTTCCCCTCATCGGCTATGGGTCCAACCGCTCGCCTGAGCGGTTGAAGCAGAAGTACGGGGCATGTCCGGGACCGACCGTGATGGCCGTCACGCGGGCCTGGCTGGAGGATTTCGACACCGCCTATGTGGCCCATTTCGCCCACTACGGGTCGGTGCCGGCGGGGCTGCAATACCGTCCGGGCACACGCGTTCAGGTTAGTGTGCTGTGGCTGGATGCGGCGCAGTTGGAGCGCATGCACCAGACCGAATCGGTTGGCGACCACTATGGCTTCGGCCGGCTGTCGCCACTGCGCCTGACGTTGCTGGATGGCGTCCGGCTTGATGCGGCGTGGACCTATGTGCCGCTGCACGGCCTGGTGCCGGCGCCGGCCGGTCTTCACCACGTCGGGGCCGGGGTCGGGACCGGTGACGGCTGTGCGGTGGCGCTGCGGGCGGTGACGGCGGAACGGCGCACCTTGCCGGCATTGAGTCAGGGCGAGATGCTGGATGTCGTCGCGGCGCGTCTGGCGCCGGGCCGTGACACCGATCAATTCATCGCCCGTCTGCTGGACGATGGGCCATGGCGGCATTCCATGACGGAGCGGTTGCGTGAGGGCGCCATCGCCTTCGCCGGTGGCCATCTGTTTGAACGCCACATGGTCACCGGTGAGACCTAGGCGGCCATCCAGTCGAGCCACAAACCGGCGGCGAGGGCGAGGCCGGCCAGACGATTGGCCAGGAACATGGCACGGCAGCTCGTCGCTGACTCAAGATCGACGGCTGCGGCCTGGCGCAGCAGCAGCAACCCCATGGCGGTGATGCCGCCATAGGTGGCCAGTCCGGCGCCGGCCAGCCAGGCGGCCAGGGAAAATCCGCCGACCGCTGTGGCGTAGAGCAGATACAGCCACCGGCGCGTCGCCTGACCGAACAGCAGAGCCGTGGATTTGACGCCGATCAGGGCGTCGTCCTCACGGTCCTGATAGGCGTAGATCGTGTCGTAGCCGATGGTCCAGGCGATGGCGCCGCCATACAGGGCCAGGACCGCCATCCCCGGCAGGTCCGTCCCAGGCAGGCCTGCCACAGCGGCCCAGCCTACCAACACACCCCAGTTAAAGGTGAGTCCAAGAAAGGCCTGGGGCCAGTATGTGATGCGCTTCATCAGCGGGTAGAGAAAGACCAACGGCACAGCGCCAAGCCCGACCCAGATTGCGCTGGCCGGCAGGGACACCAGGACGGCCAGCCCGGCCGCCAGCTGCAATCCAAGAAATACGACGGCGGCGGGAACGCTGATGCGGCCGCTGGCGACGGGGCGGTCGGCGGTACGCGCGACGCGGCGGTCAATGTGGCGGTCAACGATATCGTTGAAGGTGCAGCCGGCGCTGCGCATGACCATGGCGCCCACCGCAAGCAACAGGGCCAGACGAAGCGCGCTGCCCAGGTCGAGGCCGCCTGGCAGGGCGATGCCAGCCAGACCGATGCCCCACAAACAGGGGATATAGAGCAACCAAATGCCTATGGGACGGTCAAGGCGGGCCAGCACCAGCCATGGATGAAGGCCAGCCGGGGTCAGACGAATCAGCAGGCTATGGCGCACGATATCGGAGTGATCGGCGGCGCTATCCGCCGGCAGCGACCGTGCGGCTGTCGCGTCGGGGGTCTTCTTGTCGGCTGACATGGGGCTAATGTGCGGCGAGGGCGCGCAGGGGGCAAGCCGCCCGACGACAGGAGGCCGTGATGGCAGCACGCGGTAGACACCATTCGCCGTCCACAACCGGCACAGCCCGACGGCTGTATTGTCCCGAGATGCTGGTTGGCGGAGCGGAGGTGGCACTGGACCCTGGTCAGGGGCACTTTCTGCGCAATGTGATGCGTTTGGCGGCGGGCGATCAGGTGCGTCTGTTCAATGAAGCGCACGGTGAGTGGGGGGCAGAGATCGTCGTCCTGTCACGCGACAGGGCGATCGTTCGTTGCGACCAGTGCGTACGCTCGCCCGCCAGCGATGGCGGTCCGTGGCTCTTCTTTGCGCCGGTTCGCCGCGAGCGGGTGGAACTGACCGTCGAAAAGGCAACGGAGCTTGGCGCCGCCGTCCTGCAACCGGTATCGACCCGCTTCACCCGGCCAGGTACGCTTCGTGAAGACCGCCTGCGGGCCATCGCCCGGGAAGCGGCGGAGCAATCGAATCGTCTGAGCGTACCGCAGATACGGCCAGCGGCCGCTTTAGACCGGGCCCTTGCCGAATGGCCGGCGGACCACCCTCTCCTGTGGTGCGATGAAACCGGTGGCGGCGCGGACATGGCCAGCGTGCTGGCCGGGTTGGTCCGCCACAAACCAGCGGAATTGGCTATTCTGGTGGGGCCGGAGGGCGGCTTCGCGCCCGACGAGCTTGACCATCTGGCCAATCTGCCGTTTGTTATCCGGGCGGGTCTGGGCCCGAGGATTCTGAAGGCGGAAACCGCCGCCATTGCCGCCCTGACTTGCGTTCAGGCCATAGTTGGAGACTGGCAGACCGGCGGCCGGCCGGCTGGGTAATGCTTTCCTAGCGCCGCGGTATTTGTCCGCTACCCGGTTGGCTGACGCACGCTATTCACGAGGAGACTGACATGGCTGCACCACCTTCCGGGCCGGGCGAGCCGATCACCAGCAAGGCGCAGATGATCGAGTATTTCGCCGCCGGCGCGAAGCCGAAGGCGGAATGGCGTATTGGTACGGAGCACGAGAAGTTCGGCTTCACCTGGAGCGATCTGCGTCCCATGCCTTATGACGGGCAAAGCGGCATCCGCGCTCTGCTCGAAGGACTGACCCGTTTTGGCTGGGAGCCCATCATCGAGAATGGTCGGCCTATCGGCCTGACCCGCAAGGGCTGTTCCATCACGCTGGAACCTGGTGGCCAGTTCGAGCTGTCGGGCGCGCCACTGGAAACCCTGCATGAGACCTGTGACGAAGTGCACACCCACCTGCACCAGGTAAAGGTGGTGGGGGAGGAGCTGGGAATCGGCATGCTGGGCACCGGGTTCAGGCCGCTGTGGACGCGCGAGGAAACCCAGTGGATGCCCAAGGGCCGCTACCGCATCATGCGCGACTATATGCCCAAGCGCGGCAATCTCGGTATCGACATGATGACCCGCACCTGCACGGTCCAGACCAACCTCGACTTTTCCAGCGAGGCGGACATGGTGAAGAAGCTGCGGGTCGGTCTCGCGCTGCAACCGATCGCGACGGCCCTGTTTGCCAATTCGCCTTTCGTCGAGGGCAAGCCGACGGACTATCTGAGCTATCGCAGCCATGTATGGAGCGACACTGATCCCGATCGCTGCGGCATGATGCCGGAAGTGTTTGAAGATGGGTTCGGCTTTGAGCGTTATGTGGACTGGCTGCTTGATGTGCCGATGTACTTTGTCTACCGCGACGGCGCCTATCTGGACGTGGCCGGCCAGTCGTTCCGCGATTTTCTCAAAGGCAAGCTGCCGGGCCGCCCGGGCGATACCCCCTTCATGGGCGACTGGGTTGACCATTCGACCACGGTCTTTCCCGAGGTGCGGCTCAAACGCTATATCGAGATGCGTGGCGCCGACGGCGGCCCGTGGGAGAGACTGTGCGCTCTGCCGGCGCTGTGGACCGGGCTGCTGTATGACGATAGCGCCCTGGCCGCCGCATGGGACCTGTGCAAGGACTGGACCGAGGCGGAACGCGGCACGCTGCGCAGCGATGTGACTCGTCAGGCCCTGCATGCGCGTATTCGCGACACCAGCGTCCGCGACCTGGCTCGCGAAGTGATTGCGATCGCCAGATCAGGCCTGGAGGCGCGCAATCGTCGTAACAAGAGCGATCAGAATGAGACGATTTTCCTGGCGCCATTGCAGCAGGCGGTTGATGCCGACCAGTGTCCGGCCGAATGGCTGCTGGAGCAGTTCAACGGACCGTGGGCCGGCGACATGCGTCGCGTCTACCAGGACTGCGCCTACTGACCTAACCGGGTAACGTTTTAGCCATGACCGATGCTGTGAACCGTCGCCACACCGCTGCTGAATGCCGCACGATGGATGATGTGCGATTCGAGATTGACCGGCTGGACCGGGTGATTGTGCCGCTGCTGGTGGAGCGCGCGACCTATGTGGCGCAGGCGGCGCACATAAAACCGCGGCGCGATCTGGTTTTGGATCGACCGCGTATTGAGGATGTGGTGGAAAAGGCGCGAGCGCACGCTGCACGGGCCGGCGGCGACCCGGACCTGGTAGAGCACATCTACCGGGCCATGGTGGACATCTACATAAGCGATGAGGACGCTCGTTTCGTCCGCCGCGTCGCGCCGCAACCGGACGCCGGGTCCGGCGACTAGGCCGCCAGGGCTGTCCCGCCAACCGTCAGGCGGTCCACCTTGAGGGTTGGCTGGCCAACGCCAACAGGCACGCCCTGGCCTTCCTTGCCGCAGGTGCCGACCCCGTCATCCAGCTTCATGTCATTGCCGATCATACTGACGCGGGTCAGGACGTCGGGACCATTGCCGATGAGGGTGGCGCCTTTGACCGGTTCGGCCACCTTGCCGTCACGAATGCGATAGGCCTCCGTACAGGAGAAGGTGAACTTGCCGTTGGTGATATCCACCTGGCCGCCGCCGAAATTCACCGCATAGAGCCCGTTCTTGACGCTGGCGATGATCTCCGCCGGATCATGGCTGCCGGCCAGCATGTAGGTATTGGTCATGCGCGGCATGGGGTGGTGGGCATAGCTTTCGCGCCGGCCGTTGCCGGTTGGTCGCATGCCCATAAGGCGGGCATTCAGGCGGTCCTGCATATAGCCGGTGAGGATGCCGTCCTCGATCAGCACGGTCTGGCTCGACGGCGTGCCTTCATCGTCGATGGTCAGCGAGCCGCGGCGGTCGGCCAGCGTTCCGTCATCAATGACCGTCACCCCCGGCGCCGCCACCCGCTGCCCCATCAGGCCGGCGAAGGCCGAGGTTTTTTTGCGGTTGAAATCACCTTCAAGACCGTGGCCCACGGCCTCGTGCAGCAGGACGCCGGGCCAGCCGGGGCCAAGCACCACGGGCATGTCGCCGGCCGGTGCGTCCACCGACTGCAGGTTGGTCAGGGCCTGGCGCAGGGCTTCGTCCACCTGGTGGCGCCACTGATCGGGCTGAATCCAGAAATCATAGGCGGCGCGGCCGCCGCCGCCGTGGCTGCCGGTCTCCTGGCGGTCTCCATCGCCGACCATCACCGTCACATTGAGCCGCACCAGAGGTCGCACATCGGCGGCGACGGAACCGCCGGCACGACGAATCTGCACCGCCTGCCAGCTGCCGGCGAGCGAGGCCATGACCTGACGGACCCGGGGATCCCTGCCGCGGGCATAGGCGTCAATGGCTTCCAGCAACGCCACCTTGTCGGCAAAGGGCAGGGCCGGCAGCGGGTTGGCGTCAGTATAAAGGAAGTGGTTGGTGCCGACGGGCGACTCGGCCACCGTGCCACTATGACCGCTGGTCACCGCCTGCACCGTGCCGGCGGCGCGCAGCAGCGCTGCGTCGCTCAGCTCACTGCTATGGGCATAGCCGGTGGCCTCTCCCGCCAGCGCGCGCAAGCCAAAACCGACGGATGTATCGAAACTGGCGCTTTTAATGCGGCCGTCATCGAGGGACACCGCTTCGGACTGGCTATACTCCAGGAACAGCTCGCCGTCATCGGCACCGGCCAGCGCGTCATGCAGCCGGCTTTCCACCCGGCCCTCGTCGAGCCCCGCCTGGTTGAAGAACAGATCGTCGGTGGTGGCGCGGTGGTTCATGGTCAGGCATCCCTCATCTCGTCTCTCGGCAACGTCACATACAAAAACCGGACATCGGCAAAACAGGACATAGGCCGGCCGCGGCCGGGCGGCCAGCCGGCAGCCGCCGGATGCCCCGTAACTCCGGTGTTCTTGCGACATTACGTCACAGATTCCGGCACGAGTCATCGGCTGGCTATCACAGTGCCGGGTGGGCGCGCCGGAAGAAGCCCGGTGGCGGCCCCCATAGCGGGCCCGGCACAGGGCCACAGTGTTGCCGATTCATCCGTCCTGTGGGATACCCGTGCCCGTATCGCCCGCCGCAGGGGCGGCGATCAGGGACCCTCGGAGCCCGGCACCATACGGTCTGAGCGGTTCTTTCTTTGTGAGTGATTTCTGACGTTGCAGTGACACGAACTCCGGCAGGTCGAGAGATGACACGGATGAAGCAGTTCCGAGGCGCCCGCTGGGCGGGTTTGACCGCACTTGCCGGGTTGGCAGGGCTGGTCCTGGCACCGGGCGCGGCCAGCGCGGCTCAGCCGCATCCCTGGCAGCTCGGCTTTCAGGAGGCGGCGACGCCATTGATGGAGAGCGTTGTCAGCTTTCACAATCTTCTGCTGGTGATCATCAGCGTGATTACCGCGTTTGTGGCGCTGCTCATGCTCTATGTGGTGATCCGCTACAACAGCCGGACCAATCGCGAGCCGACGCGGACCAGCCACAACACGGTGCTGGAAATCCTGTGGACGGCGGTGCCGGTGCTGATCCTGCTGGTTATCGCCATCCCGTCTTTCCGCCTGCTGTTTCAGTCCGACATCATTCCCGAAGCGGACATGACGGTGAAGGCTACCGGCCACCAGTGGTACTGGTCGTATGAGTATCCCGATCACGGCGCCTTCGCCTTTGACGCTTTCCTGGTGGAGGACGAGGATCTGCAGCCGGGTCAGCCACGTTTGCTGGCGACCGACAATCACATTGTGGTGCCGGTCGGCGCCGTGGTGCGTCTGCAGGTGACCGCCAGCGACGTCCTGCATGCGTGGGCGGTTCCCGCCTTTGGCGTCAAAATCGACGCGGTGCCCGGACGGCTCAATGAAACCTGGTTCCAGGTCACTGAGCCTGGCCTTTACTATGGCCAGTGTTCGGAGCTGTGCGGGGTGCGCCACGGCTATATGCCGATTACCGTGGAGGCCGTCAGTCCGGCGGCGTTTGATGCGTGGGTGGCGGAGACCCAGGCGCGGCTGCTGCCCGCGGAATCCCTTCCCGACGATGCCGATACGGACGCCGCCGTTCGTCTCGCCAGCAACAACTAGCCTTCAGGCCAACGAGGACTCGCCATGACCTATTCCTCCGCCGTCGGCGATCACGACGATCACCACGACCACAAGCCGCCTTTCCTGCGGCGCTGGCTGTTCTCGACCAACCACAAAGACATCGGGACTCTGTATATCGTGTTCTCGCTGGTCGCCGGCATTATCGGCGCCCTGTTCTCGGTCCTGATGCGGGCGGAGTTGCAGTCGCCGGGACTGGATTTGGCGGCGGACGGCCAGGTGTGGAACGTGTGGATCACGGCGCACGGCCTGATCATGGTCTTCTTTCTGGTCATGCCGGCCCTGATCGGCGGTTTCGGCAACTGGATCGTGCCGTTGATGATAGGCGCGCCGGATATGGCCTTTCCGCGCCTCAACAATATCAGCTTCTGGCTGCTGGTGGCGGCGTTCGCGCTGCTGATCGTCTCGCCCTTTATCGGCCAGGGCGCCGGTACCGGCTGGACGGTCTACCCGCCTCTGTCGGCCGCAGGATCTCATCCCGGGCCGTCGGTGGACCTGGCGATTTTCGCCCTGCATCTGGGTGGCGCCTCATCCATTCTGGGCGCCATCAACTTCATCACGACCATCTTCAACATGCGCGCGCCGGGCCTGACCCTGCATCGTATGCCGTTGTTCTGCTGGTCGATTCTGGTCACCGCCTTTCTGCTGTTGCTGGCCCTGCCCGTGCTGGCCGGCGCCATCACCATGCTGCTGACGGATCGCAATTTCGGCACGTCGTTCTTTGATCCGGCCGGCGGCGGGGATCCACTGCTGTTTCAGCACCTGTTCTGGTTCTTCGGCCACCCGGAGGTCTACATCATGATCCTTCCGGCCTTTGGCATCGTCAGCCAGGTGATCTCCACTTTTGCCCGCAAGCCCGTGTTTGGTTATCTGGGCATGGCTTATGCCATGGTCGCCATCGGGGCCATCGGCTTCATCGTCTGGGCCCACCACATGTTCACGGTCGGTCTGGATGTGGACACCAAGGCCTATTTCGTCGCCGCCACCATGGTTATTGCGGTGCCGACGGGCATCAAGATCTTCAGTTGGATCGCCACCATGTGGGGCGGCTCCATGCGCTTTACGACGCCGATGCTGTTTGCACTCGGCTTCATCATCCTGTTTACCATCGGCGGTGTGACCGGTGTCGTTCTGGCCAATGCCGGGATCGACCATGCCATGCACGACACCTACTATGTGGTTGCCCACTTCCACTATGTGCTCAGCATGGGCGCGGTGTTCGGTATTTTCGCCGGGTTCTATTACTGGTTCCCGAAGATGACCGGCCGGACCTACAGCGAGATGCTTGGCAAGCTGCATTTCTGGCTGTTCTTCATTGGCGTCAATGTGGCCTTCTTCCCGCAGCACTTCCTGGGTCTCGCCGGTATGCCGCGACGTATCCCGGACTATCCCGACGCTTACGCCGGGTGGAACGAGGTGTCGTCATGGGGAGCCTATCTTTCGGCCCTGTCGACGGTCGTCTTCCTCGCCATGCTGGTTCATGCTTTTGCTGCGGGCCGCAAGGCGCAGGGCAATCCGTGGGGGGCCGGCGCGACCACTCTGGAATGGACCCTGCCGTCGCCGCCCCCGTTCCATCAGTTTGAGGAACTGCCACGCGTCCGCTAGGCGCACGGAGGTCATGATCGCCGTGACACCCCTGTCTTCCTTTCCGGCTTTGGCAGCCCAGCCATGAGCGGCGCGTTTGACACCGGTCTGCCGGCCGCCCGGGATGGCGGGCTGTGGTCGGTGCCATTGGCTATCGGTCGGCGGCTTATGGACTATGGCCGGTTGCTGAAACCGCGGGTCATGTCGCTGGTGGTGTTCACCGGTCTTGTCGGGCTGGTGGCGGCGCCGGGCACCGTTGCGCCGTACACGGCCCTGATCGCCATCGCCTGTATCGCCATCGGAGCCGGGGCGGCCGGCGCGCTGAACATGTGGTACGACCGCGACATTGATTCGGTAATGGCGCGGACCCGCAACCGCCCCCTGCCGGCCGGCCGGGTGAGCGCGGCCGAAGCACTGGTTCTGGGGTCTGTCCTGGCAGCCGGCGCCGTTGCGGTCATGGCCATTACGGTCAACGGACTGGCGGCCGCCCTGCTGGCGGTTACGGTGCTGTTCTATGTTCTCGTCTACACCATGTGGCTGAAGCGCCGCACACCACAGAATATCGTCATCGGCGGCGCTGCCGGCGCCCTGCCGCCGGTGATCGGCTGGGCCGCTGCCACCGGCGCTATCGGGCTGATGCCACTGGCTCTGTTTGCCATCATTTTCCTCTGGACGCCGCCGCATTTCTGGGCACTGGCTCTGGTCCGGTCCGGCGACTATGAGCGGGCCGGGGTGCCCATGATGCCGGTTGTCCGGGGGCGTCAGGCCACCCGCCGGCAGATCATGCTCTATGCCGTGCTTCTGGCCCCGGCCAGCCTTGCGCCGCTGGCGCTGGGCGCTGGCTGGTTCTATGGGGCCAGCGCCGTAGTGCTCAATCTCATGTTTATCCGGGCGGCGTGGCGTATCTGGCGGACCGATGATGCGGGCCATGCCCGACGGCTGTTTGGCTTTTCGATCCTGTATCTGTTCCTGATCTTCGCCATTCTGATGGCCGAGTCGCTGGTTTCCGGGGGGGTGGCATGATGGCCAGGACCGCGTCGTCAGAGTCTGATCGGGACGACGCGGTGCGGCTTCGCCGCCGCAACCGGCGTGTGCTGGCGGTCCTGGTTTTGATCGTTGTCGGCCTTTATGTGGCCGGCATGGTCAAGATGGCCTGAGCGATGACCGGTCGCCGCTCCTTGCCTGCGAACCGGCGCCTGATGGTGCTGCTGCTGGGCGTCGCCTTCGCCATGGTCGGCGCGTCCTTCGCCGCAGTGCCGGCCTATAATGCGTTCTGTCGTCTGACCGGCTTTGGCGGCACACCGCAACGGGCCGATGCGGCGCCGGCGGCGCCGACCGGCGATGGGCCGGTGGTTACCGTGCGCTTCAATGCGGACGTGGATCCGGAACTGGCCTGGACCTTTGAAACGCCGGATGCGCCGGTCCATTTGCGACTCGGCGAATCGCGGCTGGTCGCCTACCGCGTGCGCAATACCTCTGACCATACACTGATCGGCACAGCCGCCTTTAATGTAGCGCCGGCCAAGGCAGGGCTCTATTTCAACAAGGTGCAGTGCTTCTGTTTCAGCGAACAGCGGTTGGAGCCTGGTCAGGAGGCGGAAATGCCGGTGGTGTTCTTTGTCGATCCGGCCATCGCCGACGACAACCGCACCTACGATGTGACCACCATCACCCTGTCCTACACATTCTTTCTGGCTGAAGATCTGGGCCCGCCGGATGGCCAGCCATCCCCTGCCGATGTTGCCCGCGTCCGGACGACGGACCAGGCAACAGTCGCAATCACGAACTGACGCCCAAACGAGGGACGAGAGACATGGACCACGCCGAGCTTTCCTACGAATCCACAGGGCGCAAGCATCCCTACCATTTGGTAGAGCCGAGCCCGTGGCCGCTGGTCGGCGCGCTGGCGGCCGGCCTGACCGCTGCCGGGCTGGTGGTGTTCATGCACACCGGCGCCTTCTGGTTGTTGATAATCGGCGGCTTGCTGGTCGCCGCAACCATGATCGTGTGGTGGCGCGATGTGGTGGAAGAGGCGACCTTCCGCCGCTTGCACACCAAGGTGGTGCAGATCGGCCTGCGCTATGGCATGGCGCTGTTTATCGCCTCTGAGGTCATGTTTTTCTCCGCCTTTTTCTGGGCCTTCTTCGGCGCCAGCCTGTTCCCCACAGAGGCGATTGGCGGGGTGTGGCCGCCGGAAGGGATGACGGTCTTCCGCGCCTTCGACATACCCTTCCTCAATACGCTGATCCTGCTTACCTCCGGCGTGACGGTGACCTGGGCCCACCACGCCATTCTGGAGGGGCATCAGCGCTCTGCCGTGCAGGCGCTGGTGCTGACCGTCGTGCTGGGCATGACCTTCACTGCCTTGCAGGTTTTTGAATACGGGGTAGCGCCCTTCGGCTTCACAGATGGCATCTATGCCTCGGTCTTCTACATGGCGACCGGCTTTCATGGCTTTCATGTGCTGGTGGGCACCATCTTCCTTGGCGTCTGTCTGTTCCGGGCCAAGGCCGGCCATTTCAAGCCGGACCAGCACGTGGGCTTCGAGGCCGCCGCGTGGTACTGGCACTTCGTTGATGTGGTCTGGCTCTTCCTCTTCGTCTGCGTTTATTGGTGGGGCAACGCTGGCGGCATTTATCACTAGCCGCCGTCTGGCGCACGCCGCCGACAGGCCGGTCGCGCACCAGCGCCGGGCCTGAACGGCGTGGGGCGGTTCGCTGGATTTATCGCCTTCATGGCCATCGCCATGGTGCTGTTTGTGGCGCTTGGTCTATGGCAGGTGCAGCGTCTGGCCTGGAAGCAGGAGGTGATCGCCGACCGTGCGGCGGTCCTTGCCGCCGCGCCGCTGCCGGTGGAGCGTCTGGCCGCCCTGCAGGTCACGGCGGCGGATTTTCATCCGGCCACCGCCAGCGGTCGCTACCTGCAGAGTGCGGACCTTCTGTTGCACGGTCAGGTGCTGGGCGGTCAGCTCGGTGTCCGCGTTCTGACGCCACTGGTTATGGCCGATGGGCGCGCGATTCTGGTGGAGCGCGGCTGGCTGGCGCAGGGGACGCGGACAACCGACAGCATTGCCGTTCCGCCGCCGCCGGACGGGCTGGTTCTGGTCGATGGACGCTATCGGGTCCTGCGGCCGGCGACCGGCCTGGCCCGCCAGTTCCGGCCCGACAATCAGCCGGACGCGGGCATCTGGTATCATGTGGACACCACGGCCATGGCGGCGGCGACACGGACCACCCTTCTACCAGGTGTCCTGCTGGCCGATGGCGGCGCCCCCGGCGTTCTGGCCCGGCGCGTCGCGGTCGACCCGTCCCTGCCCAACAATCATCTTGGCTATGCGCTGACCTGGTTTGGCCTGGCCTTGACCACCCTGGTTATGACCGTGATCTCGATCATTCGCCGCCGCCGCGGCGGCGCTGCCTGAGCATGGCGGCCGGCGGCCAGCCGCATGTCCCGGTGGATGGACCACCCCGGCGGATAGCGCTAAGAGAGGGGCTGTGCGTGGCCGGGGTCGCGCGCCCAGGAGGACCGATTTGCGCTATGTGAGCACCCGGGGCCAGGCTCCGGTTCTGGATTTCTCCGAGGTATTGCTGGCCGGTCTCGCCCGTGACGGCGGTCTCTACCTGCCTGAATCCTGGCCGCGCCTTAATGCCAGCCAGATTTCCCACTGGCGCGGCCTGTCCTATGGCGCCCTGGCGAAGGCCGTCATGACGCCCTTTGTCGGCACGGCCATTGCCCCGGCGACGCTGGAGAGAATCGTTGATGAGGCCGTAGCGGAGTTCGGCCACCCGGCGGTGGCGCCGCTGGTGCAGCTCGATGCCAATCTCTGGCTGATGGAGCTGTTTCACGGCCCGACGCTTGCCTTCAAGGACTATGCGCTGCAACTGGTGGGGCGCCTGTTCGACCATGTGCTGGCGGAACGTGGCCGACGCATCACCATCGTCACGGCGACTTCCGGCGATACGGGGTCGGCGGCCATCGAGGCGTGCCGTGATCGCGCGGCCATCGATATTTTTGTGCTGCACCCCAAGGGCCGGGTCAGCGAGGTGCAGCGACGGCAAATGACCACCGTTGACGCGCCCAATGTCCACAACATCGCCATCGACGGAACCTTCGACGATTGCCAGGACCTGGTCAAAGCGCTGTTCGCCGACCTGGCGTTCGCGGACGAGGTTGGCCTGAGCGCCGTCAATTCCATTAACTGGGCCCGGATCATGGCCCAGATCGTCTACTACGTCTGGGCCGGCCTTGCTCTCGGCGCGCCGGACCGGCCCGTTGCCTTCGCCGTGCCTACCGGTAATTTCGGCAATGTCTATGCCGGCCACGTAGCGGCGCACATGGGTTTGCCGGTGAACAGGTTGATCATCGGCAGCAACCGTAATGACATCCTGGCGCGCTTTCTGACAAGTCAGGGAAGAATGGAGACGCGGCCGGTCGAGCCCAGTCTCAGCCCCAGTATGGACATTCAGGTGTCGAGCAATTTTGAGCGCCTGCTGTTTGAAACGCTGGATCGCGACGGTACGGCGGTCGATGTGACCATGAAACAGTTTCGCACCGATGGCCGGCTCGACGTCTCTGCCGACCGCTTCGAGGCGATCCGCCGTGAATTTTCCGGCGCGCGTGTCAGCGACGAAGAGACTCTGGCCACGATCCGTCGGGTTCATGATAAGAGCGGCATCTTGCTCGATCCGCACACGGCGGTCGGGCTGGCCGCCGGTCTTGCCTGCCGCCCGGCGGCGGACATTCCGGTTGTGTGTCTGGCCACGGCCCACCCGGCCAAATTTCCCGATGCGGTAGAGAAGGCGACCGGTGTGCGCCCGTCGCTACCGCCGCGTCTGGCCG
Source organism: Alphaproteobacteria bacterium (assembly GCA_040218575.1). Lineage (NCBI taxonomy): Bacteria > Pseudomonadati > Pseudomonadota > Alphaproteobacteria > Alphaproteobacteria bacterium. Next base: position 208,878 of record JAVJRE010000005.1, on the reverse strand, counting down.
ATCTTTTTGAGCGGGCCGAGACCTGCGACAGCCTGGCCAATGATGTGGACCGGCTGCGCCGGTATATCCGCAGCACACTCGGCTGCAGCCGGGCGGCATGACCGGCGCGTCGGAATCCATTGAGGTTTCGCGCCTCGATAATGGTCTGGTGGTGGCTACCGATCACCTGGACAGCGTCGATTCCGTGGCGCTTGGACTATGGATCGGCCGCGGTACCCGTGACGAAACGGCGGATGTTTGCGGTGTTGCCCATCTTGTGGAGCATATGGTGTTCAAGGGTACGGAGCGGCGCACCGCCCGCGATATCGCCGAACAGATCGAGGCGGTCGGCGGATCGCTGGACGCCTATACATCCCGTGAGCACACCTCTTTTCAGGCGCGTATCCTGCGCGACGATGTGGACCTGGCGCTTGATCTGATTGGCGACATGGTCTGTCACAGCCGCCTGACGGAAGCCGATCTGATGGTGGAGCGCACGGTCGTACTGCAGGAGATTGCACAGGTTGCCGACACGCCGGACGACATTATCGGCGATCATTTTCACCAGGCGGCGTTCGCCGGACAGTCCTTCGGCTGGCCGATCCTGGGCAGCAGCGCCAGCGTGTCGGCGTTGGACAGGTCGGCCGTCGCTGGCTTTGTAGCGCAACATTATGGCGCCGATGTTTCAGTTGTCGCGGCGTCGGGTCGTATCGACCATGAGGCGTTCCGCCGCTCTGTCGAACGCACCATCGGCGCCATGCCGTCCGCCCGGCCATCGCCGTCGACGCGCGCGCACTACACCGGCGGGAACTTCCGTCAGGACGATGCGCTGGAGCAGGTGCAGCTTGCTATTGGCTTTCCCGGCCTTGCGGCCCGCGACCCGGACCGGGTGGCGCTTGGTCTGTATGCCGCGCTGCTGGGCGGCGGCATGTCATCCCGTCTGTTCCAGGAAATCCGCGAGGAACTGGGCCTGGTTTACGCTATTTCCAGTCACCATTCGGCCTATTCCGACTGCGGTATGCTGTCGATCCACGCGGGAACCGACGCCGCCGATCTGCCGCGGTTGATTCCGGCACTGGCCGACAGTGTGCGGCGAAGTCTGGATGATTTGGGCGACGCGGAGGTCGAGCGGGCCCGGGTGCAGGCGCGGGCCGGCCTGCTGATGAGTCTGGAAGGACCGGGCGGGCGGGCTGACCGCCTGGCCGGACATGTGCTGACCTTTGGCCACGTGCTGAGCAAGGATGACATGCTGGGGCGCCTGGCGGCGGTGACCAGGGATGACATCTTGCGGGTTGCCCGGCGGACGGTGGCGCAGCCCATGACGTTTGCCGCACTCGGGCGAATCGGTGGGCTTGAGCCCTATGACCAGATCCGCGAGCGGATGGGAGCAGCGTCGTGCTTCGCCTGATTCGCAGCCCGGCGCCGGCGATGCCGGATCTGCGTCTGGTATGTGGTCACACCTATATCCGACCGCCGCATGATCGTGACTGGTCGGCCTGGGCAGAACTGCGCAATGGGTCGCGCGCCTTTCTTATGCCGTGGGAGCCCACATGGCCGGCGGACGCGCTCAGTCGTGACTATTTTCGTCGCCGCCTGCGCCAGCAGACGCAGGACTGGCGCGATGACCTTGCCTACAGCTTCTTCCTGTTCCGGGTGGAGGATGACGCGATCATCGGTGGCATCAATGTTTCCAACGTCCGTCGCGGTGTCGCCCAGACAGCAAGCCTCGGCTATTGGGTCGGTGCCGCCCAGGCCCGCAACGGTCACATGTCACGGGCCCTGGCCGCGGTCATCCACTACAGCTTCGACCGGCTGGCCCTGCACCGGCTGGAAGCGGCGTGCCTGCCGGACAATGAGGCCAGCGCCGGCCTGCTGCTGAAGTGCGGCTTCAGGGAAGAGGGGTTTGCGCGACGCTATTTGCGGATCAATGGTGCGTGGGCCGACCATCGCCTGTTCGCATTGCTGGCCGATGATCCCCGTCCGCCAGGCAAAGTGATAATGGCCTGAGCGGCCACCGGCAGGTCTCAGGCGTGGCCCGCCTCGCCGGACAGGGCGGAGGGCGAAATGCCGAGCGTGGCCAGGGCCGCGGTCCACTTGCGATCATCATCGGCGTTGAAGACCAGGCTGGCGTCGGCTGGCACTGTCAGCCAGCCATTGGCCTGCAGTTCCGATTCCAGTTGTCCCGGCCCCCAGCCGGCGTAGCCGAGCGCCAGCAGGTGCTGACGTGGACCAGCACCGGTGGCGATAGCCCGCAGGATGTCCAGCGTCGCGGTCATGGCAATGCCGGTGCCGACGACCATCGAGCTGTCCTGTACAAAGTCGTCGCTGTGCAGCACGAAGCCGCGACCGGACTCGACGGGTCCGCCGAAGTGGACCCGGATCTGGTCATTGATGGCGCCACTGTCAACATCGAGCTGTTTCAGCAAATCGCGGAATGTGAGGTCTTCCAGCAGGCGGTTGACCACAACGCCCATGGCGCCATCCTTGGTGTGCGCGCACATGTAGATCACGGTGCGTTCAAAACGGGGGTCGCCCATCTGGGGCATGGCCACCAGAAGCTGGCCGACTAACCAGCCAGGCTCGGCCTGGCTATTGCGTGAATCCGGCATGGGGACCTCCCTTCGCTATGGCGTCGGTACAAGGCCTTTCCGGTGCCCGCTGCGGCGGGCCCGACGGTTCGCTCGCGAACGACTAACGGAGAACTGATCTCCTGACTCCACATCCTGACTGATAGACTATAGGACGATGGTAAACAAACTCTCCATATGCCTGGTTCGCTGGGTGGCCGGGGCGGCGCTGGCGTTGCTCGTGTCCGTATCCGTCGCCTACCCTGCGGTGGCACAGGACAGCGCGCAAGCCGGCGAGCAGACCGGCATAGGCGGCCTGGCGCCAGTGGCGCCATGGCCGGCCGCCACATCGGCTGACAGCGCGCCGGCGGTCGGCCCATGGGTCAGCTTTGACGAAAGTCGCGTTCGTCTGGTGTCCGCCGTAACCGGTACGGGTGCGGCGCAAGAGCTGCGCTTTGGCCTGCAATTTGAACTGGCCAGCGGCTGGAAGACCTATTGGCGCACACCGGGCGATGCGGGCTTTCCGCCGCAGCCGGACTGGTCCGCGTCGCGCAATGTGGAGACTGTCGCCTTTCATTGGCCGGCGCCGGAGCGCTTCTCGGTCCTTGGACTGGAGACCCTGGGCTATAAGGACGCGGTGGTGTTTCCGCTTCGGGTGCGGCCGCTCACAATTGGCGATGCCGTCACTCTGGCGGCGGACGTGCGCTATCTGGCCTGTGACGAGGTATGCATCCCGCGTAGCGCCAGCCTGTCCCTTCACCTACCCGCGGCGCCGGCCGATCCCGGTGTGGCATTCCGTGACATTGGCCGGGCCGAGGCGCGGCTGCCGGTGCCGCCGGAAAACGCCGGCCTGACGGTCGATGTGCTGCAGGCGGTAGAGGCAGCGGGCGCACTGCGGTTGCAGGCGGTCGTGCGATCGGCAACGCCGCTGGTGGCGCCGGACCTGTTTGTTGAGGGACTGGCCCGGCCGGTCTTCAGCCGGCCTGACATCCGCTTTGGCGAGGGTCGCCGCTCGGCCCTGCTGGAGCTGGACCTGCCCGCCGGCGCCCTGGCGGACGACGCCACCCTGTTTGTGACCATGACCGATGGCGGTCGGGCGGTGGAAACCGAACGCCAGGTGGTGCTGGCGGCGACTCCGGTGGCCTTCGCCGGCGCCTCACTGGCCACTGCATTGCCCGGCATCGGTCTGCTGGCCATCGCCTTCCTCGGTGGCCTCATTCTCAATCTCATGCCGTGCGTCCTGCCGGTCCTGTCCATCAAGGTTGCCGGGGTGGCGCGCCACGGCGGCGGGTCAGGGGCGGAGGTGAGAGCCTCTTTCCTGGCAACGGCGGCCGGCATTGTCCTGTCCTTTCTGGCGTTGGCCGGTCTTGCCCTTGGCCTGCGCCAGGCCGGGCTGGCGGTTGGCTGGGGGATTCAGTTTCAGCAGCCGCTGTTTCTGATTGCCATGGCGGTCATCGTCACGCTGTTCGCCGCCAATCTCTGGGGGCTGTTCGAAATCCGTCTGCCGGGCGGCATGTCCGGCGCCATGGCGCGGGCCGGTGGCAAGCCGGGGCTGGTCGGTGATACGGCCACCGGCGCTTTCGCCACCTTGCTGGCGACGCCGTGCTCGGCGCCCTTTGTCGGCACCGCTCTCGGATTTGCCTTGAGCGGCGGCGCCGCCACCATCTTCCCGACGTTCTTCGCCATGGGCCTCGGCCTGGCCACTCCGTATCTGCTGGTGGCGGCCCTGCCACGGCTGGTGACAGCTCTGCCCAAACCGGGCGCGTGGATGGTATGGTTGCGGCGCATCATGGCTGTGGCCCTGGCCGTCACGGCGGCGTGGCTGCTCAGTGTGCTGCAGGCACAGGCGGGTCCGCTAGCGGCCATCGTTGTGACGAGCTCTCTTATGGTCATGGTCGGCGGTCTCGCGCTCTGGCGCTGGTTTGCCGGGCGGGACAAAGGCCGGGGTCTGCGCCTGGCGGCCGTGGCCGTCGCCGCCATTGGTTTGGCCGGGGCCTTTGCGGCACCGACCGTCGAGTCCCGGCCGGCCGCGCCGCCCACAGGTGTGCTGACAGCGGCCACGTGGCAATCACTGGATCTGGTTGAAATCCGCTTCCTGGTGGCCGAAGGCAAGTTGGTCCTGGTGGACGTCACGGCCGACTGGTGCATCACCTGTCAGGTCAACAAGGCAACAGTTCTCGATCGTTCGCCGATTGTGGATATTCTGGCCGATGGTTCGGTTACTGCCATGCGGGCGGACTGGACCAGTCCAAACCCCGCTGTATCGGACTATCTGGCCAGCTTCGGTCGCTATGGCATTCCGTTCAATGCGGTCTATGGACCGGGAGCGCCGGACGGGTTGGCTCTGCCGGAGCTGCTGACGCCGGGGATCGTCACGAATGCCCTGGCCGAGGCGGCGGGCGGCTGAGAGTATTTTTCGTCCCTACTGGACGATGGCGCGGCACGATCTATCTTCCTGATGTCCATCAATGGCCGGCACGCCCGGCTGCTATCCAGGGAGTGGCCGAATGATCAAGCTTGGCGAGTCTGTTCCCGACGTGACCGTGCGCCGCATGGGCGCCGATGGCCGGCCCGAAGCGGTTTCGGTCAAAGACCTGCTGGGACCGGGCAAGTCTGTTCTGTTTGCCGTACCGGGAGCCTTTACGCCGACCTGCTCCAACCGTCATCTTCCGGGTTTCGTTGCCCAGGCCGACGCCCTGAAGGCCAGGGGCGTTGACCACGTGATCTGTATGTCCGTCAATGATGCTTTCGTTATGGATGCGTGGGGTCGCGCCCATCAGGCCGACGGCAAAGTGGAGATGGTTGCCGATGGCAATGCCGATCTGGCCCGCGCTCTGGGCCTGGCGGCGGATGCCAGCGGCTTCGGCATGGGGCAACGGGCGCAACGATTTGCCATGATCGTCGACGGTGGCAAGGTGACCCATCTGGCGGTTGATGCACCCGGTACCTTCGAGGCGTCCAGCGCAGAAGCGGTGCTGCGAGCGCTTTAGTCGCCCTGATCGCCGGACCCGGCGGAGGTTGTGGCCGGGGACTCCGGCCAGAGAATAGCGGCGCGGGCCAGAGCGTCCGCCCGCTCGTTCTCGGGATGGCCGGTGTGGCCACGGACCCAGCGCCAGGTCACCGTGTGATGGGCTATGGCCTGCTCCAGACGCTCCCACAGGTCGCGATTGCGCACGGGCTGGCGCGACGCTGTGCGCCAGCCATTGCGCTTCCAGCCGGTAAGCCATTTTGTCATGCCGTCGCGCAGATAGGTGCTGTCGGTGTGGATCACAACCGTCACCGGCCGGCTCAGAGTCTCAAGCGCCACAATGGCCGCCATCATCTCCATGCGATTGTTGGTGGTCGCGGTCTCGCCGCCGGACATCTCGCGTTCATGAGAGTTCCAACGGAGGATGGCACCCCACCCACCGGGTCCGGGATTGCCGCTGCACGCCCCATCGGTGAACACATGCACGACGCCGGCCGGCGCGCCGTCAGTGTCAGGTTGATCGGTGGTCACAGGCCGTAGGCGTCCGGGCCGGCGACTGTCTGATGGAATGCCAGCCGGGCCACATAGTCGAGCGGGTCCTTGGGCTGGACGAAGGCGCCGGGCGCGTGATTCAGCCAGTCGAACAGACGCGTCAGCAAAAACCGCAGGGCGCTGCCGCGGGCCAGCACCGGCATGGCGGCCGTCTCGGCCTCGCTCAGCGGGCGCACCGCGCCATAAGCGTGCATAAGCCGGCGCGCCCGCCCGGCGACAAATTGATGGTCGGCGTTAAAGCACCAGGCATTGAGGCAAATGGCCAGGTCATAGGCCAGGAAGTCGTTGCAGGCGAAGTAGAAATCGATCACGCCGGATATCCGGCCATCGAGAAAGAAAACATTGTCGGGGAACAGGTCGGCGTGAATGACACCAGCCGGCAGGTCGGCCGGCCAGTGTTGCGACAGCCATGAGAGTTCGTCGTCGATCATCCGGGCGAGGCCCGGCCGCACCGTATCGGCGCCGGCGGCGCAGGCCGCGGCCAGATCGGCCCAGCCGGCGAGAGACAGGTCGTTGGGTCGTTGCATGGTGAAACCCGCGCCCGCCTGGTGCAGGCGCGCGACGGCGGCGCCCACTTCCGCACAATGGCCGCAGTCGATGGATCGTGGCCACACACCGGGCAGGAAAGTGACGATCGCCGCCGGCCGCCCGGCAAGTGTGCGCAGGGCCTGGCCATCGCGACCGTGTACCGGAGTCGGGCAGGCAAAGCCCTGTTCCGCGAGATGGTCCATCAGAGAAAGGAAGTAGGGCAGATCGGATTGACGCACCCGTTTCTCGTAGAGGGTGAGGATGTAGCTGCCGCGGTCGGTTTGCAGCAGATAGTTGGAGTTTTCCACACCTTCCGCGATGCCCTTGAAGGCGACCGCCCCGCCCAGGGCATAGTCGCGCAGAAAAGCCGCCAGGGCATCGTCAGTGACTTCGGTATAAACGGCCACGTCGCCGATCCGGTTCAGTCAGCCAACGCGCGCGGCAGCCTGAAGTGCACGTCCTCGCGGCGGACCGTGACCTCTTCTACCGTGACCGCATAGCGCTCGCGGCAGGCGGCAAGCAGCTCGCTGACAAGCCATTCCGGCGCCGAGGCGCCGGCAGTAACGCCAAGTATGGTCACGCCGTCAAGTCGCGACCAGGGCATATCGGCGGCGCGCGGCACCAGGAAGGCATCGGCACCAGCACGCCGGGCCACCTCTACCAGGCGCACGGAATTGGATGAGTTGCCGGCGCCGATGACAGCTATGGCCTGGGCCCGTCCGGCAATCGCCTTCACCGCCTCCTGGCGGTTGGTGGTGGCGTAGCAAATGTCTTCACGGCGCGGCCCGGTGATTGCCGGAAAGCGCCGGTGCAGAACGGCGACAATGTCCGCTGTGTCGTCCACCGACAGGGTGGTCTGGGTCGCATAGGCGACGGCCTCAGGGTCCGGCACCGCAACGGTCTCCGCTGCCGCCACGCTGTCCACCAGGGTGACCGCACCCGGTGGCAACTGGCCGGTCGTACCGACCACTTCAGGATGGCCGTCATGACCAACCAGGATCACATGACGACCGGCCGCATGGTGGTGCTCTGCTTCGCGGTGGACCTTGCTGACCAGCGGGCAGGTGGCGTCAAGATAGAATATCTTGCGTCGTTGCGCTTCGGCGGGCACGGCCTTGGGTACGCCATGGGCGGAAAAGACCACCGGTGCGTCACCATCCGGCACCTCGTCCAGTTCGTCGACGAACACCGCCCCCTTGGCCGCCAGGGCATCGACGACGGCGCGGTTGTGGACAATTTCGTGGCGCACATAGACCGGCGGGCCATAACGCTCCAGCGCCCGTTCGACGATCTGGATGGCGCGGTCCACGCCGGCGCAGAAGCCGCGCGGAGCGGCCAGATGAATGGTCAGGGATGGTCGGATCATGCCGGCGGTGATTTGGGTCCAGGTGGCGCCACGGGCCGGACGCGCCTCGGCTTGTAGGGGGCGGGCGGCCTTTCTAGACTGACCTGCAGGCCGGTTCGGTCACCGAGCAAGCTAACCCAAGCCCCCGAAGGACGAAAGCAGCCATGTCCGATCCCGTCATCGCTCAGCGCGGCCCCTATGCTGTGCCGGTTCAGGCCGGTCAGCGCTATTTCTGGTGCCGCTGCGGCCGCAGCACCAAGCAGCCGTTCTGTGATGGCTCCCATGCCGGAACGGCGTTTACACCGCTGCCCTATGAGGCCAAGGACGACAAGACCCTGTATTTCTGCGGCTGTAAGCGCACCGCGAACCAGCCACTGTGCGACGGCAGCCACAACACCCTGCCGGCGGCCTGACCGGTGGCGGCATCTGGGACAGGGCGGCGGCCCATGCGGATGGTCCTTCTGGGGCTGGCCGCCGCAATCCTGACAGCCTGCTCCAACCTGCCGCTGACCGGAAAGGCATCAGAGGACGTTGTCTGTCCGGACGTGCTGATCGTACCGGATGCTGGGACTCTGGTTCTTTTTACGGTGGGCGGTGGGCCGGATCTGACCGATGCGGTGCTGCTGGGCCAGATGCGCAATTTTTCCGGCAACTGTGTCACCCAGGCCAGTGAGGGCCGCCTGGTCCTGGACATGACGGCGCGGATCGGCCTGGAAAAGGGGCCGGCCCACACCGGTGCGCCGGCGTCATTTTCCTATTTCGTTGCCGTGGTCCGCAAGGACGGCACCCTGCTCAACAAGGCGGTGTTTGAGAGCGAGGTAACGTTCGGCGAATCCAACGTGATGACAGCCGTAGAAGAGCTGGAGCAGATCATTCCCCTGGCCGACCTGTCGACCGCCGGCCAGCTCTCTGTCCTGATCGGATTTCAGTTGACGCCGGAGCAGCTCGAATACAACCGGTTGCGCGGCGGCTGAGGGCCCGGTGGCAGGATCGCCGCCGCCCGGTAGCCCGGAGTGACCGCTACACCGCGAGCCAGGCGCCCAACTCAGCCCACCCGGTCAAGCTACCCGGTCAGGCCGCCGTGACCCGGTCCGGCAGCTGGCTGATGGTCTCGCGGACCAGGCTCCGGTCAAGCTGCGCGGCGGCTTCTGCCGCCAGCAGCGTGCGGGCGGCATCCACCGCCAAATCAATGGCGGCCGCACGAACATGCTGGCGCGCTGCGTCTTCGGCCTGGGCGATGCGGTCCCTGGCCTGCGCCTCCCGTCGGGCCAGGCTGTCTTCCATCTGGCGGGTCAGGCGCTCCTGCAGGCGGCCGGCCTCTTCAGCGGCCTGAGCGACAATGGTCTCCGCCTCGCGCGCCGCATCGTGCTGCCGGCGCTGATATTCCGCCAGGGCATGCTGGGCTTCCTCGCGCAGTTTGCGGGCGTTGTCGATCTCGCTGCGGATGGCTGCCGTCCGGGTGTCAAGGAAGCCGAGAATGGCCCTCTTTCCCGGTCGCCAGACAATCAGCAGGAAGATGACAAAGCCGATGGCGACCCAGAATGAGGTGTCGTGCAGCAGGGCGTCCATGGTGCTCAGACCCCGCCCGCCGCCTGGGCAACGGCCCGCCGGGCGTCGTCATCTGATGGCGTAGCCCCCCCCAGACGCTGCACCACATCCTGGGCAATGCCGACGGCGACGGAGCGGATTTCGCTCATGGCGGCGTGGCGCGCCGCGGCGATGCGGGCTTCCGCCGCGGCTGTTTCCTCGGCCAGTTTTTCGCCCAGGGCATGCTGGCGCCGGGTGGCCTCGGCTGTGGCCTGTTCCATGGCCTGGGCGATCTTTGCCTGGGCCTTGGCGCGGGCCTCGTCCAGCAACTGCTCATAGGCGTGGATTGCGGCTTCGGCGTCTTCGCGCAACTGCGCCGCCTTGTCCAGATCGCCGTCGATGCGGTTGCGCCGATCTTCCAGCACCATGCCGATCCGGGGCAGGGCGATGCGCGCCATGACCAGATAGAGCAGGCCAAAAATGACCGCTGCCCAGAAGATCTGGGGCAGGAACACGGCTGGATCAAGTTGCGGCATTGTGGACCCCGCGTCTGTTCACAGGCCGATTGCCGGCCATGGCTCTCGGTTTCCTAGAAGACAAACAGAATGACGAGAGCAATCACCAGAGCGAACAGGGCGATGGCTTCGGTCAGGGCAAAGCCCAGGATCACATTGCCAAAGACTTGCGGAGCCGCGGCCGGATTGCGCATGGCGCCACTGATATAGCTGGCGAAGATATTACCGATACCGACACCGGCACCGGCCATGGCGATGGCGGCGAGTCCGGCGCCGATCAGCTTTGCGGCGTCTGCTTCCATGGGAATTGTCCTTTCGACGGGTCAGGGGACGGCAGTGGCCGGCCCAGGTTAGTGATGCAGGTGGACGGCGTCATTGATGTAGATGCAGGTCAGGATGGCAAAGACATAGGCCTGCAGAAAAGCAATCAGGATTTCCAGTCCGGTCAGCGCGACAATGCCGGCGATGGTGAACAGCCCGATGGGCGCGGCGCCGGCGGCGCCCAGGCTGAGCGCGCCAATGATGAACCCGGCAAAGACCTTGAGCATGGTGTGGCCGGCCAGCATGTTGGCGAACAGCCGCACCGAATGGCTGATGGGCCGCATGAAATAGCTCAGCACCTCGATCGGCACAACCAGCAGCAAGAGGGGCGCGGGCACGCCGGAAGGTACAAAAAAGCCGAAGAATCGCAGGCCGTGGCGACCAAACCCGATGACCGTCATCAGCAGGAAAACAAACAACGCGAAGGCGCCGGTGACGGCGATGTGGCTGGTCACGGTGAAGCTGTAGGGCACCATTCCCAGCAGGTTGGCCAGCAGGATAAAGACGAACAGTGTGAAGACGAACGGGAAATAGCGACGCCCCTCGCTGCCGATGGTCTCGCGCACCATATTGGCGACAAACCCGTAAAGCAGTTCGACAATCATCTGCACCCGTCCGGGCACCATGGCGCGTCGGCCAATGCCGCCGATCAGCAGCAGGCAGGCGACACTTGCCGCAATAGCGGAAAACAGCGCGGAATTGGTGAAGGACAGATCAAAGGAACCCAGTTCGACCGGGATGATCTCCTTGATCTCGAACTGGGTCATGGGCCCGTGCGATTGTTCGGCCATACGCTTTACCTGTGCCCCCGACCCTGATCCCAACCCGTCCGCCGCCTAGGGACGGCCGGGATGATCTTTTTCGTTCTCAGTCCGGTCCGATGCATCGGGCCCGGTTACGTCAATCCGCAACTGGCGCGCGGCCCGCATGGCATTCACACCGCCGGCTGCCATGCCCATCACCAGAAGCAGCAACATCAGCCACGGCGCGGTGCCCAGCCAGCGATCAAGCGCCACACCAACCGCGGCAGAGACCGCCACCGCCACGGCCAGTTCGATCGCTACACGCCACGCCATTCCCAGAAGCCTGTGCGACGCCACGGCCGATGGACTGCTGCGTCGCTCGCCCGTTTCTCTGGCCTGTCTTGCGGTGGCCAGCCTGCGGTCGAAATCATCCAAGGATGGCGGAAGCTTGCGCTCGACCATGAAAGCCGTGCTCCTGCCGTTGCTTTGCCGGCCGCACTGCACCGCCAAGCGAGCGCACCTTAGGGGTGGGTCCGGGGGGTGTCAAGCCGGGCCGGCGGCCTATAACCTTTTGAAATAAAACACTAAATGGCGTGTCAGCTTAAGCCGCGCCGCGCAGCTCCCGGACCCCCTGCAGGTCGACGCTGACGAGCTGTGAAATGCCCCGTTCGATCATGGTCACACCGAACAGCCGGTCCATGCGGGCCATGGTCAGGCGGTGGTGGGTAATGATCAGGAACCGGGTCGCCGACTGGTGGGCGATTTCCGCAAGAAGGGTGCAGAAACGGTCCACATTCGCATCATCCAGGGGGGCGTCCACTTCATCCAGTACGCAAACCGGCGCCGGATTGGTCAGGAACACCGCAAACAACAAGGCAATGGCCGTCAGGGCCTGTTCGCCGCCTGACAGCAGGCTGAGCCGTTGCAGCCGCTTGCCCGGCGGGCTGGCGAAGATCTCCAGCCCGGCTTCCAGCGGATCATCCGCCTCGGTCAGTTCCAGATAGGCCCGTCCGCCGCCGAACAGGCGCTGAAAGAGGGTCTGGAAGTGGGTGTTGACGGTTTCAAACGACGCCAGAAGCCGCTCGCGACCTTCCCGGTTGAGACTGGAGATGCCCTGACGCAGGCGGCCGATAGCGGCCACAAGATCATCGCGCTCGCCGTGGGTCTGGCTGATCTGGTTATCCAGTTCCTCGGCTTCCTGTTGCGCCCGCAGATTGACGGCGCCCAGGTTTTCACGTTCGCGCAGCAACCGGTTGAGCCGCGTTTCAATGGCGTCAGGATCGGCCTGGGCGCCATCGTCTGCCAGCCCGGACAAGGCCAGGGTGTCCTCCGGCTGACACTCCAGCCGCTCGGCCACGCGCTCCTCGATGGTGCGCTGTTCCTGGCCGGTGCGGCTGACATCGGCCTCCGCACGTACGCGGTCTTCACGGGCCTGGGACAGGGCGCTGTCGGCGTCTCGCTGGGCGGCAACCAGGCGATTGAGTGTGCTCTCTGCGGTGGCCAGCGCGTCGCCGGCGTCGCGCCGCCGGATTTCTGCCGCGCTGATCAGTTCGGCCAGACGGCCGCGCCGCTCTGCAATGCGTCGCGGTTCGGCCTGCAGTCGGCTACGCTCGTCGCTTGTGGCGTGGCGCCGTGTGGCAAGTTCGGCCAGACGACCGGCCGCGCCGGCAGCGCGTTCACGCCACAGCGCCTCTTCCGATTCCATGGCGCGAAAACGATCCAGCCGGGCTGCGGCTTCGCGTTCCAGACGATCAGCGTTGCCGCGCGCCTCCATATAGGCGGTGCGGCAATCGGCCAGGCCGGCGCGGACCAAGGCAATCTCTTCCCTGCGGGCGACAATGGCGGCCGGGTCCACCGGAGCATTGTCCAGCTCGTCCAGGCGGGCTTCCACATCGGCCAGCTCGCTGTGCAGGCGCTCCAGGGTTCCGGCAACGGCGGTCAGCAGGGTGCGGCTTGCGGTCAGTTTGTGATCGAGCTCAGCGTGAACATCGCGCGCCCGATCCCGCGTGGCGAATGCCTCCTGCATGGCCTGGCGGGCGGCGCGCTCCGCTTCCGCCGCCGCCGTGTCACGTGCCTGGGCTGCGGTGTACTGGGCTTCTGCCTCAGCCAGAACGCTTTCGGCCTGGCCGATACGGCCCTTCAGTTTCTCCAGGCGGTTACGCTGATGCAGCCGCGTCGCCGCCGCCGTCGGCGTACCGGGGGCAACCGTAAAGCCGTCCCAGCGCCACACGCCGCCATCCAGCGTCACCAGTCGCTGCCCGGGCAGCAACTGCGGCGCAAGCATGGCCGCGGTGACATTGTCCGGCGCCAGGCCGATCTGCGACAGACGGCGGGCCAGCAGGGCCGGTGCCCGCACATGATCGCTCAGGGGTTCGACACTGGCCGGCAGGGCCGGTGCGGGGTCCAGCGCCGGCAGCGCGCGCCAGTGGGTCGGCGCGTCACTGTCGCCCGGCGCCACAAGATCGTCGCCGAGGACCGCGCCCAGCGCCTTCTCCAGGCCCGGCGCCACGTCCACCTGATCGATGATTGGCTTCCAGCGAGGATCGGCGCTGTCCGGCATGGCAACCACCATGTCTTCCAGGGCCGCCCGCTCGCCGTGCAGCTTGTCACAGGCGTTGCGCATTTCCTCGGCGGCGGACCGTGCCTGGCTCTCCGCCTCGCGGGACAGTGCGCGTTCGGCCTCCGCCGCCTCGGCGGCGGCGCGCGCCGTGTCCAGCCGCATCTGGGCGTCCTGCAGGGCGGCCTGGGCCGCACTGACAGCGCCATTGCCGGCAGCTTCCTCGCTCAGGCGGCCATGCTCCTCCGTGACGCTGCTCAGCCGGTCGTGCAATTGGCGGCGACGCTCGCCAAGCGCCTCCACTTCGCGCCGGCGGGCGGCTTCGTTCGATTCCACCGCCAGCAGATCATCGCTCAACTGGCTGAGCCGTGCCTCGCGAGTGGTCACCGACTGGGTCAGTTCCTCACATAGGGCGGCCGCTGCGCGGCGCATCCCTTCGGTCTGCTCGGACGCCATGGCCAGGCTTTGGCGCTCGTCCGCCAGGGCAGCCAGCGCGCTATGGGCATCGCTGGCCAGGGCCTGCTCGCGCTGGGTGTCGGCGGCGATCTGGCCGAGCCGTTCGTCAAGCCCGGCGATGGCGGCGACGACGCGCGCTTCTTCCGCTTCCAGGCCATCGCGCTCTACCACCAGCCGATGCAGCTCGGCCGCCACTTCCGCTTCTTTCTGGCGCAGACCGGGCAGAACCGCTTGCGCCTCGGCCACGGCGGTGGCGGCGCGGGCGGCAAACCGGGTGCGGTCGGAGACCATCGATTCGGCCTGCGCCATATTGGCTTCGGCCAGGGCCACGGCTTCCCGTGCCGCGGTCCAGCGCAAATGCAGCAGGCCGGCCTCGGTGCGGCGAATCTGGTCGGAAATCGTGCGATAGCGATTGGCCTGACGGGCCTGCTTCTTCAGGCTTTGCAGTTGCGCTTCCAACGTGGTCAGCACGTCTTCAAGACGCTGCAGATTGGTTTCCGCCGCGCGCAGGCGAAGCTCCGCTTCGTGGCGGCGCGTGTGCAGGCCGGTGATTCCGGCCGCCTCTTCCAGCAGAGCGCGCCGCTCGACCGGCTTGGCGGCAATGATGGCGCTGACCCGCCCCTGGCTGACGATGGCGGTAGAACGCGGGCCGCTGGCCAGGTCGGCAAACATCAGATGAATGTCGCGGGCGCGGACATCACGTCCGTTGACCTTGTAAAGGGAGCCCTGGCCACGCTCGATGCGGCGGACGACCTCCAGCTCTTCATCGTCGTTCAGGCTGGCCGGTGCCGTTCGCGCCCTGTTGTCCATATGGATGGCCACTTCCGCCAGATTCCGCGGCGGGCGATTGGCCGTGCCGCCAAAGATGACGTCGTCCATTTCGCCGCCGCGCATCTTCTTGGCGGATGTTTCGCCCATGGCCCAGCGCAGCGCTTCCACCAGATTGGACTTGCCGCAGCCGTTGGGACCGACGATGCCGGTCAGACCCGGCAGGATGTCGAGTTCGGTCGGGTCAACGAACGACTTGAAGCCGGTCAGGCGCAGGCGAGAGAACTGGATCAAGGATGGGCTCCCATCAATCCGGGTCAGGACCCGGCGGCATCGTCAAGGATGCGGTTGAGATCGTCGTAGGACAGGTCGCCGACGACGCGGCGGCCATTGACGAAGATAGTCGGTGTGGAGGCTACGCCCAGCGCATCGCGTGCGGCGATCTGGTGGCTGAGGATGTCGTTCTGCAGGTTGCGGTCGGCCAGACAGCCATCGAGAGAGGCCGCGTCCATGCCGGCGGTGGCGGCAACGCGGCTGACGAAGGCGACGGGGTCCTCGCTGGACAGCCACGCCTCCTGCTCGCGGAACAGCAAAGCGACAAAGGGATAGTATTGCGGCTCCGGCAGGCAGCGGGCGGTCATGGCCGCCATCAGCGCCAGTTGGTCGCCGGGAAAATCGCGGAAGATAAAACGGGCGCGGCCGGTCGTGATCCAGTCTGTCTCGACCTGCGGCAGGGTCCGGGTGTGGAAACTGCCACAGTGGGGGCAGGTGAATGAGGCATATTCGATGATGGTCAGCGGCGCGTCCGCGGCGCCCAGGACACGGTCACCGGGCCGTGGGGCCAGAACCGGGTTATCGCTGGCAAAGACCGTATCCACCCCTTGCGGCTGGCCGCCGCCGCGCAGCGCCAGCCATGCGCCGCCGGCGATGACGGCGACAGCCACGGCGGCGATAATGGCAAGGGTGGTGCGATTCATGGCGCCATCCTAACCACAACATGTTGTGGGGAACAGGCCAATTCCGTCTAATTGCGGCAGATATTCCGTCCCTCAGGAGCGGTTCTGCGGGTCTTTGCAAGCCGGTGGCGGCGGCGGCGGTCCATCGGGCTCCGCCGTGGGCGGTGCCGAACGTGTGCCGAGCCTGCCACCAAGGCGGGCCAGCGCGTCACGCAGGGGCCCCGGCGCCACTGGCGCGAGTCGTTGCCCAAGCTCGGCATCCGGCGTCGGCTTGGCCGGCGGCTTCGTGCGGGACGGGTGGCGGACCGGGACCCGGCTGTCGGGCGGCGCCTGCAGAAAGCTGATGCGGGCGACGGCGCGATAGCCGAAATAACCGTTGATCCGGCCGATCAGGGTCGGCGTCATGTGTTGCAATTGCAAAGCCATAGGGCCACCGGCGCGGATCAGCAGTTCGCCGCCCGGGCGGCCATTGCCGGCTTCGTCCGGCAACGCCGCCCGTGGCCCGGCGGTATAGCGTGCCGGGCTGCTGGCCCGGGCTATGTCCGGCCCGACAATGCGTGGCCAGTCGGTCACCAGCTCACTGACGGTCAGACCGCGGGCGCGCCGGGCCGGTCCGGTGATACGATCCACCACTTTGCCGATGGCGCGGGCGCCGCCGCCGCGGCGCACCTTTTCGCCCGGGCTGCGGTCAGGGGGGCTGGATGCGGGCTTGGCCATGGTTGGACAATAGGCCTTTCGTGCCATTGATCACGAGTCCCATATGACCGGCAAAACCCGGGACCTGCCTGAACAGACCGTGGGCGCGACCATGCGGGCCGGCCACCGCCGTCGCTTGCTGGCCTGGTACGACAAGGCCCGCCGCACTCTGCCGTGGCGCGCGGCGGCGGGCGACACGCCGGACCCCTATCGGGTGTGGCTCAGCGAAGTCATGCTGCAGCAAACGACGGTGGCGACCGTCGTCCCTTATTTCAAGGCCTTCGTTGCCCGCTGGCCGGATGTGACGGCGCTGGCCGCCGCACCGCCGGACGAAGTGCTGCGCAGATGGGCCGGGCTTGGGTACTACGCCCGGGCCCGCAACCTTCATCGCTGCGCCGTCCATGTGGCGACGGTCTGTGACGGCGTCTTTCCGTCCGACGAATCCTTACTTCGCCGGCTGCCCGGTATCGGCGTCTATAGCGCAGCGGCCATCGCGGCCATTGCTTTCGACCGGCCGGCGACAGTGGTGGATGGCAATGTGGAGCGGGTGGTGGCGCGCCTGTTCAGGGTCAGCGACCCGTTGCCCGCGGCGAAGCCCCGTCTGGCGGTCCTCGCTGCCGCTCTCAGCCCGCGCCGGCGATCGGGTGATTATGCCCAGGCGATGATGGATCTGGGCGCCACCGTGTGCCGCCCGCGCAATCCCGACTGCCCGGCCTGTCCGCTGGCCCGCCAGTGCCTCGCCTATCGTGACGGCGTGGCCGGCACTCTGCCGCGCCGCGCGCCGCGTGCGGTTCGCCCGCTACGCCATGGCCATGTCTACTGGCTTGAGGATAGTGACGGCCGCATCCTGCTGCGTCGAAGGCCGGCCAGCGGCCTGCTCGGTGGTTTACTGGCCTTCCCCGGGGGCGACTGGCGGCCGGGCCATGAGGCGGCGGACGATACCCTGCCCACCGGTCTGCCGCGCCGCGTCCGCTGGCGCCGGCTGCCCGGTCAGGTGGAGCATGTGTTCACCCACTTTCGTCTGAGCCTGACGGTCTCGGTGGGTGGACTGACGGCAACAGGGTCGCCTACATCGCCGGCCGGCGACTGGTGGCCGGCTGATCGCCTCGACGAAGCGGGACTGCCGAGCCTGATGATGAAGGTCGCCGCCCATGTGGCGGCTGCCGGTGCCGTGTAATCCGCCCGTTCTGGCGGCGGCTCTAGGCGGTGCTTCCGGCCGGCTCGATCTCGGCCCGCAACTGCTCACGCAACATGTCGATCGGCACGCTCCGGTTTTCGATCCTGACGTGCCAGTAGGTCCAGCCGTTGCAGGCCGGCGCGTTCTGCAGGCCGGCCGCCACCTGATGGATGGAGCCGCGATGATCGCCCAGTGGTCCGGATGTGGCGATGGTGCCGTCTGCATGGACCCTCGCGGCGTTGCGGCCGTCGGGGCTGTGCAGGATGGCGCCCGGTTCCAGCAGGCCCCGTTCCACCAGCCAGCCGAAGGGAATGCGCGGCCGGTCGCGCTTGCCGGGGGAGGAGACCAGCGCCGGATCCGCCGGCGGGCGTATATCGGCCAGCCGGCGGCGGGCTACCTCGGCATAGCCAGCGTCGCGCTCGATGCCGATGAAATGACGACCCAGCTGGCGCGCCGCCGCCCCGGTTGTGCCGGTGCCGAAGAACGGGTCCAGGATCACCTCGCCGGCCCTGGTGGAGGCCAGGATCAACCGGCGCAGCAGCGCCTCGGGCTTTTGCGTCGGATGCGCCTTGCGGCCGTCGGCGCCCTTGATTCGCTCCTGCCCGGTACACAGCGGCAACAACCAGTCGCTGCGCATCTGGCGGTCATCGTTCAGGCTTTTCATGGCGTCGTAGTTGAAGGTGTATCGCGAATCGGCGTCACGGGCGCACCAGATCATGGTCTCGTGGGCGTTGGTAAAGCGCCGGCCGCGGAAGTTCGGCATGGGGTTGGACTTGCGCCAGACAATATCGTTGAGGACCCAGAAGCCCAGATCCTGCAATGCCGCGCCCAGGCGGAAGACATTGTGATAGCTGCCAATGACCCAGATGGCGCCGTCCGGCTTCAGCAGTCGGCGACAGGCCGCCAACCAGTCGCGGGTGAACCGGTCATAGGCCGCCATGGATGAGAAGCGGTCCCAGTCTTCGTCGACGCCATCCACCACGGTGTTGTCCGGCCGCAGCAGATCGCCGCCCAACTGCAGGTTGTAGGGGGGATCGGCAAAGACCAGGTCAATCGAGCCGGCCGGCAGCCCTTGCATCAGGGCAAGGCTGTCGCCGACGAGGATTTCGTCAACAGGAAGAGATGCAGGCGACGCGTCGCGTCCCCGGCGCGGTCGGCCCGTGCTCATGCCCGGATGATGCTGCGGCCGGACTCCTGCGTCAATCTTTGTTTTGAATCAAAGGATTATGAAATCTATCCCCAGGCTGGTCCGGCCCCGGCCCGGCCCTGACCGAGCACACCAACCGGGCGAAAGCTGGTGCGGTGATGTGGCGTCGGGCCAAGCGCCCTCAGGGCCGCCAGATGGGCCGCCGTGCCATAGCCCATATTGCGCTCCCAGCCGTAGCCGGGGCAGGTGCGCGCCAGGCGGACCATCAGCCGGTCGCGGCAGACCTTGGCCACTATCGAGGCGGCGGCAATGGACAGTGAGCGATCATCGCCACCGATAATGGTCCGGCCCGGCACAGCAAGGTCCGGCCAGTCATTGCCGTCTACCAGAACGCCGTCGGGCGCCCCATGATCGCGCACCAGGCGGGTCAGTGCCCGCTGCATGGCCAGGTGACTGGCCCGGCGGATATTCAGCCGGTCAATCTCTGCGACGTTCGCGGCGGCGCGCGCGATAGCGATTCCGGGCACGGCGCGCAGCAGACGGGCTACCGCCAGACGTTCAGCCGCGGACATGCGCTTGGAGTCGCGGATGCGGCGGCGCAGGCCCGCCGGCAGACGCGGCGGCAGGATGACCGCAGCCGCCACCACCGGGCCGGCCAGCGGGCCGCGCCCCACTTCATCGATGCCCGCTACCCGCCCGCCCAGATCGCGTTCCAGGCGGAAGTCAGGCATCGGGGCGAGGCCCGCGACGCGATCGGCGGGTGCTGCGACGCGTCTTGCCGCGGCGGACCGCCCGCCGGGTCATGTCGGTTATGACGCGGCTGTTCAGCGTGTTGGACTCGTAGAGCAGGCGAAACATTTCCAGGCTGGAACGGACCGATTGCAGGGCCGGCAAATGCAGCCGTCTGGCCACCGCCAGCCAGGCCGGGCCGAACAGCAGGGACAGGGCCGCCACGGCCACCACCAGATCGCCATCTTCGCCGGTGATCAGTCCGGCGCCGACACCGGCCGCTGCCAGCAGAAAGGAGAACTCGCCGATCTGCGCCAGCACCAGGCCGGACAGAAAGGCGCTTGGCCACGGCTCGCCCAGGGCGCGCATGATGAGGACGTTGAAGGCTGTCTTGAACAGGATGATCAGCAGCAACAGCGTCACTACCAGGCCCAGATTGTCCCATATAAGGGCGGGGTTGATCAGCAGGCCGATGGACACGAAGAAAACCATCATCAGGATGCTCTGGATCGGCCGTGTTCTCTCGATCGTCGCCTCGCGTTCGCGGCTGGCACCGATGACCAGGCCGGCGAGAAACGCGCCATAGGCTGGCGTCAGGCCGGCGATACCGGCCAGGGCGGCGGCGCCGAAGCAGAACGCCAGCGACATCAGCGGCAGCAAGTCCGCGTGACCGGCGATGAAGCGGCCGAAGGGCAGAGAGAAACTGCGGCCCGACAGGATAAAGATGACCGCGGCCAGCAGGGCGATGGCGAGGGCGAGCTGCAGGATGCCGACGGCGTCGAAACCGCCGCCGGACAGGTTGGCCACCACCAGCATCATGGGCACGAAGGCCAGGTCCTGGGCGATCAGGACACCGACGATCAGGCGCCCTGTGCCGCTTTCCACCTCGCCGATGTCTTCCAGCATCTTGATGGCGACGGCGGTGCTGGACAGCGCGATGACAAAGCCGAACAGCAAGCTCTGCGCCAGCGACCAGCCGAATAGTCCTGAAATCAGACCGGTGACAAGCAGCGCGCCGACAACCTGCAGCACGGTCGCCAGCGCCGCCCGTGCCAGGATCGGCCTGAGCGCGCGCAGGTCGAACTCCATGCCGATAAGAAACAGAAGCAGCAGGACGCCAAGCTCCGCCAGCAGTTCGATCTGTTCGCGGCTTGTGACCAGGCCGAGGATAGCCGGCCCAAGCAACAGCCCGGCCAGGATGTAACCGACGACCGGCGGCTGGCGCAGCCGCGCCATGGCGACACCACAGACCAGCGCCGCCAGCGCCACTACGGCCAGTCCGGTCAGGTCGTCGGCGTGGAACATCAGATACCGTCCGGGCAATACCGTCGGGGGCGACGGCTTGTCCTATCCTGTCGCGGCAATGGCCATTGGCGCAATGGCCACGTTTGGGTGTGGATGAATAGATGGCGACAGACGCGCCAGAGTCCGACGCGGCTGCCGCTTCGGCGGGCCGGTGGAGTGATCTACAGCAGCGACATCTGGCGGCCGTCTGCGGCTGGTCGTTCGAACTGCGTGCAGTCGAGCGGTTCGTGTCGACGGCTGAGACCAAGCCGGCCACAGGCCAGGGCGAAACGCCGCGCCAGCAAATCCGCCTCCTGGCCTTCACCACGCATGCGCCGGCCGAAGGCAGAGGTATTAAGCCGGCCGCCGCGCAGGGCGCGGATGCCCGACAGCACCCGTCCGGCCCGGCCCGGTTCATGGGTGTCCAGCCACTCCCTGAACAGATCGGCGATTTCCAACGGCAGGCGCAGCATGACATAGCCGGCGAAGGAGGCGCCGCGGTCGGCGGCGGCGGACAGGATGGATTCGCTTTCATGGTCGGTCAGTGCCGGAATGACCGGCGCCACCATGACGCCGGTGGGTATGCCGGCCGCACTGAGCTGCCCAACGGCGTCCAGCCGGCGGCCGGGGGTCGGCGCTCGCGGCTCCATATGACGGGCCAGGCTGCGGTCGAGCGTAGTGATGCTGACGGCGACGCGGGCCAGCCCGCGTGCGGCCATAGCCGACAGGATGTCACGATCACGCACCACCAGATTGGATTTGGTGACAATGGTCACCGGGTGATTACAGTCGTTGAGCACCTCCAGGATGCGGCGGGTGATCTCATAGCGGCGTTCGATCGGTTGATAGGGATCGGTATTGGTGCCAAGGGCTATGGCGCGGCACACATAGCCCGGCCGGGCCAGTTCGCGGCGTAACTGCTCGGCCGCATCGGGCTTGGCGAACAGTCGGCTTTCAAAATCCAGCCCCGGCGACAGGCCGAGCCAGGCGTGAGTCGGCCGGGCATAGCAATAGACGCAGCCATGCTCACAACCGCGATAGGGATTGATCGAGCGGTCAAACGGGATATCCGGCGAGGCATTGGTGGAAATGACGCTGCGGCTACGGTCAATCTGGACCGTTGTTACCAGGTGCTGCGTAGCGTCGTCCGCTGATTCGTTCCAGCCATCGTCGAAGGGCTGGCGCACCTGCACCTCAAAACGACCACTGGCATTGCTGACCGCACCGCGACCACGCCGTGCGCCTGGTTTGGTGCGGGTATTGCTGGTTGAACCGGGCGCCAGATCGCGGCCGGTCTGGTGAGTGGGCGACATGCCTGCAGTCTATGACTCGGGCGTAGAACAAAACAAGAACATTCAGCGGTCCGCGTCTATACAAGATCGGCCAGGCGGTCCTCCAGCCACTCGCTGCGGATCGCGGCAATCCGCGGCGCACTCAGGAAATCGGCCACTTGCGCCAGGGCATCCGGCGTGGCGGCCGGATCGTCGGCGGCGCGTCGCACGCTCCAGCTTGCCGCCCAGGTGGTCGTGCGCAGCCATGTCAGGCGACGCAGCGGCAGGCACCAGGGACGGATCGCCCTGGCCAGGCCGGCGGGTAGCCGGGTCATGTAGTGGCGATAGAACTGCTGCGTCTGGTCGGTGGACAGAAAGGCGTTGGGGCCGCCGGCCCAGGTGGTGGAGGTGTAGAGCGTGGCGTGGGCTAGATCGATGGCCGGTGCGCCATAGAGTGCTTTTTCCAGATCGACGATGAAGGCCTGACTATCCCCCTGCGACACGTCGCCCTGCGGCACGTCGCTGTGCATCACATAGTTACCGGGGTGGGTATCGGTGGCCACCAGGGTGACGGGCTGCTGTTTGCCGGCGCACGTTTCGGCAAAGCGGCTGGCCCACGCAAGCTCGCTGGTCAGGTGGGCCTGTGCTTGACGGCTGACGCCAGCGTCGCCAAGGTCGCTGGCCTGGCGGCGGATCACGCTCATGGTGGCGGCCACCGGATCGTCATGGCTGGCCAGCGGCGCGCGCGCCGCCATCACCGGGACTGGCAGGCAATGCAGAGCCGCCAGGCACTCGGCTATGGCGGGCATATCCGTGTCCAGTCGCACCGGCCGCCCGTCGATATAGTCGACGATCAGACCGCCCATGGGCATGTCCCCGGCCGGCGGCAGGACTCCGTGCAGGCGGGGCGCATGTCCGCTTGCCGCAGCGCGTTCAAAGCATGCCGCCTGATAGATCAGGTTGTCGTGCGGGGTCAGACCGAACTGGCTGAGGCGCGGCAGACGCAGCAGATGACGGGTGCCGGCAATACGCACATGGTCGTGGGCAATACCGGTGCCTGCCAGAGGCACCAGGTCATGCAGGGACACGTCGTCATAGCCGCCGTGGCGGTATAGCGCGGCAAGCAGGGCTGGCAGGTTCAGCGCATGGGCCATGGACGGGCTGGCTGGACGGGCTGCACGGAGCCGGCCGCTCTCACGCCAGGTGTTCGGTCAGACGCGGCATGAGCTCGACGAAGTTGCACGGCCGGAACCGGTTATCGAGCTGGCTTGCGAGGATGCCATCCCAACCGTCGCGGCATGCGCCCGGCGATCCCGGCAGAGCAAAGAGATAGGTGCCGCCGGCGACGCCTGCGGTGCACCGTGACTGGATGGTGGAGGTAGCGATCTTGGCGAAGCTCAGGTGGCGAAACAGCTCGCCGAATCCGGGAATCGCTTTTTCATAGACCGATTCGAACGCCTCCGGCGTGACATCGCGACCGGTCACTCCGGTGCCGCCGGTGGCGATCACCACGTCGATTGAGGAATCGGCGATCCACGTCCGCAACTGCCCGACAATGGCGGGGATTTCATCCCGTACGATTTGACGGGCGGCGATTTCGTGCCCGGCCGCTTCTACGCGATCCGCCAGGACCGTACCGGAACGGTCATCCGCTGCCGTCCGCGTGTCCGAAACGGTCATGATGGCGATGCGAACCGCTATGAATGGCCGACTCTCGTCAATGGGCATGGCTGGGTCTCAGGGGGCTGTAGCTATTTCCTGGCCGTCCAGCCCGGTATAGGCCGGCCACACGCCGGCGGCAATCGCATCAAGAGACGGGTTGGACTGTCCCATGCGCTGGCGATAGATCCACAGATTGGCCAGCACCCGCTCGATGAAGATGCGGGTCTCGCGCGACGGTATGGACTCGATGAACAGCAGCGGGTCATTGCGGAAGTCGGCCGCCTGTACCCAGCGACGGAGGTTACCCGGCCCCCCGTTATAGGCGGCGGTGAGCATGAAGAGATTATCCCCGACCGCGTCATTAGCCTGCAGATACTGGATATAGCGCTGGCCCAGTTCCAGGTTGAGGTCAGGCTCGGAAAGGCGGTCCAGTCCGTCGCCCCGAAGACTGCGGTCGCGGCCGATGTAGCGCGCCGTCGCCGGCATCAGCTGCATCAGGCCCAGCGCACCGGCGGGGCTGCGGGCATCAGTGTTGAAGCCGGATTCCTGACGGGCGAAGGCAAGGATCAGCGCCCGGTCGACGCGATAGCCGTCCTGCGGCTGCCAGGCCACCAGCGGATACAGGCCGGCCGGAATTTGCTCGCCATAGGTCGCCTCTATCAGGTCCGCCAGTTTCAGCGACAGAGCCGGCATGTGCGCCCGTGTGGCGATGGCCAGCAGCGGTCGCCACAGGTCGGCCCGCGCCGCGCGGGCCAGGCGCGTCAATTCCTCTTCCGCCAGATCATCCTGACCGGCTTGCAGCAGGGCCAGGACCCGGCGCGTTGCCGGGATGTCCAGCAGCAGGTCGCGGGTGGCGGCGGTAAGCGGCACGGGCGACCAGTCCAGCGGCGTCTCCATGCCGAGATTGCGGCGCGCCAGTTGGCCATAGAAGGTCAGCGGATAGTCGGCCGCCACCACCAGCCAACTGCGCACACGCTCTGGGCGGCCGGCCTGCAGGTGGGCGCGGGCGGCCCAGAAAGCGGCGGCTGAAATGGTCCAGGGGTCGGCCCCGTCAGCGCCAGCGAAGGTCTCGAACTCTAACGCGGCGTCATCAATCCGGCCCATGCGCCAGGCGGCCAGCCCGGCGATCCAGTGACCGATCGCGGCATATTGTGGGGAGGCGTTGCCCGCCGCCTTTCCCTGGGTGAAGGCCTTGTCATCAACACTGGCGAGAAAATAGCCCTTGGCGATTAGAGCCCGGGCCATGGCCTGCTCCACAGGGTCGAGCAGCCGCTGCGCCTCATTCCCGTCAAGGATCGCCAGGGCGCCGGTTGGCCAGCCGTCCGCCACCCGGGCGTTGATGGTCCGGGCGATGGAACGGACCTGCCGGCCAACCGCGGCGTTGCGGCCGCGCGGCGACTGATAGACCTCCGACGGGGCGACATATTCCCCATCGGCCGCCGTATAGTCGCCGGCGCTGAGCGGTCGGGGCGCCTCCGGCCGGCCGGCGTTGGCGGGTTTGCGGCGCAGGGCAAGGGCGTGGATGCGGTCGGCTTCGGGATGGTCGGCATAGGTCGCTAACCAATCACGCAGTTCGACGAAAGTGGAGCGGTGCGCCGTCGGATGCATATAGCGTTGCGACTGCACATACCCCATCAGAACAGGGTCGGTAATCTGGCCGATCAGCCGATCAGCCGCCGCCATGTCACCAGCTTCTTGCAGGACAAAGACCTGCCGATAGCGGGTAGCATCCTCCGCGCCCAACACAAGCGGCAATTCCGCCGCCAGCGCCGCCATGGTCGCTTCCAGATCGGACTGGGACACTGGCGCGGCAGCCGCTGGACGCACGTCAGGCGCAACAAGGACGACCAGCGTCGCCAGCATCAGCGCCGCACAGGCAGCGAACCGCCGCCATGCGCCGGACGGTCTATGGCCGATCCATATCAATTCGTTTCTCCCGACCCCAGTGAAAGTCATCGTCGCGGGATAGCGGACTCTAGCAGCCGCAGGGGCCGCCGCCGAGGGGATCCCCAACATCCCTCAACATCTTGGCCCAACACCTGATAAGACAGCTTACAGCCAGCAGATAAACAAAGGTTAAGTGCCGGATTCCCGGGCCGGACGCGGTTGTCGCCATGGCGCCGTTGCCATCAGCCGGCGGCCGGGGCCTGGTCCAGCCGTGCCTTCAGCATCAGGAAGTCCCGCCATACGTCGCGCTTCTTTTCCGGCGTACGCAGCAGATAGGCGGGATGATAGGTACACAGCACGTCCGCAGGCCGGTCCATCTGGTCATTCACATAAGTATGCCAGCGTCCGCGCAGACGTGAGATGCCATCGGTCCGGTCAAGCATGGTCCGCGCTGCGGTCGCGCCCAGCAGAACCAGTACATCAGGCTGCACCAGTGCGATGTGACGCTCGACAAACGGCAGGCATGCTGCCCGCTCCGCCGGTGTCGGATCACGATTGCCCGGCGGCCGCCAGAACAGCGTATTGGTGATACGCACATCGTCGCGCCGCAGGTCTATGGCGGCGAGGATGCGATCGAGCAGGTGCCCGCTTTGGCCGACGAAAGGCACTCCGGTGCGGTCCTCTTCCGCGCCGGGCGCTTCGCCGATCAGCATAATCCGGGCATCGGCCGGGCCGTGACCGAACACCGTCGTGGACGCTGTCTCTTTCAGGGGGCAGCCGTCAAAGGCACGCACGGTTGCTTCCAGAGCCGTCAGGTCCGTCGCCGCCAGCGCCATCTGTCGGGCGCCGGCACTGGCGGGCGTCGCCACCGGTGCTGCAGCGCCGCTCCGCCGGGTCACCGTCGTTGCTTTCGTCGCCGGCGTCGCCGGATTTGCGACCGGGAGCCCGGCCGCAGGATCGACACCGGCCGGAGGACTACCCGCTGCGTTGACGGCCGCCGATTGCGCGGCCAGGCGCATCACCGGATGATCGCCCATCGGGGTTGTCACGCCTGCGGCCTCATACCAGGCCATGACGGCGGCAGCGTATGCGGCGGGTTCGTTGGACGGATCGGCCATGCGCCCTGCTGTGCCTCCGGGTTTGTTCCGGCTATTGTGGCGTCCGGCCATGGCCTTGTCAGCACGGCATACAGGGTCAGCACGGCATACAGGCGCTTCCGTCGCCAGTCCTGCCTCCAGCCTCGCCCGGTCCCCGCCCGGCTTCCACCCGGTCTAAGCGCATGGCGCAGTGCCGCAGGCGGCTGAAGCGAGTGTGATGGCCGGCTGGTGGCCCGGCCCGGGTCGGCATGTTGTAGTATCGGCCAGAGGCGGCGTCGGTCAGCCGCCGCACGCAGGTTTCGGGAGCGGTCATGATCGCACGTCGGCATAGTTTTCCCTGCATGAGGCCGCGGTCAGCCGGCCCTGTGCCCGGACTGGCATTGGTTCTGGCTCTGGTCCTGGCCCTGGGCGTGGTCGCCGGCCCGGGCGCCATGTCGCGCCCCGCCCTGGCGCAGGAGGCGGGCGCCACCACCCCGTGGGGGGACTATCTTGCGGCGCGCCATGCCGAGCAGATCGACGACTTGGCGACGGCGGCCCGCTTGCAGCGGCACCTGCTGACTCTTGCCCCCGACAATCTGTCCTTGCTGAACAGTGCCCTGGTTCTCAGCCTCAGCAATGGCGATCACGAGCTGGCCCGCGACATTGCCGGGCGCATTGTCGCCACCGATCAGGTGGATTTCGTCGCTCCCCTGGTTCTGGCGGTGGCGGCCCTGGCCGATGATGATCCGCGGCGGGCCGAAGCCTGGCTGGCGCAATTGCCTGATGCCGGCATCAATCGTGTGGTTGGCCCGCTGGTCCTGGCCTGGACCGAGGCTGCGAACGGTGATCTGGAGGCCGCTATCAGGACGGTGGGCGCTCTGGCAGACGACCAGAATGTGCCGGCCTTGTCCGGATTGCACTTCGGCCTGTTGCTGGAGCTGAGCGGCGATGCGGCAGCCGCAGAAGCTGTCTATGTGCGTCTGCTGGCGGAGCTTGACCGTCCGCCGTTACGGGTTGTTCACGCCCTGGCGGCGCTGCTCTCCGCCAGCGACCGGCATGATCAGGCACAGGATCTGATGGCCACATACGTTGCGGCGGACGAAGGCCGGCTGGTGATTGGCCCGGCGGCGGCTGAGTACGGCGGGCCGGACCAGTTTCTGCCTCTTGCCCCGACGGCGAAGGATGGCGTGGCCGAGGTCCTGTTCGACATCGCGGCGGCCCTGCACGACGACAACGGCAGCCGCCAGGCTCTGCCGTTTCTGCAACTGGCGCTGATGGTGCGGCCGGACTTCGACCTGGCCTTGCTGCTGCTGGCCGATATTCATGAGACCCTGGGACGCTGGCCGGACGCCGCCGCCGCCTATGAGCGTATCGACGGGGAATCCGGCTGGTCGTGGCTGGCCCGGGTCCGGGCGGCGCAAATCCCCTTTGAGCTGGACCGGCTGCATGAGTCGGAGGCGGCCTTGCGCCAGCTTGCGAAAGAGCGCCCCGACAGTGCGGACCCATGGATTGCACTGGGCGACCTGTTCCGTCGCTCAGACGATTTTCGCCGGGCGGCGCGGGCCTACGAGGAGGGCTTCAACCGGCTGGGCGCGCTGGAGCAGCGTCACTGGCGGATCCTCTATGTATCGGCAATCGCCTATGAACGGTCGGACGAATGGTCGGCCGCCGAGGCGCAATTCCTCCAGGCTCTGGAGTTCGTGCCGGAACAGCCACAGATCATGAACTATCTTGCCTACTCGTGGGTTGATCAGGGGCTGGAGCTCGACCGCGCCCTGCCCATGCTCACCCGGGCGGTAGAGCTGCGGCCGCGCGACGGCTACATCCTCGACAGCCTGGGCTGGGTCTATTACCGCCTGGACGATTTTGACAATGCGGTGTTGTGGCTGGAACGGGCGGCGGCATTGACGCCAGGCGACCCGACCATCAACGACCATCTGGGCGATGCCTATTGGCAGGTCGGTCGTCTGCGCGAGGCGCGGTTCCAGTGGCGCCGCGCCCTGGCCTTTGAACCGGAGCCGGACGTGGAGAGCGCCATTCAGCGCAAGCTGCGCCAGGGGCTGGATCGCGCGAACACCGGGCCTTGAGTGATCCTGCGACGCAAAGTCTGAGTGTCACCGCCGCGGCCAAGCTCAATCTCTGGCTGCGTGTGCTGGGCCGCCGGGACGATGGCTACCATTGCCTCGACAGCCTGGTCGGTTTTGTCGAGTGGCACGACACCCTGACGCTGCACCCGGCTGCTGCGGTTGAACTGACGGTGTCAGGCCCCGAAGCCGCCGGACTGGCGGCTGGTGACGCCACTGGCGACAATCTGGTGCTGCGCGCCGCCCGCGACCTGCGCGCCCTCTGCGGCGTTACGGCGGGCGTACGCATCCATCTGGACAAACACATACCCGTGGCGGCCGGGCTTGGCGGCGGTTCAGCCGATGCGGCGGCGGTGCTGCGCGGTCTCTGCCGGTTGTGGCGCATAAGCCCGCCAGCCCCGGCGCTCGACGCAGTGGCCCTGGCCCTGGGGGCCGATGTCCCGGTCTGTCTGCGGGCACGGCCGGCCCGGGTCGGCGGAACAGGCGGTTCAGTCGTGACCGGGCCGGACCTGCCAGGCGCCTGGGTCGTGCTGGTAAACCCTCGCCTGCCGGTGGCCACGGCCGCTGTATTCGCCGCATATCAGCCGGCTGCCGCGACGCCGGGCGGGGCCGTGACAAGAGAACCCCTGGCGCCCGCCGGAACCGTCGCCGAACTGGCGGCGCAGTGCCGACGGATCGGCAACGACCTTACGGCGGCGGCAATCGCGGTTGCGCCGGCAATCGGCACGGTACTCAGCGTGTTGGCAGAAGACCGCCATGCCCTGATCAGTGCCATGACCGGCAGTGGCGGCACGTGCTTCGCACTCTATGAGTCGGCAGCGGCGGCAGAGGCCGCCGCCGCCGCGATTCACGCGGCCCATGCCGGATGGTGGGTTGTGGTCTCGCGCCTGGCTACGCCGGCGGGCTGATCGGCTCGCGCGGCGGTGTGGCCGCCGGGGTTCAGGGTCCGGCCAGGTCGCGCAGGCTGCGCAGCAGATCGCTATCGGCTATGCCGGTCACGGGCAGGTCCGCCACTTTCTGGAACTCACGGATGGCGGCCTCGGTTGCCGGACCCACCTGGCCATCAGTCGACCCCGGGTCAAAGCCGAGAGTGGCCAGCAGGGTCTGCATCTCCACCACGTCCTCGCGGCTGAGGCGGGCCGTGCCGGGCCCGGAGTCAAGCGGGATGGAGTCGCCGCTGGCGAGAACCATGGCGCGGTCAAGGTCGGCCGGGTTGAGTTTCGCCATCACCGCCTGCGCCCGGATCCCGGCATCGGGGTGGCCGGCTTCCGCGGCCCGGCTGAACCAGGCATAGGCCTGTACCGGGTCGGCCGCGCCGTTCAGGCCGGTATCGTATATGGCTCCCAGATTGAACTGGGCGGTGGCCAGACCCTGGGCGGCGGCGCGGCGGAACCACTTGACCGCCTGGTCCATGTTCTGCGGCACGCCAATGCCACGACTATAGGCGACGCCCATGTTGTGCTGGGCTTCCGCGTGGCCGATCTCCGCCGCGCTGAGAAACCAGATAATGGCTTCCGTGGAGTCTTGCCCAACGCCCAGACCGTTCTGATACAGAACGCCCAGGCTGAACTGAGCATCAGGGTGTCCGGCCAGCGCCGCTTCACGGAACCAGCGGGCCGCCTCGTCATAATCCTGCGGAATGCCGTCGCCCGTGGCATACCGGCTGGCCAGCAGATACTGGGCGTCTGCACGGCCGTCGCCTGCCGCCGCCAGCAGCGAGGCAATGCCCGGTGTCGACGGGTCGATCACGGCTGGCGCCGGCGGTGCGGGAACGGGCACGGACTGGCCAGACGCCGCGGCGCTTGACCCGGCGGCGGGTTCAGTCGCCGTGGAATCCTGGGTCAGATCCTGGTTGAGGGCAGGCGGTTCACGGCTGTCGGCCAGCCACATCACCAACGTGATGGCGGCGACGGCGACAACAACAGTAAACAGGATCATGGCGATGCGCCGGAGCCGGCCGCTATCCCCGTCATCGCCTCCGCGGCGGTCGGGCGGCTGGCCACCGCCCGCCATCTTGTCTGCAGACCGGGTCGCCGCTCCGGCGACCAGCGGGTTCATGCGTGGGTCATGCTGTCCAGGGGGCGCGGCGGCCGGCGGCGCACCGGCCGGGCTCGCCGCCGCGGAAGGCGACGCAGTGGGCCTGGCGGCAAGGGAGTGCTCCAGGGCGTCAATGGCCGCGTCCAGCGGTCGGACCGCCTGCTCTATCTGGTCACCGGATCGGTCGAGCTGGCGGTTCAGTGCATCCAGGGCCGCGACCAGACGCGCTTCTTCGTCCGGGTCCAGATCATCGTCCCATGACTCCTCGCCGTCGCTGCCGTCCCAGGGCTCGGGTTCCGGCCACCCGCTCTCCGCGCCGCCGGCATGGCCGAATGGCGGGCCGCCATGGTCGTCGCGGAACGGGTCGCCACGAAACGGATTGTCGTCGGCTGGTGACGGCGGTGTCTGCGCGGCGGCGTTGGCGCCGTCTGCCTGACCGAGTTGCCGCAGAATGGCCCGGTCGATCCACACCCCGATGGCCAGGCCCTCTCTCTCAGCGGCATCTCGGGCCAGTTCACGGGTCGTCGGATCAATGCCCTTGACGCTCCAGGATGTGCTGCGCGGTGATAGCGCCATTTCTTTGCAGATGCCTCATATGGCGCCGCAGGTCAGCACCCACCGGGTGCCCGATCAGCGGCCCCGATCAGCGGCCCCGATCAGCGGCCCATGACGCGGGCGAAAAAGCCGCTTCTACGCGCGACCTCTGGCTTGCGATTGCTTTCAAGACCGTCGAGGCGGTCGGACAGGCGCATAAGGGCGCGCTCCAGCGGAGCCACGGGTGGCGCCGCCGACTCTCTCACGTCTTCAACGCGCTGACTGAGTTGATTCAGTTTGTCGGCAAGCGGGCGCAGGGCGTCGGCGGTACGGGCCTCGCTGTCTTCTATGCGGTTGGCAAGGCGCTGAATGCTGTCCAGCACCGCATCCATGGTCAGGGCCGGCGCGCGCCCACGGCTGGTCGTATGGCGTGGCGCCGACCAGGACCGGTTCGGCGCCTGGTCGCCACGACCGCCGCGCGACAGTTCGCGGGCAGCGGCGCTCAGGATCGACTGGCTGAGCCACTGGTCGAGTGTGAGGTTGGCCCGGCGGGCGGCGATCTTCGCGGCCTCACGTGCTTCCGGGTCGACCCCGCCGGCTGGCCACGGATCACTGCTGCCCGGTGCGCTACTATGGTCGGGATTTTGTGCCGTCGCGGTCTGACGGCGGTTGCTGGCGGCGCTCATCGGTCCGACCCGGCCTGGGCCGCACGATTGTCCGCAGGGCCAGCATCGGCCGCCTCGCGACGGATTATCTCGCTAAGGAGATCGCCGGTCGTGCGTCCGCGACGTCGCGCTTCACTGCGCAAAGCCAGGCGGGCCTCGTCACTGATGCCCTTGATGCTCCAGGGAGGTTCCGCCGCCACCGTGCTTTCTCCGTCCTGTGGTTTGGCCCGACTGTTCCGTCTGCCGTGTGAACCCGGTAGGCCCAGCAGCAATACCGGTAGGCCCGTTGGTAATACCGGCGCGGAGTATAGGGAAAAACCTGGGCAGGGCAAGGATTCTGCTTCTCTGCTGTCTGGGGCTGTCTGGGGCTCCCCGGGGCCGCCCCGGACAGGTCAGGGACGTTGTTCGGCCGGCGGGAAATGCCTATTGATAGCCGCGGAACAGGGAAGAGGGGCACGATGGCGCAGCGGAAAGTCGCACTGATTACCGGTGTCACCGGGCAGGATGGCGCTTACTTGGCGGAATTCCTGCTGGCCAGGGACTATGAGGTGCATGGGGTCAAGCGCCGATCCTCGTCGTTCAACACCGGCCGGCTGGACCATCTCTATGTGGACCCTCACGAATCCCATGTGCGTTTTCGCCTGCACTATGGCGACATGACCGATGCCACCAACCTGATCCGCCTGGTGCAGGAGACACGACCGGACGAAATATACAATCTGGCGGCCCAGAGCCATGTGCAGGTCAGCTTCGAGACGCCGGAATACACCGCCAATGCGGACGGCCTGGGGGCCCTGCGTTTGCTGGAGGCCATGCGTATTCTCGATCTTGGCCACAGAACGCGCTTCTATCAGGCGTCCACCTCGGAGCTCTATGGCGACACGCCTGTGGTACCACAGGACGAGACCACGCCCTTTCGCCCGCGCAGTCCCTATGCGGTGGCGAAGCTCTATGCCTACTGGACCGTGGTCAATTATCGCGAAGCCTATGGTTTCCACGCCTCCAACGGCATTCTGTTCAACCACGAAGGTCCGACCCGCGGCGAGACATTTGTCACCCGCAAGATTACGCGGGCGGTCGCCGCCATCTCTCTCGGGCTGCAGGACGTGGTCTATCTCGGCAATCTGGACGCCCGCCGCGACTGGGGTCATGCCCGCGACTATGTGGAGGGCATGTGGAAAATTCTGCAGCATGACACTGCCGATGACTTCGTCCTGGCGACCGGCGAGTCCCACACGGTGCGGGAATTCGTCGAACTGGCCTTTGCCGAGATAGGCCAGACCATCGTCTGGCGCGGCGAAGGGCGCGACGAAATAGGCTTTGACGCGGATAGCGAAACACCACGGGTGCGTATTGATGCGCGCTATTTCCGGCCAACCGAAGTGCCGGTGCTGGAGGGTAATGCGGCCAAGGCCCGTCAGGCTCTGGGCTGGGCGCCCAGAATCGGCTTCGATCAACTGGTCCGTGAGATGGTCGCGGCGGACATTGAGGCCATGCGGCGCAACGGTGTGCGCAATGCCGTCGAATGACCGGTAGCGCCGGTACACCCATGACCGGCGGCGCCGGCACGGCGTCCTTCTCCCTCGCCGGCAAACGCGTCTGGGTTGCCGGTCATGGGGGCATGGTCGGCGCGGCTCTCTGTCGGCGGCTGGCCAGTGAAGACTGCCACATTGTCACGGCCGGACGCCAGGACGCGGACCTGACCCGTCAGGCGGAGACGGAGGCGCTGATCGGCCGGCTGCGGCCCGACGTGGTTTTTCTCGCGGCGGCCCGGGTTGGCGGCATCCTGGCCAATGATCGGGCGCCCGCCGATTTCCTGTATGACAACCTGGCCATCGAAACCAACGTCATCCATGCGGCATGGCAGGCCGGCGTTGCCAAGCTGGTCATGCTGGGCTCGTCCTGCATCTACCCGCGGCTGGCGGACCAGCCGATTGCCGAGGCCTCCCTGCTGACCGGCCCGCTGGAGCCGACCAACCAGTGGTATGCCATCGCCAAGATCGCCGGGGTCATGATGTGCGATGCCTATCGCCGCCAGCATGGCGCCGACTTTATCTCTGTGATGCCGACCAATCTGTATGGCCCGGGTGACAATTTCGACCTGGAGAAGAGCCATGTGGCCGCGGCCCTGATGGTCCGCATGCACATGGCCCGGCTGGCCGGTGACAGAGTGGTCACCATCTGGGGCAGCGGGCGGCCGCGTCGTGAGCTGATGCATGTGGATGATGCTGCCGATGCCATTGTCCATGTGACGCGAACATATTCCGGGCCCGGACCGGTCAATATCGGAACCGGCCACGATGTCACCATTGCCGAGCTGGCAGCGATCATCGCCAGGGTCACCGGATTCGACGGGGATTTCACATTCGATGGGTCGCGGCCTGACGGCACGCCGCGCAAGCTACTGGATGTGAGCCACCTCAACAGGCTGGGCTGGACCGCCCGCATCGGCCTGGAGGACGGGCTGCGCCAGATGTACGCATGGCTGCTTGACCACCCCGATCACTTGCCCGCGGCGGCCGGCCGGGCGTATCAATAGCCGCCACCGCGCAAGCGGACGACGGCAGCGAGTGGGGCGTAGCCAAGTGGTAAGGCAGCGGTTTTTGGTACCGCGATTCGCAGGTTCGATCCCTGCCGCCCCAACCAGCCACAAAGGGTGCTGATCTCAGTGCTGCGCCGCTTCGACCGCCATCCCGTTTCCTGCTATCCTCTTTTAGGAGTCGCCCCGGATGGCATGGCTGTTTGAACCCGAGATTATCATCGCGTTTCTTACGCTGTCGGCGCTGGAGATTGTCCTTGGCATCGACAACCTGATTTTCATTTCGCTCATCGCCCTGCGCCTGCCGCAGGAAAGGCGGCGGCAGGCCCGGGTTATCGGTCTCAGCCTGGCACTGGGCATGCGGCTTGGGTTGCTGGCGGCCATAGCCTGGCTGGTGGGCCTGACGCGGCCTCTGTTCAGCCTGTTGGACCTGACCTTTTCATGGCGTGACCTGGTGCTGATCGGCGGTGGCCTGTTCCTGCTGGTCAAGGCCACCATGGAAATTCATAGCGAAGTGGAGAGCCCGCCAAAGGGGTCTGTCGCGGCTGCCGCCGCGACCACCACCTTCGCCATGGCGGTGGCCCAGATCATTGTCCTCGACATGGTTTTCTCGCTGGATTCCATCATCACCGCCATCGGCATGGTGGACCACCTGCCGGTCATGATCGCAGCGGTGGTCGTCGGCATTCTGGTCATGCTGTTTCTGTCAGAGCCACTGGGCGCCTTCATCGAACGCCACCCGACAGCCAAGATGCTGGCCATGAGTTTTCTGCTGATTGTCGGCATGGCGCTGGTGGCCGATGGCCTCGGCTTCCACATTCCCCGTGGCTATCTCTACTTCGCCATCGCTTTTTCATCCGGTGTGGAGGCGCTCAACATACTGGCGCGTCGTCACCGGCAGGGGCGGTCGGCCTGACCGCCAGCGGGTCTATGGCGACCGGTTGTTGCTGTCGGCCGCCTCGCCATACAGCGTAAAAAGCGCCTGTGGCGCCTTGACGCCACGCAGGCCATAGCGGCCGAGCGGCAGAAGACGCGCCCGGTGGCGGCCACAGGCGTCGGCAAAGACGTTGGAAATCAGGATGTCGCGATCGAGCGCGCGGCACATGCCTTCGATGCGACTGGCCTCATTGACAGCGGGCCCTATGACCGTGAAGTCCATGCGGTCGGCGCTGCCAACATTGCCGTACTGAACCTCACCCAGGTGCACCGACGTATCCAGTTCCATGACCGGCTCGCCGGCGGCGGCGCGGGTCTGGTTCAAGGCGTGGACCTCGCGGCGCATCTCCTCCATGGCCGTCAGGGCGCTGCCGCAAACGGTCTCCGCCGACGCCGTATCGTCGAGCGGGAAAATGGCTAGAAGCCCGTCGCCCATGAACTTCAGAACCTGGCCGCCGTGCCGGCTGATGGGTTCCACCATGGGTTTGAAATAGGCGTTGAGGACGCGCACCGTCTCGTCGCGTGGAATACGGTCGGCGATGGCCGTGAAGCCCCGCAAATCCGTAAAGACCAGCACGGCGGTCAGGCTATGGGCGCCGCCCACGGTGATCTGCCCGGCCAGAACCCGGCCGCCGGCGTCGGCGCCCAGATAGGTGGTGGCGATATTGCGGGCGATTTCGGCGTTCTTGGCCGCCTGCACGGCAAGGGCCAGGGCCGGCATCAGATCCGTCAGAGTCTGGATATGGCCATCGGCGAAACCGCCCGGGCGATCAGTCAGCCAACTGGATACCATGCCGTTGGCCTGACTGAGATCATTCGGCGCCAGGCCGAAGGCGGTGGCCATGGCGTAATAACCGGTGCCGCCGGCGGCGTGCAGATCGCGGAAGATCGGAAACTCGGCGATCTCTTCTTCGCTCTCCAGCCGTCGCCGCAACGTCGGCGTGGACGAGTAGAGCATGCGGGCGAAAGGGCTTTCCTCAAACCCCGGGCCGTTGCCTCCTTCCCGTGGGAAGTCCATCGCCACGGAATCGCGGTTGTGCCACCAGGCGTAGCTGCGGCTGCCGATGCTGGGATGCAGTGTATTGAGGCCGATACTGCCTCGGATCAGAGGCAGACCCTGGGCCCGGATGCGGACACACAACTCTGCCAGTAGCGACTGGATCGGGCCCTGCTGCAAGGCCGCCTCCAGGATCCAGCCGATCAGGCTGGCGGCGGCTTCGCGCTGTTGCTCTTCGCCCCCCATGGGATGCTCCGTTTCGTCAGCCGTTTTCGCGCTCACTATGCTGACTCCCGTCGCCAGGCGAAAACAATGCCACCCATGATGAGAGCCAGCACCAGCCAGGGCGGCGCCAGCGGCACACGGGTCAGGCCGGTGACCACAAAGTCGCGATTGGCGACCAGGCCCAGCCACGTGCCGCCGGCGGCGGTGCGTCCGCGGCCAACGCGGCGGATGGCGGGTTCGGCGGTTTCGGCGAGCCAGAGGGCGCCGCCGCCGCTGGCATTCATCACCGTGGCCAGCGGTTCCGGCGTGGTGCGGGCGTCCTGAAACTCCAGCGGGTTGAGGGCGCCAACCGCTACCAGGGTAGAGCGGGTGCCGTCTTCCACCCTGAAGACACCGGTCTCGACCACCGCCAGTTCGGTCGTTGCCCTGCCGTCTTCACCGGGTTCCAGCCGCAGATCGGTGACCGCGCCGGCCGGCGAGGTCAGCCGAACCCGGGCCGGATCCGGCGACAGGCTGCGCCGTTCCACGGTCAGACGGTTGCCATCGGCGGTGGCCCGTAGATCTTCCTCTTCCAGCGCCGGCTCCTTCATCAGCCAGTGGGCCATGCGGCGCAGCAATTCGCTGGCCGGGCCGCCGCCTTCGAAGCCGCGACTCCAAAGCCAGAAATGGTCGCTGTTGAGCAGGGCGACGCGCCCATTGCCCTGGCGGCTGACCACCAGTAATGGCGCCTCTTCAGCGCCGGTCATCAGCGTTTCGCCATCGCGCACCCGCACACTGACCTGGCGGAACCAACGGCCCCACAGGGGTCCACTTTCGACTGTGCCCGCCCCTTCCAGCCCGGCGGTCACCGGGTGCCGCCGGCCCACCGCGCTCAGGGTTGCCCGAAATCCACCCTCCAGGACGTCGCCGGTTGGCGTCACCGGCAGAATCGAGTCGAGCGGCGTACGGTACAGGCTGAGCGGCGTGGCAAAGCTTTCGTCAGTGGCCACCAGAACGGCGCCACCGTCACGCACATAGCGGGCCACGTTCTCGATATAGGTTGATGGCAGGACGCCACGCCGACGATAGCGGTCGAAGATTATAAGATCGAATTCGTCCAGTCGGTCCTGAAACAATTCACGTGTGGGAAAGGCTATCAGCGAAAGTTCCTCGACCGGCGTGTTGGCCTCCTTTTCCGGCGGACGCAGGATGGTGAAGTGAACAAGGTCGACCGATGGATCGGCCTTCAGCAGGCTGCGCCAGGTGCGTTCGCCCGGATGCGGCTGGCCGGACACCAGCAGGACACGCAGACGATCACGCACGCCGTTGATGACAAACACCGCCTGATCGTTGCGCGCGGTTAGCTGACCGTCCCGCCCATCGACCGCCAGCTCGACAATTGTCGCGCCCGCATGGTCGGGGGTGATTTCAATGGCCCGATCGCGACCGGTCTCCGTCAACAGTGCCGGCAACAGACGATCATCCTGACGCAGCGTCAGTCGCACCGGTGTGCCGTCTGGCACCGTATCGTCTTCCACCCGCACCACCACAGTGACGGGCCGGTCGACCAGGCCGTAGCCCGGTGCTTCCACCACAACCAGGCGACGATCATTCTCGTCGCGCTCGCCGCTCAGCAGTACATGGACCGGCGCGCCCAGGCGCTCTGCCTGCGCTGCTGACTGCGGGGCGTCATGCACCTGACCATCGCTCAGCAGGACGATGCCGGCGCGCCGGGTCGGCGCCACGTCCGCCAGGCTCTCGGCCACCGCATCGAACAACCGTGTGCCGTCATCGCGGGCATGTTCCTCTGCCCGACCGCCGACCCTGACCACCCGCAGCTCAAGCGTTGTGTCGTCCACGGCCTGCGCCTGCAGGGCGGCCAGTGCCCGCTCGCTGCGGGCGCGTCGCTGGCCAATGCCCTGGCTGGCGGAATCGTCCACCACCACCAGCGCCACATCGGGTAGCGCGGTCCGCTCCTCCTGCACCCACGCCGGATTAAGCAGTGCCGCCAGCAGCCCGGCCATGGCCAGCAGGCGCCATCCGGCACCGCGCGCCCGGCGCATCATGGCCAGCGCCAGCAGGGCGCCGGCCATGACCGCCAGCGCGACCAGAACCGGCCACGGCAACAGCGGCGCCAGGGTGAGTGTGCCGGGGGCCATGGCTATTGACCCAGCCGTTCAAGAATGGCCGGCACATGCACCTGATCGGACTTGTAGTTGCCGGTCAGGGCATACATCACCAGGTTGACGCCGAAACGATAGGCCATTTCCCGTTGGCGCTCGCCGCCCGGATTAACCGGTAGCAGCGGATTGCCGTTCAGGTCCGTCGCCCAGGCTGCTGCATAATCGTTGAAGCCAATGATGACGCCGGACACCCCGTCATTGATCTGTTCGCTGGTCCGCTCGACCCACAGCGCACCGCCCTCATAGCGGCCGGGAAAGTGCTGCAGCAGATAGAAGGACCGCGTCAGGACATGCTCTTCCGGCAGCGCCATTAAGGGCGGTACGTCCAGCCCGTCCGCCATCTTCCTGAGGCGCGCCACGCCGGGCGTCACATTTGCCGTCGTTGCCAGATTCTGGTCGCGGGTGTCGAACAGGATGGTTCCGCCGTTTCGCATATAGGCGTTGATGCGGCCAATGGCGGCGGCGGACAGGATGGCCTGGCGCTCAGTGACCGGCCAGTAGAGCAGCGGAAAGAAAGACAGGTCGTGGTGCTCCAGATCAACCGCCAGCGGGTCCAGAGGCTCCACCCCGGTGCGTCGCGCCAGCACCAGACTGAGGCCGTAAAGGCCGGCCCGGCTGATGGCGTCCACCGCATCGTCACCGGTCAGGACATAGGCCAGCCGGGTATCGAGTGTGGCGGCCAGGGCAAAATCATCGTCGCTCAGGGTCTGGCTGACGGCGGAGTCCGGTGTCAGGGCGGCGGCCAGCCACAGCGCCATTGCCAGCCCGGCGCTACGTCGCACGCCGCCACCGGCCGGGCTCAGCAGGCCACGGGCGTGGAGGGATATGGCCAGGTCAGCCAGCAGAAGCACAAAGGCGGCGGTCAGCAGCCAGGGCATCAGCCGGATGGATCGGGCCAGGCTATAGCCCTCGACGGCCAGTCCCGGCGGCAGTGAGGACAGGGTTGCCAGCGGTTCAACCGCGCGATTGAGGTTAAGGGCAAACCGCGTGTCTGCGGCGCCATAATAGCCCGGCGGGCGGGTCGCTCCCGGCACAGCGCCGTCAAACTCGCTGGTCGCAATGCCGTTGCTGCCGGTCGGCGGCGGGCCGAGCCGGCCGAGACCGTCCAGGGTGACAATCGGCTGCAGGACGCGGTCCGTCTGACCCAGCCCGGCAACCCCGGCGCTAAGCCCGATAACACGGCGCAGCATGTCCACGAACAGACCCGACAGGGCCAGGTTGGACCAATCCGTATTGGCCGTGGTGTGAACCAGCACCAGCCAGCCCTGACCCCTCTGCTCACCGGTGACGAGCGGTGTTCCGTCGGCCAGCCGCGCCCAGGTCCGCTCGCTCAGCGCCGGGTCGGGCTCGGCCAGGACCTGGCGGCGCACGGTGACGTCGGCCGGCACGGACAGGCCGCTGAACGGCGAATCCCCGGCAAACGGTGCCAGAGGTTGCGGTTGATCCCAATTGAGGGCGCCACCCAGAAAGCGGCCGCCACGGCGCAGGCGCACCGGCAGCAGGTCATCGCTGCCCTCGGTCAGCCGTTCGCCGGCGAAGCGAAGCAATACTCCGCCCTGTTCGATCCATGCCGCGGCCCGGCGCGATTCATCCGGCGTCAATGTGCCGATGTCGGGCAGGACGATAACCGACAGGGAATCCTCGGTCAGGTCGCCCAGCTCACCGCGCCGGATGTCACTGAACGGCTCCAGGGCCCGCCCAAGATAGAAGGTTTCGGCAAGAAGCGGCTGGTCGCGCTCCACTGACTCGCTGGCGACCAGCCCGACCGGTCGCCGCCGCCACTGTTCGTCCAACAGGTGAACCGCGCCGGCGCCGGCACGACCGGCGATGGCGATTCTTTCCAGCCGGTTTCGCAACTCCAGCGGCAGAAGAAACTCGGCACTGGCAATCTGCTCGCCTGTGGCAAAGGTGATCGGCGCTTCCGCGACAATGCGGCCGTCAGGCATCTGGGCGATTGCCGAAATGGCGACGGGACCATCGGCGTTGGCGCGTTCGACAACCGCCTGGAGGGCGTTGCCCCGTGCCTGCGGCGGCCGCATCAGCATGGCCGCCGAATCGGCCTCCGGCAGAACCATGCGGAAGCTGCCGATTCGCCGCAGGCGGGTGGCCAGGCCAGCCATGTCAGCCCGTTCCAGCCCATCGCTCAACCAGACAATAGCGCTGCCGGCCAGCAGCCGGCCGGCTTCCGTCGCGCCATCAAGCTGGCGTTCAAAGGCGGCCAGGTCACTGTCCCAAGGCCGTGGCACAATGGCCTGGGCGCGCCGTCGTGCCTCTTCTGCCGGCACGAACCCGGCTACCGTCCCGACGCCACCGGGTGGTGGTGCCGTTTCCAGCAGGAGGACCGCGCGCTCGTCACCTTCGGCCGCGGTCAGCAGTCGATCCATCGTCCTCAGGCGGGCTGCCCAGTCGCCCGCCGCGGCCCAGCCATTGTCCACGATCAGGATCAGCGGACCATTGCCGGGCAAGGGCGGTGGCGGGTTCAGGACCGGCCCGGCCAGGCCGATGATTACGGCGGCGGCGGCGGCGAAACGCAGCAACAGAAGCCACCACGGCGAACGCGCCGCCTGATCTTCGGTGCGCATAAGACCCTGAAGAATACGCAGGGCCGGAAAGGGCCGCCGCCGCGGCGCCGGCGGGACAAGCCGTATCAACCACCAGAGCGCCGGCAAGGCGACCAGCGCGGTCAGCACCCACGGCGAGGTAAAGGCCAGCGCGTCGAGCAGCGCCATCGCGTCAGTCGCCTGCCAGCGCCATGCTCAGCGCAAGCAATGCCGGTTCCGGACGATGGTCGGTGCGGTGGCGGGTGTAGGTCCAGCCATGGTGGCGGGCCATGGCCACAAGGCTGTCCATGCGCGCCGCCATGGTGCGGCGATAAGGCTCCTGCAGAGATTCGGCCCGGCCGACCAGCAAGGCGCCCTCATTCTCCAGGCCCTGAAACCGCGTCCGCCCGCTGAACGGCAGCAACTCTTCAGCCGGGTCAAGGATGTGCACCAGATGACAGCGCGCGCCCATGGCGGCGAACTGTCCCAGACGATCCTCTATGGCGGACAGGTCATCGAGGAAATCGCCGATCAGCAGTACATCGCAACCGGCCGGAAGCGGTGTCGCCACCGGCAGGCCGGCGAGTGCGGAAGTCTGCGCGCCATTGTCCGTCGTTGATGGTGCGACGGCGGACGCTGTCAGATGTTCGGCCAGACGGGGCATGGCGAACTGGCCGGCCAGCGCCGGGCCGCTGCGACCCAATAGAGCGACCCGCTCGCCGCCGCGAAGCAGCAGGCTGGCCAGCGCCAGAAGCAGGACTTCCGCGCGCCGCGCCTTGCTCGGCAGGTCGTCGCCGGAGGCATAATCCATGGACGGTGACGTGTCGCGCCACAGGCGAACGGTGGCGGCGACCGCCCATTCCCGTTCGCGCACATAGAGTGTGCGGGTGCGGGCCGAGCGCCGCCAGTCGATGGCGCGCGCCGGATCCCCCGGCCCGTATCGGCGAAACTGCCAGAAAGACTCACCGCTGCCGGGCCGCCGCCGGCCGTGCACGCCAAACGCCACATTGGCGGCGATGCGCCGGGCGGCAATCACCAGCCCGGGCAGGGTGTCACCCAGGGCCTGAGCGTCCAGAACGGTGCGCGCCGCCCCGCTGCTCATGGCTGGCTCCGCCTTCCGGCCGGCGGTGTCAGGCGATCCTGGCGCACAGACGCTCGACAATGTCTGCCAGGGTGATTCCTTCCGCCCGGGCCGCGAAGTTGAGCGCCATACGGTGGCGCAGGACCGGCCCGGCCAGCGCCACCACATCGTCGACCGACGGGCTGAGCCGGCCCTGCAGCAGGGCGCGGGCACGGCATGCCAGCATCAGGGCCTGACTGGCCCGCGGCCCCGGCCCCCAGGCGACGTTGCGGCTGACCTCGGGCAGGTCCGACTCCTCGGGCCGGCCCGACCGCACCAGGGTAAGAATGGCGTCGACCACCTGCTCGCCGACCGGAATGCGACGCAGCAATTGCTGCGCTCGTATAAGGTCCTCCGGCGACATGGCCGGTTCGGGCGGCGCTTCTTCTGCGCCGGTGGTCGCCAGCAGGATGGTCCGTTCGGCGTCACGGTCGGGAAAGCCGATGTCGATCTCCAGCAGAAACCGGTCAAGCTGGGCTTCCGGCAGAGGATAAGTGCCTTCCTGCTCAATCGGATTCTGTGTCGCGAGAACGTGAAACGGGCGGGGCAGGCGGTGGGTCTCGCCGGCGACGGTCACTTCCCGCTCCTGCATCGCTTGCAACAGGGCGGACTGGGTGCGCGGACTGGCCCGGTTGATTTCATCCGCCATCAGAAGCTGGGTAAAAACGGGTCCGGGTATGAAGCGGAAATGGCGGGCGGCGGCGGCATCCTCGTCCAGCACTTCGCTGCCCAGAATATCCGCCGGCATCAGGTCCGGCGTACACTGGATGCGGCGGTTGTCGAGACCCATGACCGCGCCGAGGGTGTCCACCAGCTTCGTCTTACCGAGGCCGGGAACGCCGAC
The DNA here is from genome assembly GCA_040218575.1 of Alphaproteobacteria bacterium. Taxonomy (NCBI): domain Bacteria; kingdom Pseudomonadati; phylum Pseudomonadota; class Alphaproteobacteria; species Alphaproteobacteria bacterium. Next base: position 165,484 of record JAVJRE010000005.1, on the reverse strand, counting down.
AATCAGCACGTGGCCGCCGGCCAGCAGGGCGACCAGGGTTTGCTCGATGGTTTCTTCCTGACCGAAAATCACCCGGCCGATATGGTCGCGCGCGCGCAGGATCTGTCCTGCCAGGGCCTCAATCTCGGCCACCGGATTGCCGCCACTGCCGCCGGTCGGTGTGCGGATCGGATCCACGGCTGTGTCACTGGCGCTCATCATCATCTCCTGAGGCGTGTCCGGGGCATGATGGGGTAGGATACCAGCGGGACCATGGGAATACCGAGTCCGCGCACGGACAGTTGAAGGGCTGGTCGCAATCGCCAGCCGGCCAGGGCGAACGGCCAATAGGCAGACTCAGGAGGCGGTGTGGCCAAGGAAGGACGGATCATAACAACAACCGGGGCCACAGGCAGGATACAGGTTGGCGCGCCGGCCGCTGCCGATCCGGTCGGCGCCGATCCGTTTGTCCGCATCCGGCGCTGCCTGGCCGGCCCGCCGGGCCGCCCGTTGGGCGGTCCGTGGGGCGATTCCGCCATCGAAGCGTCGGCCGCCGGCGGATTGGGCCAGAGGCCGGACGGCGACGGCGTGGCCGGCGTTATTGCCGCCGCTGTCCTTGTTGGTCTGATTGCCCGCCCGCATGGTGTGGCGATCCTGTTGACCCAGCGTACGGCAACTCTGGCGGATCATGCGGGTGAGGTGTGCTTGCCTGGCGGTCGTATCGAGGCTGGCGACGAGGATGCGGTGGCGGCGGCGCGGCGCGAGGCATGGGAAGAAGTCGGTCTGGCGCCGGACCGGGCCGAGATCGTCGGTCATCTGCCGCCCTATCTTACAGGCACCGGGTTTCGGGTCGTGCCGGTCGTGGCGATTCTCGACCCGCCGGCCCGGTGGCGGCCGGACCCGGTGGAGGTGGCGGCGGTGTTCGAGGCGCCGCTGGACTGGGTGCTGGCGGCTGACTCCCTGCGGCTGCAACGGCGGCATATCGCCGGTCGTGAACGCCACTTCTACTCCGGCACATGGCAGGGATTTGAAATCTGGGGCGCTACGGCCGGCATGCTGCTGTCCCTGAAGGCGGCCCTGGATCGCCCCGACGAGTCCCTCCTCGCGGACAGCCGCGCATGACTCTCGCCCCCGTCACCCGCATTGACGTCCAGCCTTGGATGCAGGACCCCCACACCCTGTCGGTGTTGGCCCCGTTGCAGGGGGAGGGACGGGCCGCCCGATTCGTCGGCGGCTGCGTGCGTGATGCGGTCATCGGTCGGCCTGTGCACGATATTGATATCGCCACCGAATGGCGGCCGCAGGAGGTCATCTCCCGCCTTGCCGCGGCCGGTGTTCATGTGGTGCCGACCGGTATCGCCCATGGCACCGTAACGGCTGTAGTGGCGCGCCGCCCCTACGAGATCACGACCCTCAGGGTCGATGTGGAGAGCCATGGCCGGCACGCCACAGTCGCCTTCTCCGATGATTGGTCGGGTGATGCCCGGCGGCGCGACTTCACCATGAACGCCATGTACCTCGATTCAGACGGATCGCTCTATGACCCGACCGATGGCCTGCCCGACCTGCACCGGGGCCTGGTGCGGTTCGTTGGCGACGCCAGGCGGCGCATAGACGAAGACGTTCTGCGTCTGCTGCGTTTCTTCCGGTTTCACAGCCACTATGGTCGGGGGGCGCCGGACGGCCAGGCGGTGGAGGCCTGTCGCGCCATGGTCGACCGCCTGCCGGCCCTGTCGGGCGAGCGGGTGCGGGCGGAACTGCTCCGTCTGCTGCTGGCCGGCGATCCATTACCGGCGCTCACCCTGATGGCGGACATAGGCGTTTTCCGCCACCTGCCGCTGGCTGCGGAGGTGACCCCGGCTACCGGTCGCCTGTTCGCCATAGAACGGGCACATGATGGTCCGGATGCCCTGCGCCGGTTGGCGGCGATCATGCGGCCGCAGCCGGCCGCCGTGCGTGACGTCGCTTCACGCTTGCGCCTGGCCAATGCGGAGCGTGAGCGGCTGGTCGCCCTGACCAGTCCGGGGGGCGAGGTGCGGCAGCCACCGACAGATGCGGCAGATGGCCGGCGGCTGGTCTTTGCCCTGGGAGATCATGCGGCGGACCGGATCATGCTGGGTTGGGCACGTTACGGCGAGGTGGGGGCCCCTGCCTGGATCGATCTGTGGCGCCTGGCCCGCCGGTGGAAGCGACCGGATCTGCCGGTCGGCGGGGCCGATGTCATCGCCCGCGGCATTCCGTCGGGCCCGCAGGTCGGCGCTCTTCTGGCCGCGCTGGAGCGGTGGTGGGCCGATAGCGACTTTGCGCCGGAACGGGACGCCGTTCTTGTCCGTCTCGACGCTCTGATTGGCGGCGGAGCGACCGGCGAAGCCGGTTCGGACCCTGACACGCCACAGTGAAGCGGGTCCGATAGTGCGCGCTGACGCTCCGATTATTCCGCGACACGCACCAGATTGCCGCGCACGGTGCGACCCTTGACGCCATCCACCATGCGACGGAACTCCAGCGCCATGCCCTTGCTGTTCAGGCTGCGGTTGTAGACCTGAATATTGTAACGGCCGGTGTCGCCGATGGTGATGATGCTGACCGCAAGCGTGGCGCCGTCGATGGTTGCCCAGCCGAATCCCGCTGGGGACAGGGCATCGTTTGCTTCCTCCGCCAGCCAGACGCCGGACCGTTCGCTTGGACGGAAGGTCAGTTGTGCCGTCCGTCGGGCAGCGTCGTCATTGTCGTCATCCCCGTCGGTGCGCATCACAGTTTTCCAGCGGACCGTAAATCCGCCATCGCCGGTGGGTCGAATCTCCACGTCCAGGTCACGGACCCTGACGGCGAAGAACAGGCTGTCGGCGGATTCAGCGACGGCGGATCCCTCGAATGTCCCGAAGAAGGCGTCCAGCGTCAGATCCTGGGCCCGCACGGATGTGGCGAACACCGCCACGATCATGGTCAGCCCCGCCACCACTCCGGCCAGACGGTGGAGCGTTGTGACGCCATAGGTGCCGGTCATGCGGGTCTCCTGTCTGTGGTCGGGATCAGGGCCAGCTCGCCATTGGCGGCAGGCTCATCAGAATGGCGTCGACATTGCCGCCGGTCTTCAGACCGAAGACCGTGCCGCGATCATAGAGCAGATTGAACTCCACATAGCGACCGCGTCGGCGGAGCTGGTGTTCCCGGTCTTCTTCTGTCCATGGCCGGTTCATGTGGCGGCGGATGATGGTCGGGTAGACCTGGTGGAAGGCGCTGCCCACATCGCGGGTAAAGGCCATGTCGGCAGCCCAGTCGCCGCTGGCCAGATAGTCATAAAAAATACCGCCGACGCCACGCGTCTCGTTGCGGTGTTTGAGAAAGAAATAGTCATCACACCATGCTTTATAGCGCGGATAATAGGCCGAATCATGGCGCGCACAGGCCGTCTCAAGCGCCTGATGAAAGGCGGCGGTGTCTTCATCGTCAGGCGTCATCGGCGTCAGGTCGGCGCCGCCGCCGAACCAGCTCTTGCGAGTCACCAGGAACCGCGTGTTCATGTGGACGGCCGGGACGAACGGCGATTGCATGTGGGCGACAAGAGATATGCCGCTGGCCCAGAAGCGGCCGTCGTCGGCGGCGCCCGGGATCCGCTGGCGGAACTCCTCCGAGAAGGTGCCATGGACGGTGGAGATATTGACGCCGACCTTCTCGAAGACGCGGCCGTGCATGATTGCTATGGTGCCACCACCGCCGCCGGCCGTTGACGGGTCGCTATGGTCCGTACCGCCGGTATCGCGTGTCCAGGTGCGGCGGGAGAACCGCCCGGCCGGCTGGTCGGCGGTGTTGCCGCCAGTCAGCTCGTCTTCCAGCGCCTCAAAGGTCTGGCAGATGGAGTCGCGCAAGCTGGCGAACCAGGTACTGGCGGCGGTCTTCCGGCTGTCCAGCGTGGCGGCGTCGGCGGGCGGGGATTCCTCCACCATGGCGGCCGGCGTACGCTCATCGACCGGCGCGTCTTCCGGTGCTGGCGCAGCCATCGGTCGGGTTGGGGTCTGTGGTGTCATCGGGCGTTCCTGGCGGCAGAAGGCGTTGGCCACCTTTGGTGGCGATCAGGTTGCCAATACTGGCGGAATTGCGACACTTCTACCGCTCATGCGTCAGGTTGTCACATGGCCTGCGGGACGGTATTTGATACGACAACGGTTAGCACGCCGGCGGCAAGTGGCGCGAAGGCTGGGGTGTTGCCGTTCGGACGGGGTGTCCGGTGCGGCAGTGGGCTTGCGCCGCGGGTCATCGTCAGGCATCGGTAGGCGCGGGCACGGGTCGCCAGCGGCCCGGTGTCAATTTCCGATGATGCGCAGCACCGGTCGGGCATGAATCAGCATCCTGCCTGCGGCGGAAAGCCGACCGGGCGAGGGGACGACAGGGAGGGGCAGCATGGCCCATAGTGAGTCGGTGGCGGACACGGCCGGTCACGGTGATGATGGCCACGGCGACGGTACGCGGCGCGATTTCCTCTATCTGACAACTCTCGCGGTAGGCGCGGTTGGTGCGGCTGCGGTGGTCTGGCCGCTGGTTCAGCAGATGAATCCGGCAGCGGACGTTCTTGCTTTGTCGAGTACCGAGGTGGATCTGTCGCTGCTGGTCGCCGGCCAGGCGATCACCGTCAAATGGCGCGGCAAGCCGGTTTTCATTCGCTACCGCACGGAGGCGGAAATCGCCGCCGCCCAAAGCGTTGATCTGGACGCTCTGCCGGATCCGCAGTCCGACGCGGACCGTGTGCAACGGGCCCAATGGCTGGTCATGGTCGGGGTGTGCACACATCTTGGCTGTGTTCCCCTTGGCCAGAAGCAGACCGACCCCAAGGGCGATTTCGGCGGCTGGTTCTGCCCCTGTCATGGCTCACACTACGACACGTCGGGGCGCATCCGCCGCGGACCCGCGCCGCGCAATCTTCTGGTCCCGGACTATGCGTTCATGACCGACACCAGCATCAGAATCGGTTAGGGAAGCTCCGATGGCCGCACCTCAGTTCAAGTCCTCGCTCGTTCGCTGGATTGACCGTCGCCTGCCGGTCTTTACCTATATCCACCACGAGTATCACGAGTTTCCGATGCCCCGGAATCTCACCTATCTGTGGAGCTTCGGGGCGCTGGCGACGATCATGCTGTTGATCATGCTGGTCACCGGCATCGTCCTGGCGATGCACTACACGGCCAATGTGGACCTGGCCTTCGGCAGCGTTGAGCGCATCATGCGTGAGGTAAACTATGGCTGGCTGCTGCGCTATCTCCATTCCAACGGCGCCTCCATGTTCTTCCTCGTGGTCTATGTCCATATTTTCCGCGGGCTTTACTACGGGTCCTACAAGGAGCCTCGTGAGCTGCTGTGGATTCTGGGCGTCGTCATCCTGCTGCTGATGATGGCGACGGCGTTCATGGGCTATGTCCTGCCGTGGGGCCAGCAGAGTTTCTGGGCGGCGACGGTGATCACCAACCTGTTCTCCGCCATACCGCTGGTCGGCGAATCCATCACCACCTGGCTGTGGGGCGGCTTCTCGGTGGATAATCCGACCCTGACCCGATTCTTCGCCCTGCACTACGTGCTGCCGTTTGTCATCGTCGCCGTGGTGGCGCTGCATGTGGTGGCCCTGCACGTGCACGGCTCCAACAACCCGGTCGGCATTGATACGCGCGGACCACAGGACACCGTGTCCTTCCACCCGTTCTTCACCTCCAAGGACAGCGTTGCCGTGATGGTGATGTTGCTGGTCTTTGCCGGGTTTGTCTTCTACGGGCCGAACACCTTCCTGCATCCGGACAACTACATTCCGGCAAACCCGCTGGTGACACCGGCGGAGATCGTGCCCGAATGGTACCTGATGCCGTTCTACGCCATTCTGCGCTCGGTGCCGGACAAGCTGGGCGGTGTCATCCTCATGTTCGGCAGCATCCTGGTGCTGTTCGTCGTGCCGTGGCTCGACACATCGCGGGTGCGCAGCGCCCGTTTCCGGCCGATCTACCGCTGGCTCTTCGTGCTGCTGCTGGTGGATGTGCTGGTACTGCTGTGGGCGGGCGGCAACCCGCCGTCGGGCCCGGCGCTGATCATCAGCCGGATCGCCACCTTCTGGTATTTCTTCCATTTCCTGATTCTGCTGCCGCTGGTGGGCAAGATCGAGCGACCGAAGCCTCTGCCCGACAGTATCCGAACGCCGGTCCTTGGCGGCGGCGCGGTTGGTCGGCCGGCGACGATGGATAAGGTGCGATGATGACGGCCATGCGTTCTCTCTTCATTGGTCTGGTGGTGGCCGCGATGGCAGTTCCGGCGCTGGCCGCGGAAGAGGCCCATTCGCCGCCGGCCCGGGAATGGTCATTCGAGGGGATCTTTGGCGCCTACGACCGGGCCGCCGCCCAGCGCGGTTTTCTGGTCTATGATCAGGTGTGCGCCGCCTGTCACGCGCTGCAGTATGTGCACTATCGCAGCCTGCAGGAGATCGGTTTCAGCGAGGATCAGGTGCGCGAGATCGCGGCGGCCCGATTCATCACCGACGGGCCGGACGAAACCGGTGAGATGTTCCAGCGGCCGGGCCGTCCGTCCGACGCCTTTTTTCAGCCTTTCGCCAATGAGGAAGCGGCGCGCTTCGCCAATGGCGGGGCGGCGCCACCGAATCTCTCCACCATCGTTAAGGCGCGTCATGGCGGGGCCGACTATCTGTACGCCCTTCTGACCGGATATGAGGATCCGCCGGCCGACCTCACCATGCAGGCGGGCATGAACTACAACAGCTATTTCGCGGGCGGCCAGATCGCCATGGCGCCGCCGCTGTTTGAGGGCATGGTGGACTATGCCGACGGTACGCAAGCAACCGTCGAGCAGATGGCCAGCGACGTCTCCACCTTCCTGACCTGGGCCTCACATCCGGAACTGGAAGCTCGCAAGTCCATGGGGCTCAAGGTCATTCTCTTCCTGCTGGTGCTGTCGGCCCTGGTCTACGCGACAAAACGCAAGGTCTGGCGACAGATCCACTAGAGTCGGCCATGCGTTTGGGTCTTTGCCGGGCCCCCGTCCGGGCCGTTGTCAGGCGAGCGATTCCGCCAAAAATATGTTGGGGGCGGACAAACGCCCCGATCCGCTGCGATACTCTGGCGCGTTGGCGGCCGCGGCTGGTTTTGCGGCCGCGCAGGAAGGGACTGAGGTCATGGCCGACCCTATCAAAGGCATCGATCATGTGGTGATCAGCGTCACCGACGCCGCCGGCGCGGCGGAGGCATTTACGCGGCTGGGCTTTACGGTATCGCCGGCCGGTCGCCTGTCCGGCACACGGCTAGGCACCGAAGGCCGCGGCATCATGTTTCAGCGCAACCACATCGCCCTGATCGCGCCAGAGGCCGGGCGCAAGGATCAGCCCGAGGGCCTGGCTCTGGTGGCTATCGGTACCACCGACATGGCGGCGTTGCCGGTGGAGGTCGAGGAGTCCTATGAGGTGGTTCGCATCACCGAGTTGCCGGAGGGTCCGGCTGAGACGCGCCTGTGCATGGGGCGGGTCGGCGACAATGTGATGCCCGGCCTGGTGGCGCAGTTCGTCCAGCGTCTGTCCGATGAAGCGCAACGCAGGGCCGATTGGCTATCCCATCCCAACGGCGCCGCGGCCATCCAGTCCATCACCACCCTGGTGCAGGATCCCGAAGACCTCATGGGCGCCTATGACCGGTTGTTTGGCGAAGGCGCGGCAACCCGTTCCGATTCCATGGTGACCGTCAACACCGGCGACGGCCTGCTGGTCTTCGCCACGCCCAATTCGTTCCGCAACCTGCATCCGGATGTGGAAATCAGCCGCCGGCAAAAGCTGCCGCGCATGGCCGCCATCACCTTTACCGTCAGCGATCCTGGTGTGACCGCCAAGGTGCTGGCCGGACGGGGAATCGACTATACGCGCGAGGCCGATGGCAGTGTCCGGGTCGCACCGGAGGACGCCTCCGGCGTTCTGTTGTATTTCGCCCGCGGCTGACGGCCCGGCTGCAACCTGCATATGAGGCGGGCCGCCTGTGTGGCCCGGTCCCATAGCGCGCCCAGGCCCATGGCGAGCTTAGACGGAGAGCGTCTCGTCGAAAAACGCGACCGTGCGCTGGCGGGCCAACGCCGCCGACTCCGCATGATAGCTGGCCCGGTGGTCACAACCGAAGCCGTGGCCGGCTTTGTCGTAAATATGGACCGGCACGTGCGGATGGGCGGCGGCGACCTGACGGACGCCCTCCAGCGGGATGCCGCTGTCCAGAGCGCCGAAATGCAGCATGACCGGGCAGCCGGGCTGTTCGTCTCTGGCATCGGCGACCCCGCCACCGTAGTAGCCGACCGCCGCAGCCACCCCTGACAGGCGGGTCGCCGCCAGCCAGGCAAGCGTTCCACCCCAGCAATAGCCGACAACGCCCACTTTGCCGCCGGCCGCCGCTTCGTTGACGGCGGCCTGAGTGTCGGCCAGGGCCTGGTCAGTCGGCACCGCTCGCATCAGGCTGCGCGCCTTGTCCATGTCGGCACCGTCATAGCCAAGCTCGACGCCGCGCTCGGCCCGGTCGAACAGGGCGGGTGCTATGGCCAGATAACCGTCGGCGGCAAAGCCGTCCGCCACTTCGCGGATATGGCTGTTAACGCCGAAGACCTCCTGCACCACCACGATCGCGCCTTTGGGCGCACCGGTTGGCTTGGCGCGCCATGCTGCAAAAGTGTGGCCGTCGGCCGCTTTCAGCTCGATCCACTCACCCATGATGAGACTCCCGCATGGTTGTCGCCCGACGGGCCGGGCCAGAACTGGCCGACCATCCTTCAGACATTGAAGCGGAACAGCATGACATCGCCGTCGCTCACTACATAGTCCTTGCCTTCCTGCCGCAGTTTGCCAGCATCGCGCGCGCCCTGCTCGCCACCGCAGGCGATATAGTCATCAAAGGCGATGGTTTCGGCCCGGATAAAGCCGCGCTCGAAATCGTTGTGTATGGCGCCGGCCGCTTGCGGTGCGCGGGCGCCGCGGTGGATGGTCCAGGCGCGGGACTCTTTAGGGCCGGCGGTAAAGAAAGTAATCAGGTCCAGCAGGTCATAGCCGGCACGGACAACCCGGGCGAGTCCGGTTTCCGTAAGGCCCAGTTCGGCCAGGAAGGCGGCGCGTTCCTCGCTGTCGGCAAGCTGCGCGATCTCCGCTTCAATGGCCGCCGAGACGACCACGGAGGCGGCACCCTCCGTTGCCGCATACTCTGCGACTCTGGTCGACAGGGCATTGCCGTCGGCGGCTGACGCCTCGTCTACATTGCAGACATAGAGAACCGGTTTGGCGGTCACCAACTGCAATCTGGCCAGCACGGCGCGGCCATCCTCGTCCAGATCAAGCGCGCGGGCCGGGCGGCCGTCCTGCAACAACGCCATGGCCGCATCGCACATGGCCATCTCCTCACGCGCCTCCCGCTCCCCGCTGCGCACCCGCCGCACGAGCCCGTCGCGCCGTCGTTCCAGGCTGGCCAGATCGGCCAGCATCAGTTCGGTATTGACGATCTCCGCATCGCGCACCGGGTCAACGCCGCCCTCCACATGGGTGACATTATCGTCGTCGAAACAGCGCAGCACATGAGCGATGGCATCCACCTCGCGGATATGCCCGAGGAACTGATTGCCGAGGCCCTCACCGCGGCTGGCGCCACGCACCAGTCCGGCAATATCGACGAACTCCAGAAACGTGGGCACGATCCGCGCCGATTTTGCGAGAGCGGCGATTTTTTCGAGCCGCGGCTCGGGCACGGTGACGCGGCCGGTATTGGGCTCCACCGTGCAGAAGGGATAGTTGGCCGCTTCCGCCCGCGCCGTTTCGGTCAGCGCATTGAACAGCGTTGACTTGCCCACATTGGGCAGCCCGACAATGCCGCAATTAAATCCCATCGTTCGGATCCTCGCCGTTGCCGGCCAGCGGCGCTGGCGGCGGCGCGTTCTGGGCCAGCCGCGTCATGTAGGCGTTCTCATCGCCGTCCAGCAGCAAGGGCAGGGCGTCCGCTGCCTCGTCCAGCAGCGGCGCCAGCCAGTCCAGGTCGGCACGGGAGAAAGAGCGCAACACATATGACAGAACCGCCTCCCTCTCGCCCGGATGCCCGATCCCCAGGCGAACCCGCAGATAGTCGCGGCCGATGTGGGAATCGATATTGCGCAGTCCGTTGTGGCCGGCCGCGCCGCCGTTGCGTTTGACCCGTACCTTGCCCGGCCGCAGGTCCAGCTCGTCATGAATGACGATCACGTCTGTCGCCTCCAGCCTGTAGAAGGCGAGGGCCTTCACCACGGCGTTGCCGGACAGGTTCATGTAGGTTGTTGGCTTGAGAAGAAGGATGCGATGGTCGCCGATGCGACCTTCCGCCGTCTCTCCGTCGAAGCGCTTGCGAAATGGCCCCAGGCCATGCCGCCGGGCAATGACGTCCACAGCCATGAAGCCGATGTTGTGGCGGTCGCCGGCGTGCTCGGGCCCGGGGTTACCCAGTCCGACGATAAGACGCATGACGGCCTCTCTGTCTCGCTGGCCACCGTGTCGGGTTGCCGCCGCAGGTATCCGCCACCAACGGGCGACGGACGCCAGGTGCCGCAGCCGGCTGGCTAGTCGTCGGATTCGGAGTCCTTGTCGTCACCGTCGGTCTTGTCCTCGGCGTCTTCACCCTCGTCCGCGCCTTCACCCTCTTCCGCCTCTTCGCGCATCACGGTCGGGGCGGCAATGGTGGCGATGGTGAAATCGCGGTCGGTGATCTCCGGCCGCGCGCCTTCCGGCAAGGTGACGCTGCTGATATGGACGCTGTCGCCGATGTCTAGGCCGGCCAGATCTATGACCAGCTCGTGCGGCAGATTGCCGGCCGACGCCACAATGGCGACCTCGTGCCGGACAATGTTGAGAACGCCACCACGGGTCAGGCCAATGGACTCATCTTCATTGATGAAGTGGACCGGCACCTGGACGGTAATCCGGGTGTTCGCGCCGACCCGCAGGAAATCCGCATGAATGGGCTGATCATTGACCGGATCAAGTTGCACATCGCGCGGCACAACCTGCACCTTCTGGGCGCCCAGGCTGATCTCGAACAGGGTCGAGAAGAATCCCGGCTGATGCATCGCCTTGAACAGCGCAACCGAGTCCAGGGAGATATTCTCTACCAGCTTGTTGTCACCATAGACGATGGCTGGCACGCGTCCGCCTCTACGGACGGCTCTGGCGCCGCCCTTTCCGGTGCGCTCACGCGGCTCTGCCGCGAGACCCACTAGTTCTGCCATTCCTCTTACTCCCTCTGGCCCCGATGGCCTTAGTCAAACAGGCTCGACACCGAGCTCTCATCACTGATCCGCTGGATCGCCTCGCCCAGCAGGGGGGCGACCGTCAACTGACGGATCTTCGAAACATCCCGCACCGCCGGCGAGGCCATGATGCTGTCGGTAATCACCAGCTCTTCCAGGGGCGAGCCCGTGACACGACTTACCGCGTCCCCGCTCAGGACGCCATGGGTGATATAGGCGGAAACCGCCGTGGCGCCTGCGCTATGCAGCGCTACGGCGGCATTGCACAGGGTGCCGGCGGAATCGACAATATCATCCACCAGAATACAGCGGCGGCCCGCGACATCACCGATGATGTTCATGACCTGGCTTTCACCGGCCTGCGGGCGACGCTTGTCGATGATGGCGAGGTCGGCGTCAAGCCGTTCTGCCATGCCCCGGGCGCGCACTACACCGCCGACGTCGGGCGAAACGATGACCAGATTGTCACCATTGTGGCGGTCGTGGATGTCTTTCAGGAAGACTGGCTGGGCATAGAGGTTGTCCACCGGGATATCAAAAAAGCCTTGAATCTGGCCGGCATGAAGGTCGAGGGTCAGCACCCGATGGGCCCCGGCAACAGTCAGCAGATTGGCCACCAGTTTGGCGGATATGGGGGTGCGCGGACCGGTTTTCCGATCCTGGCGGCCATAGCCGTAATAGGGCAGGACGGCCGTGATGCGGCGCGCCGAACCGCGCTTGAGGGCGTCGATGGTGACCAACAGCTCCATCAGATGGTCGTTGGCCGGGAACGACGTGGATTGCATGGTGAACATATCCTGTCCCCGCACATTTTCCTGCACCTCGACAAACACCTCGAGGTCGGAAAACCGGCGCACGCTTGCCTTGGTCAGCGGGACACCGAGATAAGCCGCAATCGCCTCGGCAAGGGGCCGGTTGCTGTTACAGGTCAGGATCTTCATGGGGCGCCGGACTTGGGGCCGGCGCGGCCGTGCCGCCGCCAGCATTTTGGGAGGCCGGACTTTACCAGCAGGCTGGCCCGGCCGCAACGTGGCTTTTTCTCAAGAAATGGCGGATTTCCGCGCTATACTTCAGGAATCCGATTGCGCGGTGCGGCGCGCCAGATCCGCCAGGCCGGTGATCGCGGCGCTGGCCACCAGCGGCGCAATTTCCGCCCACACGGCCGCCGTCTGGCCGGCCGCAACGGTATTGGCCTGGCGAATGCGTCCGACCTCGCCGCTCGCACCGACCACGACCCATTCGATGGTGATCAGGTCCCCGCTGTCGGTGGTCGTGATGCCGGCCAGCGGCGTGATGGTCAGGCTGGCTTGCAACGGGTTGGCTGCCAGACGCAGGCCGGTGTCCTCGGCCGGCGCGCCGGCCACTGCGGCGCGCAGCGCCCGGGCCAGCGCCAGGCTGCTGGCACTGTCGCCGCCGTCGATCCAGATATGGTGGATGGTGGGCGCTGTCGGTTCGGCCGGCCGAAGGGCGCTGTCCAACGCTGCCACCACGTCCTGCGCCAGCCGTTGCATGAGGGACGGGTCGCCCTGCCGCCATGCGGTGGCTGGCTGCTCCTGGACCTGGGCGAAGGCGGCCCGCGTGTGCCCGTCAGCCGCCAGCAGGTCCCACTCCAGGTGCAGTGTGACCAATCCCTCGCCACTCGCCACGGCCATGGCGCTACCACTGAGAAACAGGCTCTGGCTGTTGCCGGAACCGGCCGCGGCCGGAATATTGGCGTCCTGCAGGGCGGCGATGACTGCCCGCCGCAGGGCGTCCGGGGCCGCCTCCACCGGCAGCACGATAACCCCGGCGGCGTCCTCCACTGTCAGCAGCGGATTGCTTGCCGCCGGATTGGCCGAGCGATGGGCGAAGGGCTGCGGCAGGGGCTGGCACGCCGCCAGCCCGGCCAGCAGTGCCGCCATCACCAGACCACAGGGCCAGGTCCGTCGCCGGCGCCGGGTTGTCATTCGTCGGCGAGGGCGATGGCCGACAGCAGGCGGCCATAGTCCGGCTCGCCGGCCAGCCTGCCGCGCCGGTAGCTGAAAAACCGATGCTCGTCGGCGCAGGTGTCGTTGCCGGTTGCGCTGACCGCCGCCAGGCCGAGTGCCGACAGGCGCTGGCAGAGATAGCCCGGCAGATCGAACAGCCAGTGACCCGCCCGTCGGGCCGGGCGGAAGAAAGCCGCCGCATCGGCCTGGCGGGCGAGGAAGGGCGCGGGGAATTCCGGGCCGACTTCGTAACTGTCAGGGCCGATGCACGGGCCGACCACAGCGATAATGCGCTCGTGGCGGGCGCCGGCGCGGACCATGGCGGCGACGGTCGCTTCGGCGATGCCGCCAAGAGCGCCCCGCCAGCCGGCATGGCAGGCGCCGATGACCCGGGCGTCTCCATCCGCCAGAAGGATCGGTCCGCAGTCGGCGGCCAGCACACCCAGCGCCAGGCCGGGCTGCCGGGTGACCAGGCCGTCGGCGCGTGGCGGGCCGGCCGCGGGCCATGGCCGGTCGACGCTAATCACCTCGCAGCTGTGTATCTGGTAGAGGGTCAGAAGATGGTCCGGGGCGACGGCAAGACTATGGGCGACGCGGCGGCGGTTCTCCTGCACATCATCGGGCGCGTCCCGTGATCCCGGCCCGCAGTTGAGCGAGGCATAAAGACCGCGCGAGGCGCCGCCGTGCCGCGTGAAGAAGCCATGACGCACCCCGGCCACGCGCGCCAGGGCCGGTGCGGTCAGGGGGGTGGGGCCGGTTTCGCTCACGGTTGGATCCGTCTGCCGTGTTTTCAGGTGTCGAAGCCGGGCGGCACCGCCAGGCCCGGTCCGGCTATTGCCAGGACTTTGAACAGGTCGCCCATTTGGCCGGCGGCGGTCAAGCGTGCCGCGGCGCCGATAGTGGCCGCGACCTGCGCCGGTGCCGCCTGCGCCAGTTGGCGGGCCCGCTCTTCAATGCCGAGCTGGTTGAGGAAGCGGCCCTGGCTCTGTGGTCCCCAGGTCTGCGCGCCGGCCGCCGCGGCGGCACGGGCCAGCGCCGAAAAATCCACATGCGCCGACAGATCGGCTTCGCCAGGTCGGGCCAGAATCGGCTCATGACGGTGCCGGCGTATGGCCGACAAGGTGGCGCCCAAGGCGGCGCCGGATGATTCGCCGTCCCGTTCATCTTCGCCATAGCCGTAGTCGACAAGCAGCGCTACGCCGCCGCCAGCAGGGTCGGTCAGACGCTGGGCGATATGCGCCACCAGGGCGCTGCCGGCCACCGGCACCTCAACAATACTGCCGACCGGCAATGCCCGCTGCCGCTCTGTTAGGGTGCCGGCAAGAAGGGATTCGCGCGCCGCCGGGGCACAGACCAGCCGGCCGGCGCCATCGAGCGCCACCAGCATCTCCGACCAGCCCGACCCGCCATCGTCGCGACGGACCAGTTGGCGAACCGGCAGGGCGTCGAAGAACTCATTGGCCAGGAGGATCATCGGCCCGTCAGGCAGTGTGGAAACATCGCTGTGCCAGACCGGCGTCCCGTCGGCCAAGGCGTCAGCCTGGCGGGCCCGCAGGGACTGGCTGCTTTCCACCAGATGGAGACGAAGGGCCGCGTGCCAGTGCCGCGCCCGGCGTGTGGCGCGCAACGCGTCCACCAACAGGGTGGCGCGGCCGGGGCCCAGCTCCACCAGCAGGACCGGGTCGGGCCGGCCCATGCGGTTCCACATCTCAAGACACCAAAGACCGATCAGCTCGCCGAACATCTGGCTTATGTCCGGCGCCGTGATGAAGTCGCCGGCCGCCCCGAAGGGTTCGTTGCGGCGGTAATAGCCGTACTCGGAATGGCCCAGACACACCGCCATATAGTCGGCCAGGGTCATGGGCCCGTCGCGGGCTATGCGCCGCGCCAGGATAGCGGCAAGCGGCGTCGGCGCCCTACTGATCGGCTCGTCGTCCGGCACGGGCGGCGCGGTGGCGGACACTCAGGACCGGCCGGTTGTGCCGGCCGGGGTCTGTCGCCGTCGCACGGCCCAGGCGATCAGCGCGACGCCGCCCACAATCATCGGCAGAGACAGCACCTGACCCATGGTGGCGCCAGCGGCGAGGAAGCCGATATGGGCGTCCGGCTCGCGGAACATCTCGGCGACAAACCGCGTCACGCCATAGCCGGCAACAAACACGCCGGTCACCGCGCCCGGGCGGCGGCCCAGCGGGGTGTGGCGAAGAAGCACATAGAGCACAGCGAACAGAAACGCGCCTTCCAGCAGCGCCTCGTAGATCTGGCTCGGATGGCGTGGCCATGGTCCGCCACCGGGAAAAACCACGGCCCATGGCGCATCGCTCAGTCGGCCGAACAATTCGCCATTGACGAAATTGGCGATGCGTCCGAAGAACAGACCGATGGGGGCGGCGGCGGCGATGGCATCGGCCAGAGGCAGCACGGGAATGTGTCGTTTACGGGCGAACAGCCACAGCGCCACCACAACCCCGACGGCGCCCCCATGGAACGACATGCCACCTTGCCAGACGAACAGGATCCGCAGTGGCTCGGCCAGGTAGAACCCTGGCTGATAGAACAGGACATAGCCGAGCCGACCGCCCAGCACCACGCCGATCAGGGCCCACATCAGGAAATCGTCGACCTGGACGGGCGTTATGGCGTGACGGGCTTCGCGCAGCATCCAGCGCGCATAGCGCCATCCCAGCAACAGGCCCGCAACATAGGCCAGGGCATACCAACGGATGGCGAAGGGGCCGAACTCCACCAGGACAGGATCAATGGCCGGAAATGCGATGGCGAGCATGCTTGCCCTGACGGTGGGTGATGGCGGGGTCGGAGCCAGCCAGTCTAGCGGTGTTTTAGCGAAGGCTCCATTGCCTGCCGGCGGCACGGCGTTGCTGCTGGTCGGCAGCGACGGCATAATCAGGTCTCACCGGCCGACGGGGAAACGCCATGCAGAGCGAGAAGAAAATCCTGGATGACCTGGCCCGAATGGCCAATGCCGTGTTGGGCACGGTCATGGGCGCGCGCGAAGAATTGAGCGTACAGATTCGCCAGCGCATAGAACGCGTCCTCACCGAGCTTGATCTGGTGCCGCGTGACGAGTTCGATGCCGCCCGTGACATGGCGGCCCGCGCCCGCACCGAGAACGAGGCCCTGGCCGCCCGCATTGCCGCGCTGGAAGCCGCCATGAAGGCTGCCGGCATGGCGGTCAGCAAGGCTCCGGCCCGCAGCGCTGGCGCGGCCGTGACCAAAGGCAAGAGGGCCACGGCGCAGAGGAGCCCGGCAAAGGCCCCCACGGCGAAGCGGAAGACCGCGCGAAAAAGCAAGACCAAGGTCAAAGCCGGGTCGAAAACGGGCAGTCGGTCGGCGGCGGCCAAGTCCACCCGCAAGGCCGCGTCAAAGACCGCGCCGCGCGCCGGACGACGCACCGCAGGGCGCGGTTAACGCCACCGGCCAGTCCATCGGCCAGTCCATCGGCCAATCCACCGGCCAATCGCGACGGGCCGGGGTGCATTGGTCTCTGCATGGACTCTTGCGAGCGGATTCCGCATCTGTCACCCTACGGGTCGTATACGGGGCGGACGTGAACACCAGATGATGTGGTGACCGCCACATATTGGGGTTTGGTTCGGCCAACAACCAAACGGGTGGGGGATGTTCATGGCGACCGGCATGGAATTCGTGGAGTCCGCTGCCAACCCCCTGGATGTGGTGGAAGAGATCGTCAGCGCCAATGGCTGGCCCTTTGATCGCGCCACGTCGCAGGAACTGTATGCGGAGATGACCGGTGACTGGTGCGGCTATCGTCTGTGCTTCACCTGGACCGCTGAAATGCATGTTCTGCACGTTGCCTGCACCTTCGATATGAAGGTGCCGGCGACGCGCCGTACAGAGGTCAACAGCCTGCTGGCCCTGGCCAACGAACGACTCTGGCTCGGCCATTTCGAGGTGGATTCCGACGATGGTGTGCCGGCCTTTCGTCACGCCATTCTGCTGCGTGGCATGTCCGGCCCGCGCGTCGAACAGCTCGAGGATCTGGTGGACATCGCCGTCACGACCAGCGAGCGGTTCTACCCCGCCTTTCAATACGTGATCTGGGGTGGCCATGGCGCTGAGGAGTCTATCGCCGCCGCTGTCCTGGAGACCGTAGGCGAGGCCTGAACCCGGTCATGTCCTTGTCGCCCGACGGCGCCGTGCTGCTGGTGGGTGGCGGCCGCATGGGTGGGGCGCTGGCCGCTGGCTGGCTGGCCCGCGGCATGGCGCCAGCCGAGGTCAGCATCATCGAACCCGACGACAAGGTTGCCGCGGCGCTGGTTGCCCGCCTGTCGGTCCGTCGCATCAGGGAGGTGTCGGCGTGGCCCGACGCCCGCCCGCCGGCGGTCGTCCTGTTCGCGATCAAGCCACAGACCATGGATGCGGTGGTGCCTGACTACCGACGCTTTGTCGGGCCGGACACCTTGTTCCTGTCCATCGCCGCCGGCCGCACGCTGGGTGGTCTCACTGCGCTTCTGGCGCCGGCCGATGCGCCGCTGCGCCTGGTGCGGGCCATGCCCAACACGCCCGCCGCGGTAGGTCGCGGCATGACCGTGCTGTGCGCCGGCGCCGGGCTGGATACGGCCGGCCGTGACCTGGCGACGGGGCTGATGGCGGCGGTGGGGGATACCGCCTGGGTGGCGGACGAATCCCTGATGGATGCGGTGACCGCCGTCAGCGGCAGTGGACCGGCCTATGTTTTTCTACTGGCGGAGGCGCTGGCCGAAGCCGGCATCGCCGCCGGCCTGGATGCGGACCTGGCCCGCCGGCTGGCGCGGCAGACCGTCACCGGGGCGGGAGAGCTGATGTATCGGGCTGAAGAGACGCCGGCCGACCTGCGCGCCGCGGTGACCAGCCCCGGCGGCACCACGGCGGCGGCGCTGCAGGTGTTGATGGGACCTGATGGCTGGCAGGACGCGCTGACCCGGGCGGTGGCGGCGGCGACCCAGCGGTCGCGGCAGTTGGCCGGCTGACCTTCTGACCCGTCCCTCCGCCCGGCTCCCCGGCGCCCGGCTGCGTGCTAGGATGTCACCATGAGTGACATGAGTGACACGGCTGACACAACCCGGACCGAATCCATCGCCGGCGCGGCGCTGGATCTGGCGGCGCGGCACGGCTGGCGCAACGTGACCCTGGGCATGATCGCCCGTCAATGCGGCGTTCCGCTGGTCGACCTGTCGCCGGACCTGACGGGTCGGCAGGCGGTCTACACCGCGCTCGCTGACGCTCTGGTGCGGCGCGCGCTGCAGGATAATGAGGCGCTGGGTGGCGACGAGTCAGCGCGTGACCGTCTCTTTGCCATGATCATGGCATCCTTCGATCTGCTGGCGGCACATCGCGCCGGCGCGCTGGACGTCCTGGCCGCCATGCGGCGCGATCCGGCCCGGCTGGCCTGGGGTTGGCGCCGTCTGGTGGATGCCGCGCGTCGTATTCTGCGGGCGGCAGCACCGGCGGAGCCCGACGGTCACGCTGGCCAGGCCCGGCCGTGTGCCGGTGTATGCGATGGCCTCGGCGCGCGGGTGATCGCCGGTGTGTGGCTGGCTGGCTTGCGTGCCTGGAAGGACGAGGACTCGCCCGACATGCCAGCCACCATGGCGGCGTTGGACCGGGCCCTGGACCGGGCCTATGGCTTGCGGACCGCCATCGCTGATCCGAGGGCCGCTGTCGGGCGTTTTCGCGACCAGATTCGTGGCTCATGACGGATACGCCAGACGCACCGGATGCAGCGGGCGCTCCGGTTAAGCCAACTCTCCGGCCCGCGCCGGTCACTATCGACGATTTTCTGCGTCTGGATATCCGTGTCGGTACGATTGTGGCGGTGGATCCGTTTCCCCAGGCGCGGCAACCGGCGTGGCGGCTGGAGATTGATTTCGGACCGGCCATCGGCCGCCGCCGCTCGTCCGCCCGGCTGACGGCGCTTTACGGGCGCGAGGATCTGCTGGACCGTCAGGTGGCGGCCGTGGTGAATCTGCCGCCACGCCGTATCGGCCCTTTTGACAGTGAGGTTCTGGTGCTGGGCTTTCCCGATGACGGGGGCCGCGTGGTCCTGATTAGCCCGGAGCGGCCCGTGCCTGATGGCGGTCGACTGTACTGATGCCGGGCGACAGCGGGCACGGGGTTTTATTCGGGTAACTGCACCACGGCGCCCAGCCCGCCCAGCGGGCTGTCCTCCAGATGCACGTCGCCACCGTGGCCGCGCGCAATATCACGGGCAATGGCCAGGCCCAGCCCGGCGCCGCCGGTATCCACGTTGCGGGAAGGATCGAACCGCAGGAACGGCCGAAAGGCCAGTTCCCGCTTGTCGGGCGGAATCCCCGGGCCATCGTCATCGATGCGGATCTCCACGCCGTTGGCGACGCGGCGCGCGGTAATCAGCACCTGGTCGGCATGCCGCACGGCATTGCCCACCAGATTGCCAAGGCAGCGGGCCAGTGCCTGTGGCCGCACCGGCAGCCGCAGATCGTCCGGCGCATCGATCCGGATCCGGGCCTCACCCGCCCGGCGGAATCCGGCCACCACCTCTTCCAGGTGCTGGCGCAGGTCGACCTCGCGAGTGGCCTCGCCGCCTTCGCCCCTGGCAAAATCCAGATAGCTCTGCAGCATGGTTTCCATTTCCGCCACATCGGCCTCAAGGCCGTGGGCGACCTCCTTATCCGGCAGCATAGCCAGTTGCAGCCGCATGCGTGTCAGCGGTGTGCGCATGTCGTGCGATACGCCGGTCAACATGTCTGTGCGCTGATGGAGTTGGCGGGCGATGCGTTCCCGCATGCGGACAAAGGCGGTTGCCGCCTGGCGCACCTCCTGCGCGCCGGCAACATGGAACGGTCCGCTGTCCCGCCCCTTGCCGAACGCGTCGGCGGCCAGCGCCAACCGACGGATCGGCCGCACCTGGTTGCGCATGAATACGGTGGCGATGGCGAACAGCACCAGCGAGGTGCCCACCATCCACAAAAGAAAGACCGTGGTGGTACCGCTGAACAGGCGTTCGCGGGTGGTGTCGATTTCCAGGATCCCGGCGGTCAACTGCACCTGAATATGAATCTCATTGCTTTCGGCCAGCACCTGAAAGCGCACCGGCCGCCGGACCCGGTTGGCCAGCGCGTCGTCAAACAACTGGGCGAAGCGTGCCGACGGTGGATCGGCCGCCGCATTAGGCAGAATGGCATCGCGTTGCAGGCCCACCGTCATGCGCAAATGCCCGGCCCGGCTGGCGATTTCGGCCATAGCGGCGGCGGAAGAGTCGTCTTCCGCCATGGCCACCAGCAAGGCGATCTCGCCGGCCAGACCGTCGGCCAGGCGGCGGGTGACGGTGTCCCACGGCCGGTCGAAGAAAATAAAGGCCGATACCACCTGCAGCAGAATCAGGGGAATCACCAGGATCAGCAGCGAACGGCCGAGCAGGCTGTTCGGTAATACGGCTTTCAGCGACCAGGGCCGCCGGGTCTCGGCCCCCGCCGCTGACGGTTGCCGGTCGCGGTTCAGTCCGTCCACAGGACATAACCATGACCGCGAACCGTCTTCAGATAGCGCGGTAGTCGGGGATCGCGTTCGATCTTGCGCCGCAGGCGGGTGACCTGCACATCCACCGCGCGGTCACTGCCGCCGATGCCGCAGTCGTGCTGCAGCCGCTCGCGATCCACGGTCTGTCCCGGATGCGCCGCCAGGACCGCCAGCATAACAGCCTCGGTTTCGGTCAGGCCAATCAGAGAATCGCCCTGCCGCAATTCGCGACGGTCAGGATCGAACACCATGGCGCCCAGGCGGATAAGCCGGCGCGGCTCACTGGGCGGCCCGGCGCGGCGCAGGATTGTGCGCAAACGCAGGATGAGTTCGCGTGGCTCGAACGGCTTGGTCAGATAGTCGTCGGCGCCGAACTCCAATCCCTGGATGCGATCAGACGGTTCGCCCATGGCGGTTAGCATGAGGATCGGTATGGCCGACTCGGTGCGCAGGCCCCTGGCCAGGTCGAGTCCGGACTCGCCCGGCAGCATGAGGTCCAGAACGATCAGATCGAACTCCATATTGCCGATGGCCGCCCGTGCCTCCTCGGCGTCGGCCGCCACCGACACACGAAAGCCATTGTCGCTCAGATACTGACGCAGCAAGTCGCGCAGGCGGGCATCATCATCCACCACCAGAATATGCGACTGGGCCGGCTTCTGCGGCGCGGTTGCCGGTGGTCTGGTCATGGCTCCACGCCTCCGCTGGCTGTATGGTCCGGGGCCGGGTCTGCCGGCCGTGGCCAGGGTTTCCGGTTTGTGCGGGAAATTGCTAGCTTGCGGTGAATCATACGCTTGGCAGGCGGCGGAAAACAGGGACTTATATCCCGCAATGGCGCTGATACGGCTGCAGGCGGCGGAGACGGAGCATCATGGCGATTATTCCTTTTGACGACCGCGATGGGGTCATCTGGTTCGATGGCGAGCTGCGCCCCTGGCGTGAGGCCAGGGTCCATGTGCTCAGCCACGGTCTGCACTATGCCAGTTGTGTCTTTGAGGGTGAGCGCTCCTACGGTGGACGCATCTTCAAATGCGACGAGCACACTGACCGCCTGTTTCATTCGGCCAGTGTGCTGGGCTTCGATATTCCGTACGACAAATCGGTGATCACTGCGGCCAAGTATCAGGTGTTGCAGGAGATGGGGATCGCCGACGGTTATGTCCGGCCGGTCGCCTGGCGTGGCAGCGAGATGATGGCGGTTTCGGCCCAGCAGACGCGCATTCACGTAGCCATCGCCGCCTGGGAATGGCCATCATACTTCAGCCCCGAAGCGCGCCTGAAGGGCATCCGCGTACAGACCGCGAAGTGGCGGCGGCCGGCCCCCGACACGGCGCCGACCAACAGTAAGGCGGCCGGCCTCTATATGATCTGCACCCTGTCCAAACACGAGGCAGAGCGCAACGGTTTCCAGGATGCGCTGATGCTGGACTGGCGCGGACGCATTGCCGAACTGACCGGCGCCAACATCTTTTTTGTCAAGGATGGTGTGATCCACACGCCCGAACCGGATTGCTTTCTTGACGGCATCACCCGTCGCACCGCCATCGAACTGGCGCGGGCGCAGGGCATGACCATTGTCGAGCGCGCCATCATGCCGGATGAGCTGGCGGATTTTGACGAGGTATTCGTCACCGGTACGGCGGTGGAAGTGACGCCCATCGCGGGAATCGATGATCGTGCCTATGCGGTCGGTCCCGTCACCCGTGCCCTGGTGGCGGCCTATGACGCCCTGGTTGTGGCCCATCGCGGCGGGGCTGCCAACGCCGCCGAATAAGCCTCCGCCGCCGTGGCCGGCCGGTTATGGCTGCAGGCCATAGCCGCGCGGGCCGTCTTCACCACGCAGGCCATAGGTCCGTTCAAAGGTGCGGATTTCATCGTTGAGGCATTTGTTGAAGGCCGGCGTTTCCGGGGTTATGCCGCGGGCGGCGCAGGCTTCATGGAAGCGATCACCGGTCGTGCAGGCGGCAAGGGTCACGGCGGTCAGCGCGAATGCGAGTGCGAGCCGGCGACGGCCCATGGGACACATCTCCTGTGCTGGCCCGCCTCAGACGGCCCCGGTCGTTGCTTCCTTCTGCCAGCGGGCGGCGGCGTCTTCATCATCCTGGCGGGCTTCGACCCAGCGTGTACCGGAGGCGGTCTCTTCCGCTTTCCAGAACGGCGCCCGGGTTTTGAGCCAGTCCATCAAAAAGCTGCACGACTCAAATGCCGCTTGTCGATGGGCCGATGCGGTGACGACGATCACGATCCGTTCACCGGGCGTGAGACGGCCAACCCGGTGGATGATCAGAACCTCATCCAATGGCCAGCGCCGCCGCGCTTCCGCTTCGATGGCGTTCAGCAGCCGTTCGGTCATGCCCGGATAGTGTTGTAGGGTCAGGGCGCGAATGGCCTGGGGGTCGCCCTTATCCGCCGCGCGGACCACACCGACGAAACTGACGATACCGCCGGTGCGGCCTGATGTGGCGCCGACGCGGTCAATTTCCGCACCGACGTCGAAGTCCTCGCTCTGCACGCGGATCATGGATCAGCCGCCGGTCATGGGCGGAAAGAACGCGACCTCGTCGCCGGCTGACAGTTTGTCCTCGGGTGCGGCAAAGACCTGGTTGACGGCGGCGCGAATGGCGTCCCGCTGGGCAAAGGCGGCAGCATGGCCGGGGCTGCGTTGACAAAGGCTGTCAATCAGCGCCTCTACGGTCACAACACCGTCCGGCAGCTCGATGGATTCCTCAGCCTGGCCAATGCGGTCGCGCAGCCAGGCAAAATACAAAACTGTAATCATGTGAGCTCGCCATAAGAATAAAAGGTGACCAGGTCGCCCGGCGTTACTTGGGTGGTGTCCTCCGGCAATTCAACCAGACCGTCGGCTGCCGCCAGGGACGATAGAATACCAGCGCCGTCGCTGGCGAATCGCTCGGCCGCCATCTGGTCGCCGGGACCTTTCACCAGACGGACGCGAACCCACTCCCGCCGTCCCGCTTTCTTGGCCATGGCAAATCCGGCACTGACGCCTTGCGGGTTGGGGATGGTGTCGGTTGCCCCGGCCAGCCGCAGCAAGGCCGGCCGCGCCAGCCGCATGAAGGTCACGCCGACCGCCACCGGATTTCCCGGAAGGCCAATGAATACAAGGGGTTCGCCGCCGGCCGCCGCTGCCGGATTGGCCTTGTGCCGATCAACCGCGCCCATCGCCACGGGCCGCCCGGGCTTTATGGCCAGGCGCCAGAAATCCAGACGCCCCACCGCCGCCACGGCGGCGCGCATATGGTCTTCCTCGCCGACGCTCATACCGCCGGAGGTGATCACCACATCGGCGGCGTCCGGGCCGTGCGCCGCCCGGGCCAGGGCCTCGCTGATCGCTGCGGTGGTGTCGGGCAGGATTCCAAGGTCGAGAGTGTCCATGGCAAGCCCGTCCAGCAGGGCCACAAGCATGTATCGGTTGGCATCATAGATGGCGTCATGCGGCGCAACAGCGCCGGGCTCATGGACTTCATCACCGGTGGACAGGACCGCGACGCGCAGGCGGCGGCGGACCGCAACCTCGGCCAGCCCCTGGGCCGCCAACAGGCCGATATCGGCGGGCCGCAAACGTCGTCCGGCGGTGATCAGCACCTGCCCGGCCATAACGTCCTCGCCGGCCTGTCGCCGGTTGGCGCCGACGCGAATGCCCGGGCTGACGGTGACCGTGTCGTTGGTTTGCACACAATCTTCCTGCATCAGGATGGTGTCGGCGCCGGCCGGCATCACGGCGCCGGTGAAGATACGCACCGCCTGCCCTGCCTGGAGATGACCGGGCCAGGGGTGGCCGGCAGTGGCGCGGCCGACCACGGTCAGTGTGCTGGCGGTATCGGTGCGCAGATCCGCATGGCGCACGGCATAGCCGTCAACCGCCGAATTGTCGGTTGGCGGCACACTGCGTGTGGCCATTACATCATTGGCCAGAATGCGGCCGGCCGCTCGGGACAGGGCGCAAGGTTCGTCGGGTACCACTGGCTTGAGCCGTTGGTGCAGAATGGTCAGCGCCTGGTCCAGGGACAGCAGTGCCGTGCCGGGATCAAAGCAATCGTCGCTCAGTTGCGCCATGGACCGGGCTTAGTCCGGCTTCAGATGGCAGTGGGCCACGATGAAATCGGCGATGGCCGCAATGTTGTTCACGTCCAGCCGCGGCCGGTCCAGGTCCGGCAAGGGCACGTCGCTGGCGACGGCGACAACATGCGGGTCGTCCGGCCACAGACACGCACTTCCATTGTCCTTGCGGTGCACTTCCAGCTTGTCGTGGGGATGCTTCTTGAACCCCTCCACCAGCACCAGGTCCACCTCCGCCATCTGTTTCAGGGCCTGATCGAAGTCGGGCTCGGGCTCGTCACGCAGTTCATGCATCAGGGCCCAGCGTTTGCCAGATACGATCATCACCTGCCGCGCGCCGGCGACACGGTGTTCATAGGAGTCCTTGCCTGGCGTATCCACGTCAAAGTTGTGATGGGCATGTTTGCAGGTGGACACCGTCAGGCCACGGCGGGTCAGCTCTGGAATCAGCCGCACCAGAAGGGTGGTCTTGCCGCTGCCGCTCCAGCCGGCGATGCCAAAAACCTTCATTCCGCCGCCGTGTCCTGTTTGGTCGGATGTGCCGCCGGCCCGTTCAGCACATCGCCAAGATGCGCCCGGAAATAGTCGAGACCGGTTATCACCGAGAGGATCGCCGCCAGCCACAGGCTGGCCTCCCCCAGCCACTGGGTATTGGGCAGGGGGTCGCCGTGACCGCCCAGAATCAACAGGCCCAGAGCCACCATCTGCACGGCGGTTTTCCACTTGGCCAGGCGGCTCACCGGCAGCGCTCGCCGGGCCCCGGCCAGGAACTCCCGCAGGCCGGAGATGACAATCTCACGCAGGGTGATGACGAACGCGGCGATAAGCGTCCAGCCGTCGATGCGATCAAGCGCCACCAAAGCGAGGATGACGCTGGCCACCAGAATCTTGTCGGCAACCGGATCGAGGAAAGTGCCAAAGGGGGAAAGCTGGCCTCGGCTGCGTGCCAGATGACCATCGAGATAATCCGTCAGTGCGGCCAGAATAAAAACTGTCAGCGCGGTCCATGATGCGCTTGATCCCGGCAGGAACAGGGCGACCATTACCACTGGCACGGCGAACAGCCGTGACCAGGTCAGAATGTTGGGAAGGTTCAGAGGCATCGCAAACGGGCCGCGAAAAGGATCGGCAGTCTAACCTTCGGCGCGAAAATAGCCATAGAGTTTCTCCGCGGCGGCCCGGCTGATTCCGGGTACTGTCTGCAGATCCGCAATGCCGGCGCGGCTGACCGCCTGGGCAGAGCCGAAGCGATGCAGAAGCGCCCGTTTGCGAGCGGGGCCGATGCCCGGCACATCGTCCAGCGGAGAGCGTGACAAGGCCCGGCTGCGGCGTGCCCGGTGGCCGCCGATGGCGAAGCGATGGGCTTCATCGCGCAGACGTTGCAGGTAATACAAGACCGGATCGTTTGGCGGCAGCCGTCGCGGCGACTGCCCCGGCAGATGAAAGACTTCGCGGCCGGCATCACGGTCCGGCCCCTTGGCAATGGCCATCAGCGCGATGCCGGTAATGCCCAGATCGCTCAATACGGACAGCGCCGCGGACAGATGCCCCGCCCCACCGTCAATCAGCACCAGGTCCGGCCACTGACCGGACGTGCGCTCCGGGTCCTCCTTAAGGGCGCGGCTGAAACGGCGGGTCAGAACCTCGCGCATCATGGCGAAATCGTCGCTCGCCGCCGCCTGGCGGATGTTGAAACGGCGATAGGCCGCCTTGATCGGTCCGTCGGGTCCGGCAACCACCATGCCGCCCACCGGATTAGTGCCGGAGACGTGGCTGTTGTCATAGACCTCGATCCGCTGTGGCGGACCGGCCAGGGAGAAGCGTTCGGCCAGCTGGCCCAGCAGCGCCGTCTGGCTGGCGGAATCGGACATCCTGCGGCCGGCCGCTTCGCGGGCATTGTCCAGGGCGTGGTCGACGGCCTTGCGGCGGGCGCCGCGTTGTGGCGCCGTCAGACGGACCCGGCGGCCGGCGCGCACCGACAGCGCCTCCGCCAGCAGGGCGCCCTCTGGCAAGGGCTCGCTGACCAGAATCTCGGCCGGCGGCGTTTTGTTGTCATAGAACTGGGCGATGAAGGCGGCCATGACATCGGCCGTCGCCATGCTCCGGTCATGTCGCGGGAAATAGGCCCTGTTGCCGTAATTGCTGCCGCCGCGGAAGAAGAATATCTGAATACAGATCTGGCCGCCTTCGGCCGCCGCTGCAACGACGTCCGCCTCACCCAGCAGGTCGAGATTGATGTCCTGGCGGGCCTGCACCTGGCTCAACGCCCGGATGCGGTCACGGCACAGCGCCGCTGTCTCGAAGTCCATCTGCTGACTGGCGGTCTCCATGTCACGCGCCAGTTCGCCCTGCACGGTGGCGCTGCGGCCGCCAAGGAAGGCACGGGCCTGATCCACCAGACGGCCATAGGCGGCCTCGTCCACATGACCGACGCACGGCGCGCTGCAGCGCTTGAGTTGGTATTTCAGGCAGGGGCGGGTGCGGTTGGCGAACATGGCATCGGAGCATGTGCGCAGCAGAAAGGCGCGTTCCAACGCATTGAGGGTGCGGTTGACCGCACCGGCGGACGCAAAGGGTCCGAAATAGTCCCCGCTGGCGCTGCGCGCGCCGCGGTACTTGGCAAGGCGCGCGAAGCGGTGACCACCGGCGATCAAGATGTAGGGAAAAGACTTGTCATCCCGCAGCAGGACGTTGAAGCGCGGTTTCAGGCGCTTGATCAGGTTGCTTTCCAGCAACAGCGCCTCTGCTTCGGTGTGGGTGGTCACCACTTCAAGGTCCGCCGTCCGGGCGATCATCCGTTGCAACCGGGCCGGCTGGCGGACGGGCTGGGTGTAGCTGGTCACCCGTCGCCGCAGGTTGCGCGCCTTGCCGACATAGAGAACCTCGCCGGCGGCATCGAGCATACGATAGACCCCCGGCCCGTCGGGCAGGGTGCGGACCCGGCGCAGCAACGCCTCGACCCCGGCGGCCAGACCGCCGGCCTCGGTCAGGCCGGTATCATGCGTGGTTTCCGGCCCGTCTTCCTGTGGCCCGACGTCGTCGGTCGCCGCATCATCGGCTGCGGTTTCATCCGGCGGCGTCAGCAGCGGGGCGGCGTTTTCGGCCAGCCCGGTCGGCAGATCGTCGGCGATGGCGGGTGGTGATGGCGGGCGTTGGGCTTTGCTCGGCATGATCGGGGTGGGGGCAATGCGACGGCGGGGCGGTGGCGCCAAGACAGTCATACTCGCCGCGGCGACGCAATGGCAGGGCCGGGGTCCGGTGCGGTGAAGCCGGGGGACCTGTGACGCCCCCCGCACCGCGCTCCGCCACAGGCGCGGCCGTGCGCCGCGATATCCACGGATATTGTGGACAAGTATGTCGAAAAAACCTCTCGCCAAGTCGTGAGGCCGCCCAAAACCGCCTTGAAGTGCGATCTGCACAAAAAAGGGGCAGAAATAATAAGTTGCTGATATATAACGTATTTCCTGCCACGAAAGACGGTATGTCCGGCGCCACCCAGCCTGATACACGGAACCGTCGCGGTCCGGGCGGGAGGAACGGGCGTCTGTGCACAACTATAAAGGGCGGGAGCCCGTTTCGGGGCGGAAACCGGCCACTTGGACCATGGTTTTATCGTGCGGGCGCGGGCTCCGGTACCGCGGGCCGGGCCAGGTCATGTCACTGGTCCAGTGGTGCGGCCTTGCCGGGCGCCCAGTTCAGGTGCTGGCCGCCATCCAGCGCCAGCATCTGGCCGGTCAGCGACGGGCTGGACAGGATGAACAGGACCGCACGGCGGATTTCCTCCGGTGACGCCGGGCGTTGCAGCGGCTGACGGGCGGCATAGGCGGCGAACTGCTCGTCGCTCTGGTGGGGGGAGGGCAGGGTCGGCCCCGGCCCGATGCCGTTGACCCGCACTCGTGGCGCCATGGCCAGCGCCAGCGATTGGGTCAGGGCCCAAAGACCCGCCTTGGAAACGGTGTAGGACAGGAAATGAGGCGTCAGGTTCCAGACACGCTGGTCCAGCAGGTTGACGATATGGCCGTCCGCGCCATCTGGCAGCCCGGCATAGAGTGACTGGCTGAGGACGAAGGGCGCCCGCAGATTGGGCTCCATATGGGCGTCCCAGCTTTCGCGGGTGGTGCTGGCGACCGAGTCATAGTCGAAACGCGACGCATTGTTGACCAGGCAGGTATAGGCCCCCAGCTCGTCCTGCACCCGACGCGCCAGGGTCTGCACCTGATCCTCGCGGGCGAGGTCGGCGGCATAGGCCCGCGCCCGGCCGCCGGCGGTCTTGATCTGCACAACCGTTTCTTCTGCCTCGGCGGCGGAGCTGTGATAGTGGACGGCCACTGTCCATCCGGCCTCGGCCAGGCCCAACGCAATCTCGCGGCCGATCCGTCTGGCCGCGCCGGTGACCAGAGCGACGGGGGATGGTTGGTTCAGGTCTGCCGCCACGTCATGTCCCTCGCCGTGAATGTTTCGCGGCCAGTCTTATGCCGCGCCGGTGTACTGGTAGGTGGTGTAGGCGCCATAGGCCAGCAGGAACCCGATGCCCAGGCCCCGTGAAGTACGCCCGGTCAGCAGGGCGCTGCCGGCAAATACCAGAGTCACTATGAGCATCAGCCAGATGTCCAGCCCGGCAATCGAGGGTGGGATCGTTACCGGCGCGATGATCGCTACCAGACCCAGGATGAACATGATGTTGTAGGTATTGGCGCCCAGGATATTGCCCAGCGCTACTTCCGGGTCACCCCGTCGCGCCGCCACCACGGCCGTCGCCAGTTCGGGCAGGGAGGTTCCGACGGCGACTACCGTCAGACCGATGACCGCGTCCGAAACGCCCAGGATCTGCGCCATGGTGACGGCGCCATCCACCAGCAGCGGCGCGCCGATCAGGATGCCGACCAAGCCGCCCAGCAACAGGCCGCCGGCGGCCGGCAGCGAGCTCGGTCCCTTGGGCAGTTCCTCTTTGGAAATCTCCGCCGCCAGCCGCCGCTGTCGGCGGTCGCGCCGCACCGACCAAAAGGTCAGGCCGACCAGCAGAGCGATCATGCCGATCCCGTGCCAGGGGGCCAGCTTTCCGTCCAACGCTAGCGCGGCCAGCAGGAAGGCCGCGAAGATGGCCACAACGCCTTCGCGGCGCATGGTCCGGCCCTCGCAGGGGATCGGCGCGATAACCGCGGCAATGCCCAGAATCAGCAGGATGTTGGCGATGTTGCTGCCCACCACATTGCCGATGGCGACGCCGACGGCGCCGTTTCGCGCCGCCTCCAGGCTGACCACCAGTTCCGGCATGGTGGTGCCATAGGCGACGATGGTCAGACCGATGATCATCGGCGATACGTGGATACGATGGGCCAGGGCCACGGCGCCGCGCACAAGGATTTCCGCGCTGCCGATCAGCAGGACAAAACCAAGAAGGATTTGCAGGGCGAACATCAGGACGGCCTTTGCCAGTAGAGCGACAGGGGAGCGATTGGATGGTGATTTCGGTGGAAGGTCCTACCATGCGCCGTGCCTGCGGGAAACGCTGCTCTGTTCGTGGCGGGCTCAGCGTCGGCGTTGCTTGCGGCGGCGTCCCGTTGACTGCGCGCCGGCGCGGCGGTCGCCTGCGCCGTCGCTAGCCCGGCCGCCACCCCGGCCGCCAACGGAGCGACCGCTGGTCGGGTCACGGAACGCCAGGTCGGCCGCCTCCAGGCGGCGGATTTCGTCACGCAGGCGGGCCGCCTCCTCGAACTCCAGGTTGGCGGCGGCGGAACGCATGCCTTCTTCCAGCGCGGCCAGCGTCTCATCCAGGCTCTGGCCGAGCTTGATGGTTTCCTGACCGACGCCAAGATCAACCGTCACATAGTCGCGTTCGAATACGCTGCCCAGAACGTCAGAGATGGTCTTGCGCACGCTTTCCGGCGTGATGCCGTGCTTGGCGTTGTAGGCGCGCTGCCGTTGTCGTCGGCGTTCGGTTTCCTCCAGCGCCTGTTCCATGGAGCGGGTTACCGAGTCGGCGTAAAGAATGACCCGGCCATCCAGATTGCGCGCCGCCCGGCCGATGGTCTGGATGAGGGACGTGCGGCTGCGCAGATAGCCCTCCTTGTCGGCGTCGAGGATCGCCACCAGGGCGCATTCGGGAATATCCAGGCCTTCGCGCAGCAGATTGATGCCAACCAGTATGTCAAAGGCGCCGAGGCGCAGGTCGCGGATGATCTCGATTCGCTCCAGGGTCTCAACGTCGGAGTGGATATAGCGCACGCGAATGCCCGCTTCGTGCATGTACTCGGTCAGGTCTTCCGCCATGCGCTTGGTCAGGGTGGTCACCAGCGCCCGCTGCCCGTTCTGCGCCACGGCGCGGCATTCCGCCAGAAGATCGTCCACCTGGTTGGCGGTCGGCCGGATGATGCACGGCGGGTCCACCAGGCCGGTCGGCCGCACCACCTGCTCCACGAATGCGCCGCCGGTGCGGCCAAGCTCCCAGTCGCCTGGTGTGGCGGAGATGAACAGGGTCTGCGGCCGCATGCGGTCCCATTCCTCAAACTTGAGCGGGCGGTTATCGACGCATGACGGCAGGCGGAAGCCATACTCGGTCAGGGTGGATTTGCGTGCATAGTCGCCGCGGAACATGCCGCCCACCTGCGGCACGGTGATGTGGCTCTCATCCACCACCACGATGGCGTCTTCCGGCAGGTATTCGAACAGGGTCGGCGGCGGCTCGCCTGGCTTGCGGCCGGACAGATAGCGCGAGTAATTCTCAATCCCGGCGCATGACCCGGTGGCCTCGATCATTTCCATATCGAAGTTGGTGCGCTGTTCCAGCCGCTGCGCCTCCAGCAGCTTGCCGGTGGTCTGCAGTTCATCGAGACGGCCGGCCAGTTCCTTGCGGATTTCCTTCACCGCCTGATGCAAGGTCGGCCGTGGCGTCACATAGTGGCTGTTCGGGAAAACCCGGATCGATTCCAGAACCGCGGTCTTTTCGCCGGTCAGCGGGTCGAACTCGTGGATGGCCTCGATTTCCTGATCGAACAGGCTGATGCGCCAGGCACGATCCTCATAGTGGGCCGGGTAGATTTCGATGGAATCGCCGCGGGCGCGAAAGGTGCCACGGTGGAAATCGGTGTCGTTGCGCCGGTATTGCAGTTCCACCAGCCCCTTGAGCGTCTGCGCACGGTCCAGCACCTGACCGGTTTTGAACTCCATGGTCATGCGGGCATAGGTTTCCGCCGCACCGATGCCGTATATGCACGACACGCTGGCGACGATGATCACATCGTTGCGCTCCAGCAGGGCACGGGTCGCCGAATGGCGCATGCGGTCGATCTGTTCGTTGACCGAGGCTTCCTTCTCCACATAGGTGTCGGTGCGCGGCACATAGGCCTCAGGCTGGTAGTAGTCGTAGTAGGAGACGAAATACTCGACCGCATTGTCGGGAAAGAAGGACTTCATTTCCTCATAGAGCTGGGCGGCCAGGGTCTTGTTGGGGGCCAGCACCAGCAATGGCCGCCTGACCCGGGCGGCGACGTGGGCGACGGTGAAGGTCTTTCCCGACCCGGTGACCCCCAGCAGAACCTGGTCCTGTTCGCCGGCGCGCAGGCCGTTCACAAGCTGCTCTATAGCCTGCGGCTGGTCGCCGGCCGGGGAAAAATCACTGACCAGGCGAAAGGCCGCCGTACCGTCGGCGCCGCTCGGCCGGGTCGCCGGCGGATCGTTATTCTGCAGGGTTTCGCTCAGGGTTCGGCTCATGGGGGTATAGTGGGTTGGCGGCGCGTCAAAGGCCAGACATGCTGGCACAAAGACATCGTCTGCCCTTGCCCGACTGGCTAGCCGGGCGGTCTAATGAGCCGTCGCCTGTCTGGCCCGTAACACCGTGGAGATCCGCCATGACCTTGCTATCCGAAATGGCTCCTGCCGACCTGTCGCCGCCGCCGCTGCGTCGCCTGTCGGCGGATCAGATGGCGACGTGGCGGGCCGATGGCTTTCTGCGGATCCCGGCGCTGTTCAGCCAGGCGGAGATCGACATCTTTCATCGCTTCATTACCACCGAGACAGAGTTCCGCGACGGCCGTGTGGGCGTCATCAACGCCGCCGGCAAGCCGGCGGAGCTGTTTGGTTGGAGCGGCCATTCCGAAGATCTTCTCGGCACCATGACCCGTATTCGCCGGGTGGTGGATATGACCACTGATCTGCTGGGCGGCGAGGACATCTATCACTGGCACTCCAAGATATCATTCAAGGAGCCGCACAGCGAAGGCGCGTGGGACTGGCATCAGGATTATGGAAGCTGGTACCGCGAAGGCTGCCTCAGGCCGGAAATGCTTACCTGCATGATCGCCATTGACGCCACCGACCGGGACAATGGCTGCGTCAATCTGGTCCGCGGCTCGCACCTCATGGGCCGGGTGGATCATGTCCCCATCGGCCAGTCGGTCGGCACCGACCCGGAGTTTGTCGAGAAGGCGCTGGGCGATATGGAGCTGGTGGAATGCGATCTGGCGCCGGGCGACGCGGTGTTCTTTCACGGCAATACCCTGCACGCCTCCGGCGCCAATACCAGCGACCGCAACCGCACCGTGTTGCACCTGTCATACAACACCGTGCGCAACGCACCGTTTCGCGGTTTCGATGGCCACAAGTATGTGCCGCTGCAGGTGTTGGACGACGACACGATCCTCTCCGGCACCTATCGGCCGGGGGTGGATCCCGCCAATCTGTGGGGCAAGCGCTCCCGGGACTGGAAGGAAAGCCGCACCGCCCGCAACGACTATGGCTATACGGTGGCGCCGCCGCGCAAGGCTGGTTGAACGCCCCGTCGCGCCGTCGCGCCGCCGGTCCGTCCGGCCCTCGCTTGAACCTGCTGTAGGCCGGTCTTAAGGTGCCGGCGGCAGCCGCCATTTCTTTCTCAGGAGTCACCTGTCATGGGATTTCTCGCCTCGCGCCTCGACCGCGTCCGGCCATCGCAGACCGTTGCCATTACCACCCTGGCGCGCGACCTGCAGGCGGCCGGTCGCGACATTATCGGCCTTGGCCAGGGAGAGCCTGACTTCGATACGCCCGAGCACATCAAGGCGGCGGCCATCAAGGCGCTGCAGGACGGCGATACCGGCTACCCGCCACCCAACGGCTCGCCGGCCCTGCGCCAGGCCATCTGCGACAAGATCAAGCGCGACAATGGCCTGAACTACGGGCTTGACCAGATTCAGATCGGCGTCGGCGGCAAGCAGATCCTGTTCAACGCCCTGATGGCGACGATCAATCCCGGTGACGAGGTGATCGTGCTGGCGCCCTATTGGGTCAGCTACCCCGACATGACCGCCATGTGCGAAGGCGTGCCGGTGGTGGTGACGGGGCGCGAACAGAATGGCTTCAAGGTAACCGGGCCAGAGCTGGAGGCGGCTATTACGCCGAAGACCAAGTGGGTCATCCTCAACAGCCCGTCCAATCCTACCGGCGCCGCCTATACGCGGGCCGAGATGAAGGGGTTGACCGACGTTCTGAAGAAGCACCCGGACATCTGGGTGATGAGCGACGATATCTATGAATACATCCTGTTCGATGATTTCAAGTTCGTTTCGCCGGCGGAGATCGAGCCGTCCCTGAAGGACCGCATGTTGATCGTCAACGGCGTGTCGAAGGCCTATTGCATGACCGGCTGGCGGCTCGGCTGGGGGGCCGGCCCGAAACCGTTGATGGCGGCCATGAACAAGGTCATGAGCCAGTCCACCACGTCCACATCGTCCATTGCCATGGCCGGTGCGCTGGCGGCCTATACCGGTCCCCATGACTTCATTGCCGAACACAATGCGGTCTTTCAACAGCGCCGTGACCTGGTGGTCTCCATGCTGAACCAGGCGCAGGGACTGACCTGCCGCCGGCCGGAGGGGGCGTTCTATGTCTATCCGTCCTGTGCCGGGGTCATTGGTCGCAAGGCGCCGGACGGCAAGACCATCGACAATGACGAGGCGTTCGCCGCCTACCTGCTGGAAACAGAAGGGGTTGCGGTGGTGTTCGGCGATGCCTTTGGCCTGTCTCCCTATTTCCGCATCTCCTATGCGACCGCCACGGAGCTGCTGGAAGACGCCTGTACGCGTATTCAGCGCGCCTGCGCCGCACTCAGCTAAGGCTGGCAGAGCCGGCAGGGCCCCTGATGTCCCGCAAGCAGATACCCCTGCCGCTGGCCCTTGTCCTGGCGGTTGCCGGACCGGCCGGGTTGCTGGCGTGGGCCTGGGCCGGCGATGTCCTGTCCACTGCTCATCACGCGGCAGCGGTCCTCGGCATCGCCCTGGCATCCGTGGTGTGGGTCGCGGCGCTGGCCTGGTGTCTGGGTGGCGGCGAGGCGGCGCTGGCGGTACGCGAACACCGGGCGCGCCAGCGCCTGCGCCAGAGGGCTGCGGCGACGGCGGACCATTAGTCCGGACTAAAGCAGGCTGTTCAGGGATTCAGAAGCATCGTCCTGGCGGACCGTGGCCACATTGGCGACGCGCAGCAGGTTGGTGGACCCGGCTGTGCCGAAGGGTACGCCAGCGGTGATCACCAGCCAGTCATCGTCCCCGGCAAAGCCTTCACGACGGGCCACACTGATCGCCTTGTCCACCATGTCATCGGCATCGCGGGCGTCTTCCGTGCGCACGCAATGGACGCCCCACACCAGACTCATGCGCCGCGCGGTCACCGCGCTGGGAGTCAGGCCCAGGATCGGCACCTGCGGCCGCTCCCGCGCCGCCCGCATGGTTGTTTTACCGGTCAGCGAATAGGTGATGATGCAGGCGGCGTTGATGGTCTCCGCCACCTGGCCGGCTGCCGCGGTGATGGCGCCGGCGACATTGGTTTCGGGCCGCGCATGAACCGAATCAATCACCATGCGGTAGTGGGTGTCGCCCTCCACCCGGCGGATGATCCGGCTCATCATGGTAACGGACTCGACCGGATGGGCGCCGGCCGCGGTTTCGGCCGACAGCATCACCGCATCGGCCCCGTCATAGACCGCGGTCGCCACATCGGAGGCCTCCGCCCGCGTCGGCGCCGGACTGTTGATCATGGATTCCAGCATCTGGGTGGCGATCACCACCGGCTTGCCGGCCTGGCGGCAGGCGCGGACGATACGTTTCTGCAGGCTGGGCACATCTTCCGGCGGCAGTTCGACCCCCAGATCGCCGCGGGCCACCATGACCGCGTCGGCCAGCGCGATGATTTCATCAAGCTGCTGAATGGCGGCGGGCTTTTCCAGCTTGACCATGATGGCCGCCTTGTCACCGATCAGGGCACGGGCTTCCGCCACATCCTCCGGACGCTGAACGAAAGACAGCGCCACCCAGTCCACGCCGATCTTCAGCGCTGTTTTCAGGTCCTTGCGATCCTTGTCGGTCATCGGTGACAGGGGCAGCAACACACCGGGCACGTTGACACCCTTGCGGTCGCGAACGGTGCCGCCGGTCATGACTTCCGTATCCAGAGCATCGGCCCCGGCACTCACCACGCGCAGGCGCAACCGTCCGTCGTCCAGCAGCAGTTCGCTGTCCGGTCCCAGGGCGCCATAGACCTCGCTATGGGGGAAACAGACGCGGCGATTGTCGCCTGGCGCCGGATCGAGATCGAGGCGGAAGGGCTCCCCGGCCTTCAATGTCGCCGATTCCCCCGTGAATACGCCCAGCCGCAGCTTGGGGCCCTGCAGGTCGGCCAGGATGGCTATAGGCCGGTCGCTCTCGTCTTCCAGCATGCGGATGGTGGCGGCGCGCGCCCGGTGGTCGTCCGCGGTGCCGTGACTGAAGTTGAGGCGAAAGATATCAACGCCGGCGAAAAACAGATCCGCAATCACCACCGGATCACTGGACGACGGGCCCAGGGTGGCGAGGATCTTTGCCGCCCGGTTGCGCCGCATCATGGCTTGGCCCTGCGGGCGGCGCAGGGTTCGGTTGGGTTATGGCGAGTCATCATAGTCGCGGTCATGACGCCTGAGGGTCGGACGGGTGGCAAATCAGTGTGGCCCTGAAATCATTAACATTCGTCAGTGTCGGGCCCGTGACAATCAGGCCGCCGGTGGCGGAAAACAGGCTGTAGGCATCGTTGTCGTCCAGTCGGGCCGCCGGGTCCAGCCCGCCACGACGGGCGCGCTCCAGCGTCGCCGGGTCGAAGACGACGCCGGCGGCGTCGGTGATGCCGTCGATGCCGTCGGTGTCGCCGGCGAGCCCGGCAATGCCGGCGGCGCCGTTCAGCGCCACCGCCTGGGCCAGTGCATATTCCGCATTACGCCCGCCTTTGCCGGTGCCGCGCACCACCACCGTGGTTTCGCCGCCACTCAACAGGACCAGTGACTGGCCGGCGGCCAGCGCCGCCTGACGGCGCAAGGCGAGGGCGGCATGGTCCTGGCCGACCGTGCGGGCGTGCCCTTCTATGGCATCGCCCAGATTTTCAACGCCCACGCCGGCTTTTTCGGCCAGCGCCGCCGCCGCCGCCAGCGCCGCCGCCGGCGAGGCAATCATATGATAGGCGTGGCCGGCCAGCCGGGGATCGCCCGGCTTCGGCGTCTCGTCGCCGGCTTCGCGCAGGATGCGGCTGGCGGCCGGCGGCAGGTCCAGGCCATAGCGGGCGACGATGGTGCGGGCCTCGCCATAGGTGGACGGGTCGGCGACGGTGGGGCCCGAGGCGATGACCGACGGGTCGTCGCCCGGCACATCCGATATGGCCAGGGTGACGACCCGGGCAGGTGCCGCGGCGGCGGCCAGCCGGCCGCCCTTGATGGCCGACAGGTGCTTGCGCACCGCGTTCATCTCACTGATGGACGCCCCCGCCCGCAGTAACTGGCGATTGATGTCCTGCTTGTCAGCCAGGGTCAGGCCGTCGGCCGGCGCCGCCAGCAGGGCCGAGCCGCCGCCAGAGATGAGGCACAGCACCAGGTCATCACGAGTGAGCCCGCGTACCAGTTTCAGTATGCGCCGCGCCGCCGCTTCGCCGGCCGCATCTGGCACCGGATGGGCCGCTTCGACAATCTCAATGTTCTTGCACGGCGCGCCATGGCCATAGCGTGTCACCACCAGACCGGACAGGGCGCCACGACGGCCGTCGGCCGCCCATGCCTGCTCCACCGCCTGGGCCATGCGCGCGGAGGCCTTGCCGGCGCCGATCACCAGGGTGCGGCCGGCCGGCGCGGGCGGCAGGAATGGCGGTACGCAATTGAGCGGATCGGCGCTGGCGATGGCCGCCCTGAACAGGTCTTCCAGAAAGGCGCGGGGGTCGTCCAACGGCCGGCTCACGGCGTTGCCATCACCGGCCGCCGCCGGCCTTTGCGGGCGATGAACACGCCACCCAGAACGATCACGCCGCCTATGGCCTGCAGCGGCCCTAAAGCCTCCGCCAGCAGCAGCCAGGCGAGAATCGCCGCCGCCACTGGCTGCAACAGCAGACCGACGGAGACGAATGTCGCCGGCAGATGGGCCAGCGCATAGGCGATCAGGCCCTGACCGCCCGCATGGGATACCGCCGCCAGGCCAAGCAGCACCAGCCAGCCGGACAGGGTTGTCGCCAGCAGGGGTTCGCCCGCCACCAGCAGGGCCGGCAGCATGATGAGAGCGGTGAACAGGCTCGACCAGAAAATGATGCGGCCCGGTCCGTGCTGGCGGCGCAGGCGCTCCACCACCAGGAAATAGCAGCCATAGAAGAAGGCCGTAACGATGGATAGCCCGTCACCCACAAGGGTGGATGCACTGACGGAAATGCTGTCGCCCATCAATACGGCCATGCCGGCAAATGCGACGGCCATGCCGGCCAGAAACAGGCGCGTCACCCGCTCGCGGAAAATCAGCCACGCCACTAGCGTGACAAAAATGGGCGCAGTGTTGGGTAACAGAGTGGCATTGGCGACTGATGTCAGGGCGATGGAGAAGTGCCAGAAGCCGAGGTCACCGGCGAAGCACAGTCCGGCCAGGGCGAACAGCGCCAGGTCGCGCCGGGTCATGGGCCGATGGGCGGGTGTCTCCACCGGCGTCGCCGCCAGCCACAGCCACAGCATGGGCATCGCCAGCAGCGGTCGCCAGAAGGCCGTGCCAAGCGGGCCGATTTCGCTCAGCCGCACGAAGATCGGCGCGAAGGCGATGGCCAGCGCGCCACAGGCCAGCGCGGCGAGAGCCAGACGTTCGCGTCGGGCAAGCTGAACAATATCAAGCGATGTGGCGGACATGGCGCCTGTTCTAGAGCAGTCGCGGGCCGGATGGAATTGCCGCTGCTGGCCCGGCGGCCAGCCGGGATTTCATCCGGCCGTGTGCGGGTGGCGGTTCTGCATAGCCCTGGCCGCCGTTAGACTGCCCGTCCCCGCGTGTGCCGGAGGTGTCCCATGCCATTGATCGGTCCCGATGATCCACCGTGTTTTGACCGCCTGGCCGGCCCGGCGGACGCGCGTGTGTTGCTGGTCTGCGATCATGCCAGTGCGCGGATTCCGGCCTCGCTCAAGGGGCTGGGCCTGAGCGCGGCTGATTTGCGCCGTCATATTGCGGTGGATATCGGTGCTGCGGCGCTGACTCGCCGTCTGGCGGCGGCGCTGCGGGTGCCGGCCATTCTCGCCGGCTATTCGCGGCTGGTGCTGGACGTCAATCGGCCGCCCGGCCATCCCACCGCCATCCCCCAGGTGAGCGATGGTACGACTATTCCGGGCAACCAGGGCCTGTCCCGGACCGCCAGACAGGCGCGGCACGATGCGCTGTTCGTCCCGTACCACCACGCCATCGCCATGGAACTGGACCGCTTGTCTGCCGCCTGTGAAGCGCCGGCCTTGATCTCCATTCACAGTTTCACGCCGGTCTTCGACGGCCAGGTGCGGCCGTGGCAGCTCGGCGTCCTGTGGGACTATGACCCGCGTATGGCGGTGCCCCTGATGGAGGCGCTGGCGGCCGATCCGGCTCTTACGGTCGGCGACAATCTGCCCTATTCAGCCCGCAACGAGACCGGCTATACCGCCGCTACCCACGCCCAGCCGGCCGGCCGGCCCCATGTCATGATCGAAGTGCGGCAGGATCTGTTGAGCGACCCGGCCGGCGTGGCGCACTGGGCCCATGTGTTGCTTGGCGCCCTGCGGCCGATCCTCGCCGACGGGACGCTGTACAAGCGCCAGATGCACCGTCGTACTCCGGCCTGGCAGCCGGACCACATGGCTTGACGGCAATGCTGGACAGCGCGCCGCCGGCGACCTAGCTCTAGCCCCACCGGCCATCCGACAGAGAGGGACCCGACCATGGACGACAAGACCCGGACGGAACTGGAAGCGGCGGCCTTTCGCCAGCTTGTGGCGCATCTGCGCGAACGCACCGACGTCCAGAATATTGACCTCATGAATCTGTCCGGTTTCTGCCGCAACTGCCTGTCCAAATGGTATCGGGCAGCGGCGGAGGAGCACGGCCTCGCCATGGATTATGAGGCGGCGCGGGAGATCGTCTATGGCATGCCCTACAGCGAATGGAAGGCGAAGTACCAGCGCGAGGCCACCGCCGAGCAGAAGGCGAAGTTCGCCGACAGCCATTCTCACTAGGCCGATCCCCCTGGCCGGCCTGCTTCGCCGGTCCATCGGGCTGGCCAGCTAAACCGGCCGAACGCGACGGCACCATTGTGCGCGCCGTCGCGCCCGGCGTGCCAGGCATTGCCCCTCTCTCGGGGGCATGGTTGCACCGGCCCGGCCCGCTTCCTATCGTGCGCCCCTCGCGGCCGCAGTGCGGTTGGTCGCGCATTTCACGCCAGGAGCCAGACATGAATGACCTGCAGGGCAGTGCGGCAGAGCGGCTGCGCAGTTTCATCGAGCGTATTGAACGGCTGGAGGACGAGAAGGCGGCGCTGGCGGCCGACATCCGGGAAATCTATGGCGAGGCCAAGTCCTCCGGCTTCGACGTCAAAATCATGCGCCAGATCGTTCGCCTGCGCCGCATGGACTCTGCTCAGCGGGCGGAGCAGGAGGCCCTTCTCGACACCTACCGCAGCGCACTTGGTTTGTAGGCCCTTTCATGGATGATCTGCCGCTGCCGCCGGCGTGTCTGGCGGTGATCGAGCGGGACACAAATGCAGCCGGCTTCGCCATGCCATCGGAGCATCGCACGGGCGCCCTGCTGCGTCTGCTGGCGGCCAGCCGGCCGGGCGGCCGCATGCTGGAGCTGGGCACAGGTACGGGGCTTGGCACGGCCTGGCTGCTGGACGGTATGGACCGCGCCGCACACCTCACCAGCGTCGATCCCGATGCGGCGGTGCAGGCCATTGCCCGTCGCCATCTGGGTGACGATCCACGGCTCAACCTGGTGACCGGGCCGGCCGAGGACTGGTTGCCGCGAGCCTCCCCTGGATCATTTGATCTCATCTTCGCCGACGCACTGGTCGGCAAGTATGAACGGTTCGATGAGGCCTTCCGCCTGCTGCGGATCGGCGGGCTTTATGTGGCGGACGATATGTTGCCGCAGACCAACTGGCCGGATGGTCATGGGCAGCGGGTGGCCGCTCTGCTGGTAGCGCTGGATGGGCGCGCCGATGCGCGGGTCGTTCGCCTGGCCTGGGCCAGCGGGCTGGTGTTGGTCGTACGGACCGACCCCTAGAACTTCTCCACCCACGGCCGGAGATCCAGTTCCTGAGTCCAGGCGCTGCGGGGCTGGCGGTGCAGGTGCACATAAGCGTCGGCGATGGCCTGTGGATCGAGAAACGAATCCTCTGGCTGGTCGCCCATGCGCGGGTGGCTGCGACCCTCGGGCGGGCGGATGCCGCCGTCGATATTGACGTGCGCCACATGCACCCCCCTTGGACCCAGTTCACGGGCCAGACTCTGGGCGATGGCGCGCAGGCTGAACTTGACGGCGGCAAAGCCGGCGAAGTTGGCGCCGCCGCGCATGCCGGCGGTGGCGCCGGTATAAATGATTGTGCCCGCACCGGCCGGGACCATGCGGCGTGCCGCTTCCTGGCCAGTGACGAAGGCGCCCAGAGCGCCGGCCCGCCAGGCCTGGGCTATGGCTTCAGGCTCGATGTCCAGGGCGCTGCCGCGAACGCCGGCGCCCACATTAAAGACCACCAGGGTTGGCGATCCCAGGTCCTTGTCCACCGCCGCGAACAGGGCGGCGAGGGCGGCAGGATCACCACTGTCGCAGCCATAGGCGCGCGCGCCACTTTCCTGGCAGAGCGCTTGCAGCTTGTCTGGTGAGCGCGCCACCGCCGCCACGGCCATACCCTCGGCGGCAAAGCGCCGGACACAGGCGCTGCCCAGTCCCGGCCCCACGCCCACTACAATAGCGACTTCAGAGACTTCCTGGTTCGCCATGAGTTGTCCTCCCGTTTGTGCCATTGGATTCGTGCAATCCTGCAATCAGCCTAACCTCCGCCATCGTCTTTGGAAAACCGGCCGCCGGTGGATGAACGGGAGGCGCTGACACGCTATAGCAGTCGCGAGCAGCCGGGCCATCAGGCGGGCCATCAGACGGGGCTAGAGATCATGACCATACTCGTCACCGGCGCTG
The DNA here is from genome assembly GCA_040218575.1 of Alphaproteobacteria bacterium. Taxonomy (NCBI): domain Bacteria; kingdom Pseudomonadati; phylum Pseudomonadota; class Alphaproteobacteria; species Alphaproteobacteria bacterium. The sequence continues at coordinate 123,237 of JAVJRE010000005.1, read as the reverse complement.
CCGGATTCATCGGTTTTCATGTGGCCGAGGCATTGCTGCAGCGTGGCGAATCGGTGCTCGGTCTCGACAATCTCAACGCCTATTACGATGTGCGGCTTAAGGAGTCGCGCCTTGCCCTGCTGCACAATCACGAGCGCTTTCGCTTTCAGCGGCTGGATATCGCCGATCGCGCGGCCATGGAGAGTCTGGAGGCCGCCGGCGTCGACCGCATCGTCCATCTGGCGGCACAGGCCGGTGTGCGCCACTCCCTCATAGACCCCTACGCCTATGTCCAGGCCAACCTGCTGGGCCATCTGACGGTCATGGAACTGGCCCGTCGTCTGCCCGGCTTTCGGCACATGGTCTATGCCAGCTCGTCATCGGTCTATGGTGGTAACACCAAACAACCGTTCAGCGTGGAGGACCGGGTGGACAGTCCGGTATCGCTTTATGCCGCCACCAAGCGGGCGGACGAGCTGATGAGCCACAGCTACAGCCATCTGTTCGCAATTCCCATGACGGGACTGCGCTTCTTTACGGTCTATGGTCCGTGGGGCCGCCCCGATATGAGCGCCTATATCTTCACCCGGCGGATTCTCGCCGGCGAGCCTCTGGCGGTCTTTAACCACGGCCGCATGAAGCGGGACTTCACCTATATCGACGACATCGTTGCCGGGGTTCTGGCCTGCCTCGATTCACCTCCGGCCGGCGGCGGGCCGGCCGGCGGGGATGCGCCGCATCGTGTCTACAACATCGGCAACAACCGGCCGGAAGACCTGCTGCATTTCATTGATCTGATAGCGCGTGCCTGCGGCCGCCCGGCAAAGCTGGAGATGAAACCCATGCAGCCAGGCGACGTGGCCGAGACCTATGCTGATATCGACGCCATCAGCCGGGATGTGGGCTTTCGCCCCACCACCTCTATCGAAGACGGCATACCGCGCTTTGTCGCCTGGTATCGCGAGTATCACGGCGGCCAGCCTTAGCTCTGGCGGTACAGCGCCTCCAGACGGTCTCCATAGGCCTGTCGAATGGCGTGGCGCCGAATCTTCAGTGACGGCGTCATCATACCGTTTTCAGTGGTGAAGGGATCGGTGGTGACGGCGATAGCGCGTACCCGCTCGACCGGTGACAGTTCGCGATTGACCCGGCCCACCACCTCCATCAGCGCCGCTTTCAGGTCACCGTCGCCATGGCCCGCCACGAACTCTTCGTCCGGCACCAGCAAAGCCACCAGATGCGGCCGACGGTCACCATAGACCATGGCCTGGGCGATCTCCGGCTGCAGGGTAAGCATGCCCTCGATGCGCTGCGGCGAGACGTTGTCGCCACCGGAATTGACGATAATGTCCTTCTTGCGGTCGGTGATTTCGATCCGGCCCCTGTCATCCAGTCGGCCAATGTCGCCGGTATGAATCCAGCCATCGCGCAACACTTCGGCCGTCGCCTGCGGATTGTTCCAATAACCCTGCATGGTCAGTTCGCCGCGGACCAGGATTTCGCCGTCGTCGGCAATGCGCACCTCCGCCCCTTGAATCGGCGGGCCGACCGATTCCATACGGACACTGTCGGGCCGGTTGCAGCTCACCACCGGCGCCGTCTCCGTCTGGCCATAGCCTTGCAACAGGCGCAGGCCCAGCGCCGAGAAGAACAGGCCGATCTCCGTATTGAGCGGCGCACCGCCGCTCACCAGGGCCTTGAGGCGGCCACCGAAGCGCTGCTGCACCTTGCGGCGCACCAGGCGATCCAGCACCAGATTGGTAAGCCGTTCACTGAGGCTCAGTGAGCGTGGATCGAGAAACTTTTTCCGGCCCAGCGCCAGCGCCCGGTCGAACAGTCTCTTTTTCAGTCCGCCCTGGCGGTCCATGGCCGCATTGATCCGCCGGTGCATGGTCTCATAGAGACGCGGTACCGCCGTCATGATGGTCGGACGCGCCTCCACCATATTGGCGCTCAGGGCATCAATGCCTTCCGCATAATAGATCTGCGCACAGATGCTGATGGGAAAGAACTGGCCGGCGGTGTGCTCATAGGAATGGCTCAGCGGCAGAAAGCTGAGGAAGACCTCATCGTCCAGGCCCAGGGCCAGCAGCAGGTCGAAGGCGCCGCTGCAATTGGACACAATCGCCCCATGGCTCAGCATCACGCCCTTCGGCACGCCGCCGGTGCCTGATGTGTAGATGATGCAGGCGGTGTCACCGCGGCTGATCTGCCGGACACCGTCGGCAATGGTGTCGGCGTCGGCCGCGCCATCGGCCACAATCCGGTCCCAGTCATGGATGGTGACGCCGGTGGTCTGCTTCAGTCCCGGCGCCTCCATGGCGATGACGTGGCCCAGCGCCGGCGCGGCGATGGCTGCGGGCAGCAACCGGTGGGCCAGGCGCGCCGAAGAGACGATGGCCGCGCTGGCGCCACTGTCCTGCAGGATGTGGCGGTGGTCGTCGGACGTGTTGGTGGTATAGGCCGGTGTGGTAATGGCGCCGATGCTCATGATGGCCAGGTCGGCTATCAGCCACTCCGGCCGGTTCTCCGCCACCAGAACCACGCGGTCGCCGGCCGCGACTCCCAGGCGGCGAAGCCCCGCTGCCAGGCGGCGCACCTGATCGGCCGTCTCGGCCCAGCTCAGCGATTGCCAGCGACCCTGCGTTTTGCGCCACACGAACGGCGCATCGCCCATGGCGCCGGCGCGATCGAAGAACATGGCCGGCAGGCTTGTCCAGCCGTCGTAATCCTCTACTTTCACGATGGCACCATTCCCGGTCCTCCCGGCACCGTCGCTGGCCGTCCAGCGTCCCGTGGTCCGCAGCCAGAATATAGCCTGATGCCTGACAGCAAAGACAAACCCCCTTGCACCGACCTGCCACGGTGGCGTCTGGATGATCTGTTTCCTGGCCCCGAATCGCCGGACCTGGCGGCGGCTCTGACGGCCGCGGCCAGCGGGGCAAAGGCGCTGGCGGATCGCTATGCCGGTCGTCTCGGCGGGCTGTCCGCGGCCGGTCTGGCATCGGCCATTGGCGCGCTGCAGGCGGTCGAGGAAGGCCTCGGCCGCATAAGCGCTTATGCGGATCTGACCTTTGCCGGCGATGTCAGCGACGCCGCGACCGGTCGTTTGGTACAGCGCCTGCGCGAGCAGGTCTCCGACATAGCCGCGGGTCTCGTTTTCTTCCGGCTGGAAATCAACCGTCTTGACGATGCGGTCTTCACGCGGATGGTCGCCGACCCCGCGCTGGCGCGCTGGCGGCCATGGCTCGATCAGGTGCGCACCTTTCGTCCGCACAGCCTGGCGGATGATCTCGAACGTCTGCTGCACGACAAACAGGTCACCGGCAGCAGCGCCTGGGCGCGTCTGTTCGACGAGACGATGGCCGATATGCGGGTGGTGGTGGACGGTGAGAGTCTGCCTGAGACCGAAGTGTTGGAACGGTTGAGCGATACGGCCCCCGAACGGCGTCAGGCCGCCGGCCAGGCCTTCGCCGGGGCCCTGCGCGAGCGCCGCCGGTTGTTCGCCCTGATCACCAATACCCTGGCCAAGGACAAGGCCATTGAAGACGGCTGGCGCCACTATGGGCGGCCGGTATCGCCGCGCAATCTGGCCAATCAGGTGGAAGACCCGGTGGTGGATGCGCTGGTCAGCGCGGTGACCGGTTCCTACGAGGCACTGAGCCACCGCTACTACCGCCTGAAGGCGACGCTGTTCGGTGTGGACCGTCTCGCCTGGTGGGATCGCAATGCCCCGCTGCCCGGCGGCGAGCGACAGATCCCGTGGCCCGAGGCGCGGCGCTTTGTGCTGGAGGCCTATGGCGCTTTCGCACCGGAGCTGGCGGATATCGCCGGGCGGTTCTTTGATGGCGGATGGATCGATGCCCAGGTGCGAGCGGGCAAGGCCGGTGGTGCCTTTGCCCATCCCACGGTGCCGGCTGTGCACCCCTATGTTCTGTTGAGCTATCAGGGCAAACCGCGCAGCCTGATGACCCTGGCCCACGAACTGGGTCATGGCTGTCATCAGGTGCTGGCCGCAGGGCAGGGCTATTTCCTTTCCCAGACACCGCTGACCCTGGCGGAAACCGCCAGCGTTTTCGGCGAAATGCTGGTGTTCCGTCGGCTGCTGGCGGCAGAGGATGACCCGGCGCGTCGGCGCGTCCTTCTGGCCGGTAAGATCGAGGACATGCTCAACACCGTGGTCCGCCAGATCGCTTTCCATCAGTTCGAGACAGGCCTGCATGAGCGCCGCCGTAGCGGTGAGCTGACGGCTGACGATATCGACGCCCTTTGGATGGAAACCCAGAGCGAGAGCCTGGGTCCGGCCATCCGGCTTGATGACGACTACCGCACTATGTGGGCCTATATTCCCCACTTCCTGCACACGCCCTTCTACGTCTATGCCTATGCTTTCGGCGACTGTCTGGTGAATGCGCTGTATCAGCGCTATCAGGACGCCCCCGACGGCTTTGCCGCGAAATATCTCGATCTGCTGCGCGCCGGCGGGTCCATGCGTCATGGCGAGCTACTGGCGCCTTTCGGCCTGGACGCGGCGGATCCGGCCTTCTGGCGCGGTGGCTTGGGCGCGGTCAGCCGGCTGATCGACGAGTTCGCCACGGTGGTTGACTGATGGCGGTTGCCGGCCCGGACGGCGGACATGCCGCCGCTGCCGCCCGTCAGGCGGTCGCGCCACTGGTCGATACGTTTCGCCGTACCGGTGGCCTGCCGGACGGATTCTGGGACGATGCCTATGTCTTCGGCTATATGGGCGGCACCGCGGCCATGGCCGCGCGGCTGGCGGCCGGCGGCTCGCTGGACGAAGAGACGCTGGGCGAAGTGGTGCTGAGTGTGCTTGAGGAATGCGCCGGCCGCGACCGGGACTGGCTGGCCGGCCGCGCCGAAGCGCTCCACGGCGCGGCCGATGCGGCCTTCGCTGAAGGGCGGCGCAATGCTGAAAAGGTGATGACCGTCGCCATGGGCGGCAGGCAGTTCGACAAGGACCCCGACGTTCGGGCGGCGCGCGACCTGGTGCAGCGTATGCGGGCCATGAAGCTGTTGCAGAAAAATGCCGAGCCCAGGGCCGATGTAGCCGCCTGCCTGCAGACCCTGTTGCTGTTTGACCGCGTGCGCCATAGCGGGGACGAGAGATGAGCGGGCGCAAACGCGCCGGCTCGGGCGAGACGCCGCCGCCCGACCGTGAGGATGAGAGCCGCCTGGGTGGTCGTCTGATGCGCTATGCCCGGGTCGGCACCACGGTTGGCGGTCTGGCGGCTCGGCTGGCGGCCAGTCGCTATCTCGGCGTCGGCCTCGACCAGGATCGTCACGCCAGCGACCTGCGCGCGGCATTGGGCGGCCTCAAGGGTCCTCTCATGAAGGCGGCCCAGCTTCTCGCCACAATTCCCAATGCGGTGCCGGATTCCTATGCGGTGCAGTTCGCCGAGCTGCAGTCCAACGCGCCACCCATGGGCTGGCCGTTCGTCCGCCGCCGCATGGCGGCGGAGCTCGGTAGCGACTGGCAATCACGTTTCGCGTCTTTTTCCCATGAGGCGGCCCATGCGGCATCGCTGGGCCAGGTCCACAAAGCGGTGCATCCCGATGGCCGGCTGCTGGCCTGTAAGCTGCAATATCCCGATATGCGTTCGGCTGTGGAGGCGGACCTCGATCAGTTGCGTCTGGCCCTGTCGCTCTATCAGCGCTCCGACGGCGCCGTGAACATGAGCCACATCCAGGAGGAACTGGCCGCCCGCCTGCGTGAAGAGCTGGACTATGAGCTGGAGGCGGCGCACGTCCACCTCTATCGCCTGATGCTCAAGGACGTCGCCGGCGTCCATGTACCGGAAGTGGTGGGTGCGCTGTCCACCCGTCGCCTGCTGACCATGACATGGCTGGACGGCGGACGACTGCTGGATGCAGTGGATCTCAGCCAGGCAAAACGCAACGCCATCGCCCACAACCTGTTCCACTGCTGGTATGTGCCGCTCTATCGCTTCGGTGTGCTGCATGGCGACCCCCATCTCGGCAACTACACCGTGCGCGACGATGGCTCCGTCAACCTGCTCGATTTTGGCTGTATCCGCATCTTTGAGAGCAAGTTCATCGGCGGTGTCATCGCCTTGTACGAGGCCATCCGCGATGGGGATGAAGCCAAAGCGGTCAGTGCCTACGAGGCCTGGGGATTCACCGGCCTGTCGCGCCAGACCATCGCCACACTCAATCTGTGGGCCAACTTCATCTATGGCCCGCTGCTGGAAGACCGGCCGCGCACCATCAATGAAGGCGACGAGGCCGAGCGGGGGGTCTATGGCGCCCGCGTCGCCAATCAAGTCCATCGGGACCTGCGTCAGCAGGGTGGGGTGACTCCGCCCCGGGAGTTCGTCTTCATGGATCGTGCGGCAATTGGTCTCGGGTCGGTGTTCATGCGGCTGGGTGCGCGGCTCAACTGGCATGCTTTGTTCGAGTCCCTTATCGAAGGCTATACCGAGGTATCCATGACCCGTCGTCAGGCCCGGGCCATGAAATCTGCTGGTGTCGACGCTCCTCTCTGACGGCGCCGTTACGCGCCGGCCTGCCTTTGAAACAAAGGCGTGATCGTGTATGTCAAACAGGCAGGTCACGGCCCATCGGTTGGCGCCTCTACCCTGTCGGTCCGGCTACAAACCGTTGGTGCACACGCAGCATGAAGGTCGTTGCTCCCAAAGAACGACGGGACGGGGAAACACGGGTCGCGATTGTGCCCGATGCCGCGCGACGCCTGATTTCCCTGGGCCTTGAGGTCGCTGTAGAGGCCGGCGCTGGCGCCTCCGCGGGATTTTCGGACGAAAGCTACGCAGAGGCCGGCGCCACCGTCGTGGCGGATGCGGCACAGCTTTTTGCCGCCGGCGATATCGTCTTCAAGGTGCAGCGACCGCTGACCGCGAACGAGGGTGCGCCCGACGAACTGGCCATGATGAAGCGCGGCGCCATGCTGGTAGCCTTGCTGTCCCCCTATGACGGCGCCGAACCGGCCAAAGCCTATGCCGCCGCCGGCATTGACGCCTATGCCATGGAGTGGATGCCGCGCATCAGCCGGGCGCAGTCCATGGACGTCCTGTCGTCACAAGCCAATCTGGCGGGCTATCGCGCGGTTATCGACGCAGCCCACGCCTTTGGCCGGGCCTTTCCGCTGATGATGACGGCGGCGGGCCGGATCAATCCGGCAAAGGCCTTTGTCATGGGGGCCGGCGTCGCCGGTCTGCAGGCCATCGCCACGGCCCGGCGTCTTGGCGCTGTAGTCTCGGCGACGGACGTCCGGCCGGTAGCCAAAGAGCAGGTGGAAAGCCTTGGCGCCACGTTCGTCATGGTCGAGTCGGAAGAGACCCGTGCGGCCGAAACATCGGGCGGCTATGCCCGGGAAATGAGCGCCGAGTATCAGGCGCAGCAGCAGGCCCTGATTGCCGAGACCATCAGCGATCAGGACGTGGTCATTACCACGGCGGCGATCCCCGGCCGGCCAGCGCCAAAGCTGGTCAGCGAGGACATGGTGCGCTCTATGCGCCCGGGGTCGGTCATTGTCGATCTGGCGGTGGAGACCGGCGGCAACTGCGCGCTGAGCGAGGCCGGCGCTGTGGTGGAGCGGCACGGCGTCACCATCATTGGTCACCGCAATGTGCCGGGCCGGTTGCCGGCGGATGCGTCGGCGCTCTATGCCCGCAATCTGGTCAATTTCCTGACCTCGCTGATTGATCGCGAATCGGGTGCGCTCAAGATCAATCCCGACGATGCCATCGTCGCCGGCACGGCGCTGACCCGCGACGGTCAGGTGGTCCATCCCAACTATCTGCCCAAGGCGCCATCCGAGGAGACGCACAATGGCTGATCCGATCCTGGTTGGCGGCGTTGCCGACACGCTGTCACGACTGCCGGCGGAGGCCACGTTGCTCCTGGCCCAGGTGGGCGGTCATGGCGAGGCGGCGGGCCGTGATCCGCTGCTTTTCGGTCTGACCGTTCTGGTTCTGGCCGTGATCGTTGGCTACTACGTGGTGTGGAGCGTCACGCCGGCGCTGCATTCGCCGCTGATGGGCGTCACCAACGCCGTCTCCAGCGTCATCATCGTTGGCGCCCTGATCGCCGCCGGCCCGGCGGAGTTCGGCCTGTCCAAAGGGTTTGGTTTGGCCGCGGTGGTTCTTGCTTCGGTCAATATATTCGGCGGATTTATCGTCACCCAGCGCATGCTGGCCATGTTCCGTCGCCGCAAGCGCGACTGACGGCCATGACCCCCGAACTCGCGGCCATTGGCTATCTCATCTCCGGCGTGCTGTTCATCGGCGCGCTGCGCGGGCTGTCCCATCCGGAATCCGCCCGGCGCGGCAATGTCCTCGGCATCTCTGGCATGGCCATTGCCATAGCCGTGACGCTGGCCCTGCCCGGTGTGGTCAGCCTGGTGGAGATCATCCTCGGCATTGCCATCGGTGGCGCCATAGGGGCGGTGATCGCGCTGCGCATCAAGATGACGGCCTTGCCGCAACTGGTGGCGGCGTTCCACAGCCTGGTCGGTCTTGCCGCCGTCTTCGTCGCCGCCGCGGCCTTCCTGGCGCCGCAGCGCTTTGACATCGGTGTGGTGGGCGATATTCACACCATCAGCCTGATTGAAATGAGCATCGGCACCGCCATCGGCGCCATGACCTTCACCGGCTCGATCATCGCCTTCGGCAAGCTGCAAGGCATCCTCAGTGGCCGGCCGCTGGTTTTTCCGGCACAGCATGCCCTGAACGCCCTGCTCGGCCTCGGCCTTATCGCGATGGTGGCGTGGCTGGTGATGGCCGGGGAAAGCTGGACCTTCTGGTCCATCGTCGGCGTTGCCGGGGTGCTGGGCGTCACCATGATCGTGCGCATCGGCGGCGCGGACATGCCGGTGGTGATATCCATGCTGAACAGCTACTCCGGCTGGGCCGCCGCCGGCATCGGCTTTACGCTTGGCAATGATCTGCTGATCATCACCGGGTCGCTGGTCGGCTCGGCCGGCGCCATCCTAAGCTACATCATGTGCCGCGGCATGAACCGGCCGTTTCTCAGCGTCATTCTTGGCGGCTTTGGTGGTGAGACCGCGGCGGCGGCCAGCGCCGGCGGTGAGGACCGCAGCGTCAACCAGGGCGCGGCGGATGATGCCGCCTTCGTCCTGTCCAATGCCGCTTCCGTCATTGTCGTTCCGGGCTATGGCATGGCCGTCGCTCAGGCCCAGCACGCCTTACGCGAGATGGCCGATATCCTCAAGGAGAAGGGGGTAGAGGTGCGCTACGCCATTCATCCGGTGGCCGGCCGGATGCCCGGACATATGAATGTCCTGCTGGCGGAAGCCAATGTGCCCTATGACGAAGTGCTGGAGCTGGACGAAATCAATCGCGACTTCGCCAAGACCGAGGTTGTCTTTGTCATCGGCGCCAATGATGTGACGAACCCGGCGGCGCTGCATGACGAGGCCAGCGCCATCTATGGCATGCCCGTCCTTCACGTGTGGGAGGCGCAGCAGGTGCTCTTTGTCAAACGGTCCATGGCATCGGGCTATGCCGGTGTGGAGAACGAGTTGTTCTTCCGTGACAACACCATGATGCTGTTCGGCGACGCCAAGAAGATGTGCGAGGACATCGTCAAGGCCCTGGGCTAGTAGGCCCGGCCTGGAGTGAGGGATAGCGGGCCCGGTCGCGACGGCTTGCGCGGTCAGGGTGAGCCTCACGAACAAAACCGCGCCGGAGGGCGCGGTATGTCAGAGCTGGCAGAACAAGAGGATCGGTCGGCGCCTGATCGGCGCCGCGGCGGTCTAGCTTTCGCGCTCGGCGCGCTTGCGGGCCAGCTTGCGGGCACGCCGGATGGCTTCGGCCTTTTCCCGCGCCCGACGCTCGGACGGCTTTTCATAGCTGCGGCGCAGCTTCATTTCGCGGAATACGCCTTCGCGCTGCATCTTCTTTTTCAGCGCCTTCAGGGCCTGATCGACATTGTTATCACGGACGACGACTTGCACGTGGATGAACCTCCCCGGTTCGGCATGCGGCAAAACGAACCCGCTACAGGCGCCGGCCGGCTATGGCCAGCGTTCTGCAACGGGTGGCGGACCCTAGCACAGGCTGGCGCCTGGGGGAAAGGGCGGGTTTTAGGGCGACCGCAGGGCAGGCGCTGTCAGGCTGGCTGGGGCCGGCCCCAAAGCCCTATAGTGGGCGCGGGGTAGCAGACTCTCACGACCCGCGTCCAGCCAGGAAAAGATCATGGCCATTCGTAAGATCGCCCGCATGGGGCACCCCGTCCTGCGCCGTCCGGCGGCGCCGGTGCATGACCCGCGGGCGCCGGAAATCCGCCAGTTGATCGCCGATATGGTGGAGACCATGGAGGATGCGGACGGGGCCGGGCTGGCCGCGCCGCAGGTCCATGTGGGGCTGCGCGTGGTGATGTTCCATGTGCCAGCGGACCGCCAGTCTGCCTCGCTGGATGGCAGCTCGGCGGCGGACGACTCGGATGATGATGGGGGTGATGACGGGGCGGTGCCCCTGACGGTGCTGATCAACCCTGTAGTGGAGCCGCTGGATAGCGACACGGCCCTGGGTTGGGAAGGCTGTTTGTCGGTGCCGGGCCTGATGGGCGCGGTGCCGCGCTGGCGGCGGGTGCGCTATCGCGGGCTGGATCCGGACGGCAAGGTGATCGAGCGCGAGGCCGAAGGATTTCATGCTCGCGTGGTGCAGCATGAATGCGACCATCTCGATGGTATTCTCTACCCGCAGCGCATGAGCGACCTGTCGCTCCTGCTGTTTGCCGAGGAGACGCGCCACGGCTTGCCGGATCTGCCGTCGGATGGCGAGGATATTGATGTGATGGTGGACTGACATGGCCACGCCCGTTAACGCCGACGCTGATCTTGCGGAGGCCGTTTTGGCCAGGCTGGAATCCCACCTGCCTTTCGATGGCTGGTCGGAGCAAAGCCTGATCCGAGCCACCACTGATGCCGGCCTGCCGCGGGGCGCCGTCTGGATCGCCTTTCCGCGCGGCATCGGCGATGCTCTGCCGGCCTGTCTGGCGCGGCACCGGGTGATGCTGGCCGACCGGCTGGCGGCGGCCGACCTGGCTGGCATGCGGGTACGCGACAAAGTCGCGCTCGGTGTGCGCGTGTGGCTGGAGACATGGCCGGCCGACCGCGAAGCCCTGCGTCGCACCCTGGCGCGGCTTGCCCTGCCGGGACACGCCCGGCTGGCGGTGGCTGATCTGTGGAGCACCGCCGATGTCATCTGGCGCGCGGCCGGCGACCAGGCCAGCGACTTCAATCACTATACCAAGCGGGGCCTGCTGGTCGGCGTGCTGGCCACCACGCGCACCGTGTGGGTGGCGGACGACTCCCCTGGGGCCACTGCCACATGGGGCTTTCTGGAGCGCCGCATCGGCGATGCTCTGCGCTTGCCGCGGGCCGCCCAGCGGCTTGGCCGGATCGCCCGCTGCCTGCCGTCGCCGGTGGCTTTCTTGCGTCGCCGTGCCACGGCCCGCGCAGCGGCCAGGCCGGCCGGTCGCCCGGCTGACGAGCCTGTCTGACGCCGCTGACCGGCGCGGCCGGGGCTGCCTAACGAATTGTTAACTATGACTGCCCATGCTCGCTTCCCTGGCGGGGCCTGACTCCCGCCGGCGTTAGGCTATGGACGGACGGGCATGAAAATCGACGGCACGCGCAAGACCAACGAAGCGGCGCATGCTGCCTATCGCAGCACCGTTAAGGCCACCGGCGGCGGTCAGGCCCGGGTCGTCCGTTTTCCCGACAGCAGCACCGTTCTCGGCATCCCCGATGGCGAACTCACGCCTAAGGTGCGGCACGCCATTGAATCCCTGATGGCGGAAGTGGAGCGCCTGCGTAACGAACTGGCCGAACAGACCCGGCGGATCGGCTATCTGGAACGTCTGGCGGACGAGGATTCACTGGTGCCGGTCGCCAACCGCCGCGCCTTCGTCCGCGAGCTTGGCCGGATGTTCGCCTATGCCGAGCGCTACAAGGTGAGCGGCGCGGTGCTCTATTTCGATATCAATGACATGAAGACCATCAACGATAAGCATGGTCACGGCGCCGGCGATGCGGCCCTGTCTCTGGTCGCCAATGTGCTTATCGAGCAGGTGCGTGAATCTGACATTGTCGGGCGATTGGGCGGCGATGAATTCGGCGTCCTGCTGGCCCAGACCGACCAGGCCGGCGCCAACGAAAAGGCTGAACGTCTGGCCAGCGCCATCATCGACCGCCCTTTGCAATGGAACGGCGGCGTGATCCCCATCACCCTGTCCTATGGCGCCCATGCTTTTTCCGGCGGCGACAATCCGATCTCCGCCCTGGAGGCGGCCGACCGGGCCATGTATGTGCGCAAGCAGATGCAGCGACCGGCCTGAAGCCTCTGCTCAGGCAATAATGTCAGGCAGGAGGCGGCTCTCAAGCCGCTGAATCTGGTCCTTGAGGGCCAGTTTTCTTTTCTTGAGCCGTTGCAGGGTCAGTTGATTGAACGGTCCGCCTTCGACGACGCGCGCGATGACGTCGTCAAGCTCCTCGTGCTGGGCCTTGAGATCAGCCAGCCGTATCGCTACTTCGTCATTGTCGTCCATGGGGTTCGACGGGTCGCCTGAAAGGGCAATCAGATTAACAGGCCGTCGCCGCACACGCACTCCCGTGCCGCGGTCAGCGCGGCCGCGGAGCGCTGTATGACCCGGCACATCGGCGTCTTAACCAGTGGCGGTGACTGCCCGGGTCTCAACGCCTGCCTGCGGGCGATCACTCTGCGGGCTGTCCACACCTATGGCTGGCAGGTGAGCGGGTTGCTGGATGGCACGCTCGGCTTGCTGGACAATCCGCCGCGCAGCCGCTCGCTGACGCCGGCGGATTTTGGCGGTGATGTCTTTCGCCAGGGCGGAACGCTGCTTGGCACCACCAATCGCAATGATCCTTTTGCCTGGCCCATGCCCGACGGCAGCCGGCGTGATCGCTCGCCTGAACTGATCGCCGGCTGGCGCCAGTTGGCTCTTGACGGGCTGATCGCCATTGGCGGCGATGGCAGCCTGGCCATTCTCCGGCGTCTGGCGCAGCAGGGCGGCATTCCGCTGGTCGGTGTGCCGAAGACCATCGACAATGATATCGCCGTGACCGAGAACGCCATCGGCTATGACACGGCCGTGTCCGTCGCCGTCGAGGCGCTGGACCGGTTGCAGCCCACCGCCGCCAGCCATCACCGCATCATGCTGCTGGAGGTGATGGGCCGTGACGCCGGACATATCGCCCTTTATGCGGGCATTGCCGGGGGCGCCGACATCATCCTCATTCCAGAGATCGCCTGGCGGCTGGAACCGCTGGTCGCGCGGCTTGCGGCCTTGCGCCGTGGCGACGCGGGGCGCACCACCGGCAGCGCCCTGGTGGTGGTGGCGGAGGGGGCGAGAACGCCGGACGGGCGGCAGATCCGGGTCCGGGAGAAAAGCGGTAAGGGCCGGCTTGGCGGCATCGCCACCTGGCTCGGTCGTCGCCTGGCCGATGCCATCGGGGCGGAGGTGCGGGTGACCACCCTTGGCCACCTGCAGCGGGGCGGCGCGCCGACGCCACGGGATCGGTTCCTGGCGGCGGCCTTTGGCGCCGGTGCGGTCGATTCCATGGCCGCCGGGCACTATGATTGCATGATTGCCTGGCAGAACCGCCAGACTGTGCGGGTGCCGTTGGCCGATGCTGTGGCCAGCGGGCAGCCGGTGGACCTTGCCGGAACCATGTTGCGGACCGCTCGCGGTCTTGGCGTGTGCTTTGGCGACGAGCCGGGAGAAGCGTGATGGCAGCGGAGCAGCCGACGTCGGCCCACAAGGAGCAAGACACCTTTGCCGCACTTGCCGCGTTTGCCGCGCGACTGGAGGCAGCGGAAGACGCCCACCAGGCCGTTGGCGATCTTGCGTCACGCCGCGGTTGCAACCGGGACCTGCTTATTTTGCTGTGCTGGCTGGCGGCAAGCGGCCGGCCGGCGCTCGACGGCGATGCTATCGCGGTTCTGCTGGACACCGCCGATGCATGGCGCCGCACGGTCAGTGATCGGGTTGCAGAGATGGCGCTGCAGGCCCAGGCGCAGTCGGCGCTTCTGCCTCCGGCCACGCTGGATAGCTTTCTGCGTGATGCGGCGGCCCTGGAACTGAGCGCCCGCCATATAGAGCGGGCCCTGATGCTTGACGGTGTGGCTGACAGCTCGGTCACCCCGGCCCCCGCGGCCGATGACCATGCGGCCGCGCCGGCACTGGCACACAGCCTGACAGCCTATTTCAGCGCATTGGGGATTGCCGCTGTTCCGCGCGACAGGGTCATGGTGGCGCGGCTTCTGCGCTTTGTCGCCCCCCATCTGCCGATCGACAGGGTAGAGACCCTGTCCCGGCTGGAGGCTCTGGTCGGCGACGGCCGATCCATCTTCCAGCACGAGGTCAACTGGGTGCGCTGAACGCGGCTCCGCTCAGGCGGCCACAGTCGCCCGTTGCGCCTGGCACAGCCCGTCAGTTGTTGGAGACAAACCCCGCAATGGCTGCCGCCGCCGCGGCAGTGGCACTCTGCCGACCCTCATCCGCCGGCTGAGCCGGTGTCTCGCCCGGCGTCTTGTTCCGGGACTCAGTGTCGCTCTTGTCCTTGCCGCTGGTCTTGCGGCGGATTTTCGACACTGCATCGTTGAGGTCTGTATAGGTGCACAGACCCGCATCCATCGGGCTCTTGGGCTGCAACTGGTTGCTGTCGCGATGGGTGCCTTCGCGGATAGTCTTGACCGTGGGCTTGGTGGTGCCGATCAGACGACAGATCTGGGCGTCGGACATATCGGGATAGCGCCGCACCAGCCACAGGATGGCTGCCGGCTTATCCTGGCGCATGGCCACCGGCGTATACCGTGCGCCCTTGGCGCGCCGCTGCAACTCCGGCAGGTCACGATCCTGCATCTGCACAGGCTGCAAGGCATCGGCTTCACAGCGGCGAATTTCCTCGGCCGACAATTCGCCAGCGGCAACCGGATCGCGACCCTGGATGCCGGTCGCCACTTCACCATCGGCAATGCCCTGCACCTCAAGCGGATGCAGGCCGCACAGCTCGGCAATCTGGTCGAAAGTCAGGGTGGTGTTGTCCACCAGCCAGACCGCCGTCGCCTTGGGCATCAGCGGGTGGGCCATCTTGGAGTCTCCCCAATAGTCATCATGCCGCCTGAGAAAGGCGGCCCGGTTTCGTCAATAGATAGTGGCCATGCCAGCCAAGGTCAAAGCGTTACCCCGGTTTTGCCTGGCCAGACTGGCTCAGGCGCCCACGGAAATAGCGATTTTCCCGATATGACCACCGGCTTCGATCTCGCGGTGGGCGGCCGCCATGTCCTCCAGCTTGTAGGTCCGGTGGATCACCGGCCGGATCCGGCCGGCCTCGATCAGGGGCCAGATGTGCTGGCGCAGAGCCTTCGCGATCTCGCCCTTCTCGGCAACCGAGCGAGGCCGCAGGGTGGAGCCGGTCATGGTCAGACGCTTGCCCAGCATGGGGCCGAGATTAAGGCTGACCTCACCACCGCCGCGAAAGGCGATGAAGCTCAATCGCCCTTCCAGCCGCAGAATATCCAGGTTCTTCTGAACATAGTCGCCGCCCACCATGTCCAGAACGACGTCGACGCCATCACCGCCGGTTGCCTCGCGTATCGCCGGCAGCCAGTCGCCGTCCTGCGGGTTGACCGCCTTGACCGCCCCCAGCGCCTCACAGGCGGCGCATTTCTCCGCGCTGCGCGCCGTGGCGAAGACCGTGGCGCCCATGGCCCGTGCCATCTGGATGGCTGAGACGCCGATACCGCTGGACCCGCCATGCACCAGCAGGCTTTCACCTTTGGCCAGCCGGGCGCGGTTCCACACATTGGCCCACACGGTGAACACGGTCTCCGGCAGGGTTGCCGCCTCCAGAGCGGTCCAGCCTTTGGGGACCGGCAGACACTGGGGAACCGGCGCCAGGCAGTATTCCGCATAGCCGCCGCCGGCGACCAGGGCACAGACCTCGTCACCGGGCTTGAGTTCACTGACGCCTGGTCCCACCGCCACCACCGTTCCGGCAATATCCAGCCCCGGAATGTCGCTGGCGCCGGGCGGTGGCGCATAGTTGCCCTGGCGCTGCATCAGGTCCGGCCCGTTGACCGACGTACCGGCCACCTTGATCAGCACCTCGCCGGTGGCCGGCTGCGGCGTGGGGCGGGACACCGGCTGCAAACCCTCCGGGCCGCCGGGGGTCGTTATCTCTATCGCGGTCATGGTGGCGGGCAGGGTCAGGTTCATGGGGCTGTGTCCTCGGTTGGGGTGGGGCGGAGTGGGCCAGGCGATGGCGGCCAGAGCCTTGCCGGCACGCTGGCGACCCATCATCCTGTGTCAGGGCTGTATCTGAAGCGGGCCATTCTGGCCCGTGCCGGTGCGCCCGGCAATGCGGCGGGCCGCCCGGCCACGGCCAGTAGTATTTGGGGGAAGACATGAGCGACGAGGAACCGACCCGGTCGCGGGACTTTCCAACCAAGAGCGAGCTGGAACGCATGGCGGTAGCGGACCTGCACGCCTATATCGCCCGGCTGGAAGAGGAAATCGGCCGTGTCCGGCAGATGCTCGACTCCCGGCAAGGAACGCGGGCGGCGGCCGAAGCGCTGTTCCGCAAGGGTTAGCGGCGGCGGCCCGGCAAGGTCCGCCGTTAACCATTTCTTTACACGAGCCCCCTAGGGTGACTGACAGATGCAGAGATGCATCGCGTCATCCAGTCTCGTTGACGCCTCCCTGTTGTGAACTGGGCCGTCCACCCCCATGGACGGCCCTTTTTTTGTGCCGCCGGAAATCTGAAAGATCGAGCCCGCCAGGAAAAGAAAAAGGGCGGCGCCTGCTGACGCCGCCCTTGCGGTGTATACCGGATGGCCAGTGGCCTAGGCGGCTTTACGGCCCTCGATGGCCTGCCCGCTGTTCACCTGGATGCGACGCGGTTTCATGGATTCAGGAACCTCCCGTTCCAGAGCCACGATCAGCATGCCGTTCGCCAGGCTGGCGTCGCGCACCTCGATGTGGTCGGCCAACTGAAAACGCCGTTCGAACTGACGGCTGGCAATTCCGCGGTAGAGATAGGACGTGTCCTTGTCATCCTCCGCCTTGATCTGGCCGGTAATGGTCAGGGTGTTGTCCTTTACCGTCACGTCAATATCGTCCTCGCCAAACCCGGCGACCGCCAGGGCGATGCGGTAGCGGTTCTCGTCAAGCTTCTCGATGTTGTAGGGCGGATAGCCGACAGAATCCCCGTTGGCCGCATCCATCAGGCGCGACAGGGTTTCAAAGCCGACGGTATTCCGGAACAGGGGCGAAAAATCGATCGTACGCATGGCATTTGTCCTCCGTTGAGCAACAGCCATCGGGACCACCGGGCCCCGACCGTTGGTCGCGGGCCATGCAACGCATCAGCCCGGACCATCCGGACCCGCAAGGGCGTCCGGATGCTTTTCCATCTGGGGAGGCTTGCCGGGATTTCAAGGGGTCGGCGCCCCAAACTAGCAACCGCTAAGGGCTTATTTCAGGCCGAACTTGTCGAAGCGCCGGCTGAATTTCGCGAGCTGGCCGCCGCTGTCCACCAGGCGGTGAACGCCGGTCCAGGCCGGGTGGGTCTTGGGGTCGATTTCCAGGCGCAGCGTATCGCCCGCATCACCATAGGTGGAGCGGGTCGTGAAGCTGGTGCCGTCCGTCAACTGGACCGTGATCTCGTGATAATCGGGGTGGATGTCGCTCTTCATCGGTCCTGGCTCCGGTCGAACAGGCGAAAATAGCAATATTGGCAGACCGGCCGGATGTCGCCGGCCGGCCGGGCGAGGCCGGGTTATAGCCAAGGCGGCGGTGGCATGCAACGGCCAGGCTGCCGTACGGCCGGCTGCCCGGCGGCTTGTTGGGCCGGCCGGGCGCTGATAAGACGGCGGCTTCCCGGCAAAGACGGCGACCATGGCGCGATCACCTCATTCCACCGGCCCGGCGGGCAGCGGCCTGTCGGGCTCCCGTCTTGCCGACCGGCCTGCCGGCCACGGCCTCGGCACCTTGCGGCGGCTGGCGCCATTCCTGCGGCCCTACTGGCCCGCAGCGGCCGGCGCGGGCATAGCGCTGGTGATCGCCGCCGGCACGGTCCTGGCACTTGGCCAGGGACTGCGCCGTCTGATCGATCAGGGCTTCTCCCAGGCCGATGGCGCATTGCTCGATCAGGCCTTTGTCATACTCCTGGTGGTGGTGGTGGTTCTGGCGGGCGCCACCTATGCCCGTTTTTATCTGGTGTCGTGGATCGGCGAGCGGGTGGTGGCTGACCTGCGCCGGGCGGTCTTCGAGCGGGTCATCGCACTGGGTCCGGCCTTCTACGAAGTAACGCGCACCGGCGAAGTGATCTCTCGCCTGACCACTGACACCACCTTGCTGCAGACGCTCGTCGGCTCCACGGTTTCGGTGGCGCTGCGCAACGTGCTGTTGCTGATCGGCGGCAGCGTCCTGCTGGCGGTCACCAGCCCGCGCCTGACCGGCTTCGTCTTTCTGGTGCTGCCGTTCGTTGTCCTGCCGATCATCATTCTTGGCCGGCGGGTCAGGCGGCATTCACGCTGGTCGCAGGATCGCGTGGCTGATGTGGCCGGGTATCTGGATGAAACCCTGCACGCGGTGCGTACGGTTCAGGCCTTCAACCACGAGCCCCACGACCGGCGACAATTCTCCACCATTACCGAGGCCGCGGTGCAGGCGGCACTGGTGCGGGTGCGCTGGCGCGCACTGCTGACCGGTCTGGTGATCGTTCTGGTGTTTGGGGCGGTGGCAGCCATCCTGTGGCAGGGCGGTTATGACGTTCTGGAAGGGCGCATGAGCGCCGGCGAGCTGTCCGCCTTTATCTTCTATGCCATCGTCGTGGCCGGTGCGGTGGGGGCGGTCAGCGAGGTGGCCGGCGACCTGCAGCGCGCCGCCGGCGCCACGGAGCGTCTTATGGAATTGCTGGCGATGCGGCCCGACATTGCCGTGCCCGATCACCCGGTCGCCCTGCCGCAGCCGGCACAAGGCGCCGTAGCCTTTGACTCGGTCACCTTTCGCTATCCCGCCGCGCCCCAAACGGCGGCGCTGGATGATGTGAGCTTCACCATTGCGCCGGGCGAGACAATCGCTCTGGTCGGTCCGTCCGGCGCCGGCAAGACCACCGTGTTCCAGATGCTCCTGCGGTTCTACGATCCGGCGTCCGGCACGGTACGCCTCGACGGCGTGGATCTGCGGCAGGCCGATCCGGCGGTGGTGCGCCGGCGCATCGGGCTGGTGCCGCAGGAGCCGGTGCTGTTCGCCGCCGATGCCTGGGAGAATATTCGCTATGGCCGGCCCGAGGCCAGTGACCGTGAGGTCGAAGCGGCGGCCGAGGCGGCCGCGGCCGGCGAATTCCTGCGTCGCCTGCCGCAGGGTTTCGCCACCCACCTCGGCGAAAAGGGAGTGCGCCTGTCCGGCGGTCAGCGCCAGCGCATCGCCATCGCCCGCGCCATCCTGCGCGACCCGGCCCTGCTGCTGCTGGACGAGGCGACCAGCGCTCTCGACGCCGAAAGTGAACGCCTTATTCAGCAGGCGCTGGAACGCCTGCGCGCCGGTCGCACCACTCTGGTCATTGCCCATCGTCTGGCGACCGTGCGCAAGGCCGACCGGATTATTGTTCTGGATGCCGGCCGCATGGTGGCGACCGGCCGCCATGACGCCCTGGTGGCCGAAGGCGGGCTCTATGCGCGGCTGGCGGCGCTGCAGTTTTCCGACCGGGCGGCTTGACCGGGCCTGTCAGCCCGCCGGCCGGTCACCGCTGGGTCAGCTTCAGCTCGATGCGGCGGTTGCGGCGGAAGGCGACTTCATCATCGCTGTCGTCAATCGGCTGGAACTGGCCATAGCCGGTGGCCGACAGGCGTTCGGCCGGGATGCCGGCACTGGCCAGGGCCTTGACCACGGTGATGGCCCGCGCCGTCGAAAGCTCCCAGTTGGATGGAAAGCGACCGGTTGAGATCGGCACCACGTCCGTATGGCCGGAGACCTCGAGAATCCAGTTGATCTCCGGCGGAATCTCGCGGGCGATTTCGGCCAGGGTGCGGGCCAGGCTTTCCACCTGCTGGCGCCCCTCGGGGCCCAGCTCGTCGCTGCCGGAGGCAAACAGCACCTCGGACTGAAAGACAAAGCGGTCGCCGACGATGCGGATGTCCTGGCGGTCGCCCAGCACCTGCCGCAGGCGGCCAAAGAACTCAGAGCGAAAGCGTGACAGCTCCTCCACCCGGGTTGCCAGGGCGGCATTGAGGCGCTGGCCGAGATTGGTGATCTGCACTTCCTGCTGGCGGTTTTTAGCCTCCGATGCCTCCAGCGCCTCGGCAATCGCCGCCAGTTGTTCCCTGAGGGCCAGAATCTGCCGGTTGAGCAGGGCCACCTGATCTTGCGCCTCGGCGGTCAGTTGCCGCTGGGCCGTGGCTTCCGATTCCGCCTGCGCGGCGCGCACTTCCAGCGTGCTCAGGCGGTCCCGCGCCGCGGCCAGATCGCTGCCGGCCTGATCCAGCGTGGCCAGAAGCTCGCGGTTGGTCAGCTCCGCCTGTTCCAGCGCGCCAGCCAGGCGATCACGTTCCCCCAGGGTGGCACGCAACTCGTTGGACAGGGCGTTGACCGTGCTTTCCATCTCCGCCCTGGTGGACCGCTCGAGCTCCAGAATCTGCGCCAGCTCGGATATCTGGCGGTTGAGTTGGTCCAGCTCGCGATCACGGCCGCTCAGCGCTTCGCGCAGGACGAACTGCGCCACCGTGAACACCATCAGCAGAAAAATGATGACGATCAGCAGGGAGGCCAGGGCATCGACGAAACCAGGCCAGATGTCTGGTGGTGCGGTGCGCCGTCGGCCGCGGCCGTAGGTCAGCGACATGCCGGGTTCGACGCCGGCCTAGGCGTCATTGCGTCCGCTCTCCTCGCCCAGCGCCGCGAGGGTCCGGGTCAGAAGGCGGAACTCATTGCGGATTTCACCCATGGTGTCGTGCCGGTTCTGCGACAGCTCCTCGCTCATGCGTGTCAGATGCACATCGATGTTGCGCAGGTGGCCGCGCGCCGCTTCGTCAAACCCACCGCCCTGACCGGTTGTGGCGGCCAGCCGCGTCAGCACCGGCTGCAGCGCCATCTGGCTTTCGGCGATCTTGACCATCAGATTCTGCTCCGTGCGCATGCTGTCGGTCAGACTGCCGATGCGTTCGCCGAGCGTGGCCAGCCGCTGGTCCGCCTTGATGCGGCTTTCCTCGCCGCGCACCAGAGTGCGCTGCAAGGCCTCCAGGCTGTCGGCTGTCTGCTCCAGCAGCGCCTGCACATAGGCCGGTACGGAGGTCTCGCCGTCGCCGCCGATGGCGCCGCCGCCGATCCGTGTATGGCCGGATAACCATTCCTCCAGCTCATTGTAGAAGCGGTTCTGTGCCTGACCGCCCTGCAGGTCGAGGAAGCCAAGAACCAGGGCGCCGGCCAGACCGAACAGCGAGCTGGAAAAGGCGGTGCCCATGCCACCAAGCGGCGCCTGCAGGCCACGGGTCAGGGTCTCGATGAAGTCCGCCGCGTCCGCGTTGACCGTGTCCAGCCCGGCGATCAGGCCGCCCACAGCGCCGATAGTGCGTAACAGCCCCCAGAACGTGCCGAGCAGGCCAAGGAAGATCAGAAGGCCGATGATGTAGCGTGAAATCTCGCGCGATTCGTCTAATCGTGCGCCGATCGAATCGAGCACCGAGCGCATGGCCGGCGCGGTCAGCCGCATATGCTCCTTGCGCTCGCCGAACATGCGCGCCATGGGCGCCAGCAGCCGTGGCTTGGGGCCGGACAGGCCGCCGGTGCCACGCTGGAACGCCTCCATCCACTCTGCTTCCCGACGCAGTGTCAGGACCTGCCGGAAGACAAAGGCAATGCCCAACGCAAACGAAAAGAGAATCAGGCCGTTCAGCGCCACATTGGTCAGGAAGGCCGTCAGCAGGGGCTGCCACAGCAGCCCGGCGACGGCAGCCACGAGGCCGATAAAGACAATCATGCGGACCAGGTAGCGACGCGAGACGGTCATGGCGTTTCCCTAGCGAAGGAATGTGACCGGATTGCGCCGGCAGTTTTTCAGCCGGTCACGACCGTCTGGGCGACGGCGATACCCACAGGGCTCAGCCGGCCACAAGCATCAGGTCCACCCGGTCCGCCGGACCATCTTCCGCGCGATTGCCGAGCGCACGCACGTCCATACGGGTGCCGCCGATGCCGTTGTCGATAAGGTACTTGCGCACCGCCAGCGCACGGGACAGGGACAGGCGACGGGCCTGACTGCTGGTCTCGGCGGTACCGGCGGCATAGGCCAGAATCTGCAGCCGCAGGGTTTCGTCTGCCGCCATGCGGCTGATGATGGCATCCAGCAAGGGCTCCACGCCCTCCGGCAGCGCGGCCGTCTCGGCAGCGAACAGCAGCCGCTCCTGGCGGGCAGACGGCGGCAGGGCGGCGGTCTGGCTTGCCGCTTGCTGAGTCGTCGCTTCCGTCGTCGCTGCAGCGTCGGAGGTGGTTGCGGTGGCTGTCGTATCGTCTGTTGTGGCGACCGGGACGGCCGGCGCCGCGGCGGTGGCATCGGCACTGGCCGGTTCCGCCATGGCGGTGGCGGTGGGCTCGGTTGCGGCGTCCGCCGTCACGGCCGGCAATTGTGCAGCGGCGGTGTCCGCCGCGGCTTCATCGGCGTCTGTCTGGGCGGCGGTCGCCGTCAGGGCGGTAGCCTCTGTCGCTGCGGACTCTGTGGCGCTGGCCGGCGGACTGCCGGTTGTCGCCACAGCCGCCGTACTGGCTGCTGGCGCCGGCGGCGGGCGCAGGCTGACGCCTGGCAGTTGTCCAAGAGTCTGCTGTGCCGCCAATGCCGGTGTACGGCCGGTCGCGGCCTGGCCGCCCAGCAGAGCCAACGCCGCCGGTGACAGGCCGGAGCGTGGTGGGCTGGCCGGCGGAAGCTGAACGGCACCGGCGACGGGCAGGACAGACGATGGCGCACTGCCCGGCAGGCCGCCGCGATAGAAATCGGCGAGGTTGGGTGCGCGGCCCAGGCTGTCGAGGACGGCCTCGTTGACCACCACGCCGCCGCCGCTGCCACCGATGACCGTCGTCCCCTGGGCCAACGCCGGCAGGGACGGCACGGTCATCAGGCCAAAGCCAATGGCCATGGCCCATACCGCTTGTGACGCATGTGATCTGCGGGGGCCTCGCGGCGTCCGCTCGGGGGCACGTCCTGTCGGCATCTGTGTTTGCACGTGGCCAGCCTTCCCTAGGGTCTCCGGCGGTGAACGCCGCCGGGCCAAGATCGTCGGGCCAGAGTGTTTTCGGCCCCGGATTGGCCGCAAAACATAGCCCATCGGCCGGAATGGCCACAACCTGACTTTATTGGCTCGCCGGATCGGCGATACCCGGCCGTCGGGGCGGGCCTCAGGCCGTCATCTGACGGGGCGCCCGCAGACCCATGGCCCGCCGCAACAGCCGGCCGATAGCCTGGTGCATACGGTCATTGGCGGCCAGCACATCCCCGGCCGGCAAGGGATCGGTCGCCCCGTCAATCGCCGTTGCGAAGCCGCCCGCTTCGCGCACCAGTAGCAGGCCGGCGGCGATGTCCCATGGCTTCAGGCCAAATTCCCAGAAGCCCTCATAGCGTCCGGCGGCAACATAGGCGAGATCCAGGGCGGCGGAGCCGGATCGCCGGACGGAGGCGACCTCTCCCATCACCGCCTGCAGGGTGGCGAGATAGCGCTCATGGTCGCCCTGGCCCATGTTGGGGATACCTGTGGCGACTACCGATTCGTCCAGACGGCGGCGGCCGGATACCCGCAACCGGCGGTCGTTGATATAGGCGCCGATGCCCTGGGCGGCCCAGTAGAAATCATCGGTCAGCGGATGATAGACGGCGCCGGCGGTGATGCGGCCGGACTCCTCCACCGCAACGGAAATCGCAAAGTGCGGAATGCCGTGAATAAAGTTGGTGGTGCCGTCCAGCGGGTCGACGATCCAGCGCGTCAGCGCGTCGGGCGGACCGGAGACGCCGCTCTCCTCCATGTGCAGGGTCCAGTCCGGGTGGGCCTTGCTCAGATCTTCCTTCAGGGTCTTTTCCGCCTTGAGGTCGGCGGCGGTCACGAAATCGGCCGTGCCTTTGCGTGAGACCTGGAGTTCCTGCACCTCGCCGAAGTCGCGCACCAGGCCGCGGCCGGCGCGGCGCACGGCCTTGTCGATGACGTTGATGACGGGCGGGCGAAGTGCAGCCATAGCGGGCGCCGGGCGCCTAGTCCCTGGCCCGCTCGACGTAGGTCCGCTCTGTCGGATTGACTACCAGCCGTGCGCCGGCCTCGATGTGAGGGGGCACCATGATTCGCACACCATTACTCAGCATCGCCGGCTTGAAGCTGGACGATGCGGTCTGGCCCTTGACCACCGCATCGGCGTTGATCACTTCCAGAATGACATTGTCCGGTAGTTCAACGCCAAGAACCTCGCCCTCATAGGATTCGATGCTCACCCTCATCCCATCCTGCAGGAACGGCACCAGCTCTTCGCCGATGGTGGACGCGGGAATTGTCACCTGCTCATAGGAGTCGGGGTCCATGAACACATGCTGTTCGCCGTCTGCATAAAGATACTGGAACGACTTCTGCTCAAGCCGGACCCGTTCCACTTCTTCTGACGAGCGAAAGCGCTCGTTCAGCTTGGAGCCGTTGCGCAGGTCGCGCAGCTCCGCCTGCATATACGCGCCGCCTTTGCCGGGCTGGGTATGCTGCACCCGCGTCACCCGCCACAGGCGGTCTTTGTGCTCGATGACGTTGCCGGGACGCAGGGCATTACCGTTGATTTTCATGGGGCACGCTTTCGCAGGCAGGGCGCGCCGGCTGCGGGCGCGCAGGGCGCGGAAGCTATCAACTCGCCCCTTCGCGCGCAACGGACGGGTCGACCGGCGTACGGGCGATGACCGTGTGAAACGCCTGCACGGCTCTGGTCGGGCCTTCCGAATGGTTCCACACACCGCCGGAAACCGCGAGGAAATCCACTCCCGCCGCTACCAGCGGCGCACAGTTTGCGGCGGTAATGCCGCCAATGGCCACCTGCGGCACGGTCGCGACCTCATGCCACCAGGCGATCAGCCACGGCTCCGCCCGGGTCTTCGCCTCTTTTGTGCGGGTCGGAAAGAAGGCGCCGAAGGCCACATAGTCGGCGCCATCCTCCGCCGCCTGGAACGCCAGATCGCGGGAGTTGTGGCAGGTGACACCGATAACCGCGTCGGCGCCCATCATTCGGCGGGCTTCGCGTGCTGGCGTATCGTCCTGGCCAAGATGGACGCCGTCCGCTCCCATTTCCACCGCCAGATCGGGCCGGTCGTTGAGCAGGAAGACCACGTCGTGGCCGCGGCACAACGGCAGCAGGCGGGCAGCAGCGCGTCGCACACTGTCATCATCGCTGCCTTTGAGGCGCAATTGCAACGCCGCCACCGCGCCGCCGTCCAGCGCCCGCTGCAGGGCATCGGCAAAGGGTTCCAGATCAATCGCCGGCGGCGTCACCAGATAGAGCTGGCAGCCTGGAAAATCACCCATGTAGGGTTCGTCGGTCATGACGCCCGTGTCCGGCATGCCGGTTTGCGGGCGGGCGTGGCGCTTCCAGGGACCCTTGGCGCTTCATCAAGCCAGGCGCGGCAGGCGGCGACCGGGTCTGCCTGGCGCGACAGGTCGAGGCAGGGGCCGAGTTCGGCGACCATCCGGATGCCGGCCTCGCCGGCCATGGCGCGCAGTTTCGAGGCCACCGCCGGTGGTCCGTCATAACGCATGGCGGTAACTGGTTCCGCCAGCCCGGCCATGACATCACCGGCCCGGTCACCGCAATCGAGAATGGCAAGCGCAACGGTGCCGGGATACTCCGCCGCAACCGTGGCGGCCATGCGGGCGAACCAGCCGGCGCCGGCATAGGCCGACGCCGCCTCCTGGCTGGCCAGGCAAAAGGCCTTGCCCAGGCCGGCCGCCGCGGCGGCGGCGAGGCGGGCCTCCTCCAGTCCGCGCACCCGGATCACCGGTGCAGGCAGGATTGGTGGCCCGGCCCGGCCGGGTGCATTCATCGCCGCGCCTGTTTCAGCCGCCCCATGGCGGCCGCCACATCCACCATGCGGTGTGAATAGCCCCACTCATTATCGTACCAGGCCAGGACCCGGGCGAAGCGGTCGCCGATCACCTGGGTCTGAGTCAGGTCAAAGATCGCCGAGGCGGTGGTGTGGTTGAAATCGCTGCTGACCAGCGGCTCTTCATTGACCTCGAGAATCCCCTTCAGACGCGGTGAACGGCTGGCGGCGGTCATGGCCTTGTTGATGCCCTCCACCGTCACCTTGCGGCTGGCGTTGAACGAGAAATCAACCAGCGACACATTGGGTGTCGGCACCCGGATCGCCGTGCCGTCCAGCCTGCCTTTCAGTTCAGGCATGACCAGGCCGACCGAGCGTGCCGCACCGGTTGAGGTCGGAATAATATTGATGGCGGCGGCGCGGGCGCGGCGGAAATCACGGTGGTTCTTGTCCACCGTGTTCTGATCGCCGGTATAGGCATGGATGGTGGTCATATAGCCCTGTGCTATACCGCATAGTTTGTGCAGCACGGAGACCACCGGCACCAGACAGTTGGTGGTGCATGAGGCGCATGAGACAATGCGGTGGCCGCGCTTCAGCTTGTGGTCGTTGACTCCCTGAACCACCGTCAGATCGGCGCCGGTGGCGGGCGCCGAGACCAGCACCTTGCCGGCGCCGGCCTCCAGATGCTTGGCGGCTCCGTCTTTGCTGGTGAAGCTGCCGGTGCATTCCACCACCACATCCACCTTCAGCGCGCCCCACGGCAGACGGGTCGGATCACGCTCACTGAATACGCGAATGACGCCGCGGCCGATATCGATGCCGGTGCGCGTTTCCTTGATCCGGCCGGGGAAGGGGCCGTGCACCGAGTCATGGCGCAGAAGATGGGCGTTGGACTCGATGGAGCCGGAGCCGTTAACGGCAACGACCTGAATGTCGCGCCGTTTCGATTCATGAACCGCCCGTAAGACCAGGCGGCCGATGCGGCCGAAACCATTGATGGCAACGCGCACTGGCATGTCTGTCTATCCCTGCTGTGATGTCGGAGTCGGCACGAGGTGTGGCCGGGTAATCAGCCGCTCCGTTTCATGACCGTCCGGGCGCGCTGGGCAATCGCTTGCGGCGTGATGGCGAAATGATTGTACAGGTCGTCGGCCGGGGCCGAGGCGCCAAAGCCCGGCATGGCCACCACATCGTCTTCGCTCGCCACATAGCGGGTCCAGCCAAACGCCACGGCCGCCTCTACCGCAACGCGCGGCGCCGTGCCCAGCACGGCCCGACAATAGGTCTCATCCTGGCTGTCGAACAACTCCCAGCACGGCATGGAGACGACCGCCGCGGCAACCCCTTCCCGGGCCAGCAGATCCCGCGCCGCCATGGCCAGATGCACCTCCGACCCGGTAGCCAGCAGGGTGACCTGCCTGGCGCCCTCGGCCTCGGCCAGTACATAGGCGCCGCGGGCGCAGCGATTGTCGCGCCCGCTGTCATTGCGCAGCGCTGGCAGGTTCTGCCGACTCAGCGCCAGTACCGATGGCGTGGTGCGGCTTTTCAAAGCCAGAATCCAGCACTCTGCCGTCTCAATGGCGTCGGCCGGGCGAAAGACCTGCAGGTTGGGCACCGCGCGCAGGCTTGCCAGATGCTCCACCGGCTGGTGAGTCGGTCCGTCCTCGCCCAGGCCAATGGAATCGTGGGTCAGCACATAGATCACTCCCAGGCCCATCAACGCCGACAGGCGCAACGCCGGCCGCAGATAGTCGCTGAACACCAGGAACGTCCCGCCATAGGGGATGAAACCGCCGTGCAGGGCGATGCCGTTCATGGCCGCCGCCATGCCGTGTTCGCGGATGCCGTAGTGCAGGTAGCGATTGGTGAAATCGTCGGCTGTGATCGGCGTCATCACTTTGGATTTTGTATTGTTGGACCCGGTCAGGTCGGCCGAACCGCCGATCAGGCGGTCAATGCGCGGCGTGATGACTTCAAGCACTTCCTGACTGGACTTGCGCGTTGCCCAGTTGGGCATCTGGCCAGCGAATTGTCCCTTGATTTCCTCCAGCAAGGCGTCCAGGCCAGGCGGCGTATGATGCCGTTGCGCCGCGCGATAGGCGTCACGACGGTCAGCCGGCAGGGCGTCCAGGCGCTTCTCCCAGGCGCTGCGTGCCGCCGCACCGCGGCCGGCCGTGCCCCGCCACGCCGCCAGGATCGGTGCCGGCACGTCGAAGGGTGCGTACGGCCAATCGAGCGTCTGGCGGGCGCCGGCAATCTCTTTCTCGCCCAGGGCGGCGCCATGGGCGGCGGCGGTGCCCGCCTTGGTCGGCGCGCCATAGCCGATGGTCGTGCGGCAGGCGATAAGGGACGGGCGGTCGGCCTTGCGCGCTGTGTCGATGGCCTGGGCAATGGCCTTGGGGTCATGGCCGTCGATGCGTTCGACGGCCCAGCCGCTGGCGGTGAAGCGGCCCAACTGATCTTCGGACGTGGACAGGCCCGTCGGCCCGTCAATGGTGATCCGGTTGTCGTCAAACAGGACGATCAACCGCCTGAGGTGCAGGTGCCCGGCCAGTGAGATTGCCTCCTGGCTGACTCCCTCCATCAGGCAGCCGTCGCCGGCCATAACATAGATATAATGATCCACCAGATCGCGGCCGTGCCGCGCCGCCATCAATTCGGCGCTGATGGCCATGCCGACGCCGGTCGCCAGGCCCTGGCCAAGCGGGCCGGTGGTGGTCTCGATCATTGACCCGTGGCCATATTCCGGGTGGCCGGCGGTGCGGCTGCCGAGCTGGCGAAAGCGCTTCAACTCTTCGATCGGCATGTCCGCATAGCCGGTCAGATAGCCCAGCGCGTAGAGCAGCATCGAGCCATGTCCGGCCGACAGGACCAGCCGATCGCGGTCGCTCCAGTCAGGCCGCGCCGGGTCGAAGCGCAGGAAGCGGTCCAGCAGAACCGTCGCCACGTCAGCCATGCCCATGGGCATGCCGGGGTGGCCGGACTTCGCCGCCTCCACCGCATCCATGGCAAGCGCGCGGACGGCGTTGGCCATGTCGCGGTGGCGCTTCTCATCGGCATTCAAAAGGATGCCGGCGGCAGGTGCGGGGTTCAGCGGATCGGCCGGGGTCATGGCAGCGTTGCCTGGTCTGGAACGGGCCTGTATCGGGACTCACGTCGGGACACACGGGGCCGGCGGGGATGACCGGCACCATGCCGCCCGTCCCTGGCACCGTCAACTGCCGTCGCGTTGGCGATGGTGCCGCGTTGCGGTTAAAAAATGCAGGGCGTAAGGTCGCCACAGTCCGACCCGCCGCGCCTGCAGGAGACACCATATGAGCGACATCGACGCCGCCCAACAGAAACTGAGCGACGCCCTTGGCCGACTGGAGACTGCGGTCGAAAGCTGGAGGAAGAGCAGTGCGGCAAAGGCGTCGGATGCGGCAGCCGCGGCGGAGCGTATGGCCCGTCTTGAGGCGGAGAATGCCCGTCTGGCGGCACTTGCCGCAGAGGCGGGTGAGCGGCTGGAGGCGGCGATCAGCCGCATTAATCAAGCCCTCGCCGGTGGTGCCTGAGCCATGGCCCAGGTCAGCATTACTATCAACGGCCGCGCCTATGAAATCGCCTGTGATGACGGACAGGAATCCCATCTGCAGGAGCTTGGCCGCTACGTGGACAGTCGCGTCGCGGAACTGTCCGGGGCCTTGGGCCAGATCGGCGATGCCCGCCTGCTGGTCATGGCCGGCCTGCTGATTGCCGATGAATTGGGTGAGCTGCGCGACTCCCTGGCGGCGGAGGACGACAATCGCGCCGCCGCCGGCGCGGCTCATGACCAGACCGTGGCCAGCGGGCTGGCCGCCGCCGCCGACCGCGTCAACAGACTTGCCGCGCGCCTCGCGGCCACCTAGATTCCCTGCCGGGCGGTGGCTGCGCGGTTCGTTGGCATCGCATTCCCTGGGGCTGATCGTTTCTCTCGGGAGCTGTCCCTGTTCTGGCCCTGGCCAGGATATATGGCGCCCACCTGCATACGCAGGCCACAGAGGAATCATAATGCTGACGGCCGAGGTGGCGCCGCCCAATTTTTCCTCACCCGGGCCGGGCCCGGGCCCGGCCCGACATGCGGCGCTTGAGCGGGCCTGTGCCGATGGCTTCACTGGCTGACCTTCCGTCGCCCAACATGACCCGCCCCGGCCGCCGGCCTTTGTGCCAGCCGATTGCCTGACTCTGCAGCGACATATCAAAACCATGAACTCCACCCCCGCGCCTCAATCACCGTCTGCCGCGCACGGCACGGCGGCTATAGTCGCCGCCAAGAGTGCCTTGCGGGCCCAAATGATGGTGCTGCGCGATTCGCAGAGCGGCGACGGCGGACCTGCCGCCGCTCGTCGTCTGCGCGACAATTTCATGGCGGCCATCCCCCGCCGGCCCGGTGAACCGGTGTCAGGCTTCTGGGCGACACGCAGCGAGATCAGCACCGTGCCGTTGCTCACCGCTCTGGTGGAACAGGGCCATGCGGTTGGCCTGCCGGTCATGCAGGGGCGTGGCAAGCCCCTGCGGTTTCGCCGCTGGACGCCGGGTGCGGCGCTGGTGCCCGGACCGTTCTCTATTCCGGTGCCGGAAGACAGCGCCGAATCGGTCGTCCCCAGTCTGGTGATCGTGCCGTTGCTGGCCTTTGATAGCGCCGGTTATCGCCTGGGCTATGGCGGTGGATATTACGATCGCACCCTGGCCGAACTGCGCGGCGCCGGGTCCGTTCTGGCCGTGGGCATTGCCTTTGCCGCACAAGAAGTCGCCGCGGTGCCTCGCGAGTCCTTCGACCAGCCGCTCGACTGGATTGTCACGGACGACGGCGCGCGGGCCTTTTCCGGGTCTGCGGCGTCGACAGGTCAGGCGGGCTGATGCGGATTCTGTTTCTTGGCGATGTGGTCGGACGCGCCGCCCGCTCCGCCGTGATGGGCACCATGCCGGGCCTGCGTCAGGCGCTGGACCTGGATTTTGTCGTGGTCAATGGCGAGAACGCAGCCGGCGGGCGTGGCCTGACGGTGCAGATGGCCCGCGACTTCTATGCCGCCGGGGTCGATGTGCTGACCACCGGCAACTGGGTGTGGGGTCAGCGCGAGATCATCGCCTATATCGACAGTGATCCGCGCCTGCTGCGGCCGCTCAATTTTCCGCCGGGGTCGCCCGGCCTCGGCGCCGGCCTGTTTGACGCGCGCGGCCGGCGCAAGGTGGCGGTCATTCATGTCATCGGTCGCGTCCACATGGAGCCGATGGATGACCCCTTCCAGGCGGCCGAGCGGGCACTCGAACGCTATTCCCTGGGCGGCGCGGCCGATGCCATCATTCTTGACGTGCATGGGGAGGCCACGTCGGAGAAGCAGGCGCTGGCGCATGCCGTGGATGGACGGGTCAGCGTCGTGGTCGGCAGCCATACCCATGTGCCCACCGCCGACAATCACATCCTGCCCGGCGGCACCGCCTATCAGAGCGATGCCGGCATGTGTGGCGACTATAATTCGGTGATCGGCTACGACACTGACCACTGGGTCCAGCGTTTTGTGCGCAAGCTGCCCATGGCCCATCCGGCCGGGGTTGCCGGCGGCGAGCCCAGCCTGTGCGGCCTGTTTGTGGAGACCGATGACGCTACCGGCCTGGCCAGACGACAGGCGCCTGTGCGCCTGGGCGGCGTATTGTCGCCGGCCTGGCCGGGCGATTCGCCGCCGCCGCCCCTGATCCTGCTGGATACGGTCTGACCCGGCCAGCGTCCTGCCGACCGTAGCAGGCTCCTATAAGCCCCTATAAAGGGGTGCGGAGGGAACTGGGCCCTATATATAGGGAATCGTGGTATGCTATTGCATGCGCCAAGGGCGGGCCACGGGCCCGCTCGGGCGACGCTAGTCCTGTGCGGCCACGAACCGGTTTGACATCCCATGGCGGGGCATTCCCAGTTTAAGAACATCATGTTCCGCAAGGGCGCGCAGGATGCCAAGCGCGCCAAGCTGTTCACCCGTCTGGGGCGGGAAATTGTCGCCGCCGCGCGGCTTGGCGGGACGGACCCGGACGCCAACGCCCGACTGCGCGCTGCGATTACCGATGCCAAGCGCGCCAATATGCCCAAGGACCGTATTCAGCGGGCGGTCCAGCAGGGCAGCGGTGCCGGTGATGACAGCAACTATGAAGAAATCCGCTATGAGGGCTATGGCCCGGGCGGTGTCGCCATCATGGTCGAGGCCGTGACCGACAATCGCAACCGGACGGCGGCGGAGATTCGCTCTCTGTTTAACAAGAATGGCGGCAGCCTGGGTGAAACCGGTTCGGTCCATTTCCTATTCAACCGGGTCGGCGAGATTCGCTATTCGGCAGATGCGGCGGCTCCTGAGGCGATGTTTGAAGGGGCGCTGGAGGCCGGCGCCGACGACGTGGACTCAGGCGAGGACGGACACGTCATTACCTGCCAGGCGGGTGATCTGCACACCGTGGCCGAAGCGCTGGAAGAGCGTATCGGCGCGCCGCAGAGTGTGCGCCTGGTGTGGAGTCCGACTACTACGGTTGACCTGGATCAGGACGGCGCCGAGGCCCTGTTTCGCCTGATCGACGCCCTGGAGGAATCGGACGATGTGCAGGATGTCTCGGCCAATGCTGAGCTGTCCGACGATGTTGCGGCGCGGCTTGAGGGCTGAATGAGCCGCGGTCCGGCGATGGCGGGCTGGCGGCGATGATCATTCTCGGTCTCGATCCCGGTCTGCGCCGCACCGGCTGGGGCGTTATTTCTCTCACCGGCAACCGCCTCGACCATATGGCAAGTGGTGTGATCGACACGTCCGGCGGCGACTCTCTGGCTCTGCGGCTGGTTGCCCTGTTTGACGGCGTGGGGGCGGTTATCGCCGATCACCGGCCGGATACCGCGGCGGTGGAGGAGACCTTCGTCAATCGCAACCCGGCCTCTGCCCTGAAACTCGGTCAGGCGCGCGGTGTGGTTCTGATGGCGCCGGCCGCGGCCGGACTGCCGGTTCATGAATATGCCGCCAATCTGGTCAAGAAGACCGTCGTCGGCGTCGGCCATGCCGCCAAGGATCAGGTGGCGCTCATGGTCCGGCGCATTCTGCCGACCGCCCGACCTGCCAGCCACGATGCCGCTGACGCTCTGGCCGTGGCCATCTGTCATGCCCATCTGGCGGCCACCGCGCAGCGGGTGGGCGCCGGCAGCACGGCCGCCGCTACCACGGCCACCTGGGACAACTACCACGCCGCCGCGGGCAACGGACGCGGCCGGTGATCGGCAAGCTTACCGGACTGGTGGACGAGGTGCGGGGCGATCACCTCATTATTGATGTGTCCGGCGTTGGCTATCTGGTGCAGGCGTCGGCGGTGACGCTGGCCCAGTTGCCGGGCCATGGACGTAAGGTCAGCCTGCTGATCGAAACCGACGTGGGCGAGGACCATATTCGCCTCTATGGGTTCGCCGAACCGGCGGAGCGTGACTGGTTTCGTTTGCTGAACGGGGTGCAGGGCGTCAGCGGTCGGCTGGCCCTGGCGGTCCTGTCGGTCATGCCGCCGCGCCGCCTGGCGCAGGCCATTGCCGCTGACGACCGCCGTGCCCTGACGGCGGCTGATGGCGTCGGGCCGAAACTGGCGGCGCGCATCACTACGGAGTTGAAGGACCGGGCGACCACCCTGGCCCTGATGTCCGGCGCTTTGGCGGCCGGTGCCGACGGCGCCGCGCCGGCTGTGTTCGATGATGACCGGACCGGCGGATCGGCTTTGTCGGTGCTGGCCAATCTGGGCTACGGCCGCAGTGAGGCCTTCGCCGCCCTGGCGGCGGCCGAGCGCCGACTGGGACCGGATGCCGCCCTTGAGTCCCTGATCCGCGAGAGCCTGCGGGAGCTGGCATCGTGAGCCGTCCTTCTGGTCGACGCTCCAACCAGCGCTCAGGCCAGCGTCCGGACCACGCCGCGCCGCGCGACCCTGTGGCCGCCGCCGATACGGATGGCGCCGGCGGCGCGGGCCGCGATGTGGCGGCCGGACCGCAGACCGGCGACACGGTCGAAAGCGGGCTCCGACCGCAACGGCTGGCGGATTTCGTCGGTCAGCCGGATCTTTGTGGCAACCTCTCCGTTTTCATCGCCGCCGCCCGCCAGCGCGACGAGGCGCTTGATCATGTGCTGCTCTATGGCCCGCCGGGCCTCGGCAAGACCACCCTGGCGCAGATTGTCTCGCGTGAGCTGCGCACCGGCTTTCGCGCCACCTCCGGCCCGGTTCTGGCCAGGGCCGGGGACCTGGCGGCGATTCTCACCAATCTGGAACCGCGCGACGTTCTGTTCATTGATGAAATCCACCGTCTCAACCCGGCGGTGGAGGAAATCCTTTATCCGGCCATGGAGGACTTTGAGCTGGACCTGCTGATCGGCGAGGGCCCGGGCGCGCGGTCCATCCGTATCAGCCTGCCGCCCTTCACACTGGTTGGGGCCACCACCCGCACCGGCCTGGTGGCGTCGCCCCTGCGCGAACGCTTTGGCATACCGCTTCGCCTGTCTTTCTATGCGCCGCGCGACCTGGAGATCATCGTGCGTCGCGCCGCCGGTCTGCTGGACATGGTGATCAGCGACGACGGCGCGGCGGAAATCGCCCGCCGCGCCCGCGGCACACCGCGCATTGCCCTGCGCCTGTTGCGCCGGGTGCGGGACTTCGCGGCGGTGGATCAGGTCAGCGAAGTGACCGCGCGCGTGGCCGACGCGGCGCTGCTGCGGCTGGCGGTGGATGGCAGCGGTCTGGACGCCATGGACCGGCGCTATCTGCGGTGTATCGCTGAGAATTATGGCGGCGGGCCCGTCGGCGTGGAGACCATTGCCGCCGCCCTGTCGGAACAGCGTGACGTGCTGGAAGAGGTGATTGAGCCCTTCCTGCTGCAGCAGGGGATGCTGCACCGCACACCGCGTGGCCGGGTCCTGTCCGAAGGGGCGTGGCGCCACCTGGATCTGGCGCCGCCGGCGGCGGCGCAGCTCAGCTTGCTGGCCGGCGCCGACCCGGACCTGGATGAGCCGGACCCGGATAGCCATGACCCTTGACCGGCGGCCAGCCACAGGCCAGGGCAGCGCCGGCGGCGGCCATCGCCACGACGTCCGCGTCTATTACGAAGACACCGACGCCGGCGGCGTTGTCTATTACGCCAACTACTTGCGCTATGCGGAGCGGGCGCGGACAGAGTTTCTGCGCAGTCTCGGGGTCGAGCAGGAGATGCTGCGCCGGACCCAGGGTTTGGCTCTGGCGGTGCGGCGGTGCGTCTGTGACTTTCACCGGCCGGCCCATCTGGACGATGTGCTGACGGTGGAAAGCGCCCTGGTCGGGCAGGGACCGGCCCATCTGGACCTCAACCAGACGATCCGCCGCGAGGCCCTCACCCTGGTTGAACTGTTCGTGACCATCGTTTGCGTACGGGACGGGCGGGCGGCCCGGATACCGGGCCCGGTACGCGCCGCTTTCGCCAAACTTGAGTCGGATTTGCCATTTTCACGTCGAAAAGACGTGGTCAGGTCACCCGCTGCCCGCGGGGTCGGAGCCGGCTGAGCCCGTCTGTCAGGACGGACATTGGCCATACAGCACAGGGGAGGAAGGCCAGGGTATGGAAAATAGCGTCGTCGAATCCGTCACCATCGGGACATCCGTGGGGGCTGCGGATTTTTCGTTCATCGGGCTCATCGTGAAGGCTGATCCCGTGGTGCAGACGGTGTTGCTGCTGCTGTTCGCCAGTTCGATCTGGTCGTGGGCGATCATCTTCGAAAAATGGCTTCGCCTTCGCCGCATCAATCAGCAGACGGACGCCTTCGAGGATCGCTTCTGGTCCGGCGGCTCGCTTGATGATCTGTATGAGCACGAAGGCCAGACGCCGGCCGAACCCATGTCGAGCATATTCTCCGCCGCCATGCGTGAGTGGCGGCGGTCTCTCGACAGTCCGGCGCTGCGCCATGCGGCGGGCTCGGTTCGCAATCGTATCGAACGCTCGATGGAAACCACCATGGGGCGGGAGACGTCGCGCCTGGAGCGTTACATGATCTTCCTCGCTACCGCCGGATCGGTGGCGCCGTTTGTCGGGTTGTTCGGCACGGTATGGGGCATCATGAACTCGTTCCGTTCCATCGCCGCGACCCAGAATACGACCCTGGTGACCGTGGCTCCGGGTATCGCTGAAGCGCTGTTTGCTACGGCTCTGGGCCTCGCTGTCGCCATCCCGGCGGTGGTCGCCTACAACAAGCTGGGTCAGGATATTGCCCGCTATGCGGCGCGTCTGGACGACTTCACCAGCGAGTTCAGCGCCATTCTGTCGCGACGCATTGAGGAATCAGAGTAGCCATGGCCGGCAATCTCACTGGCGGGTCCATCGGTCGCTCCGCCGGTCCGTCCCGCCGCCGTACCTACCGGCCCATGAGCGATATCAACGTCACGCCGTTTGTCGACGTAATGCTGGTTCTCCTGATCGTGTTCATGGTCACGGCGCCATTGCTGACCGCCGGCGTGTCGGTCGATCTGCCCCGGACGGACGCCCGGCCACTGACCGACTCGGTGGAACCCGTGGTCGTTTCGGTTGATGCGGAGGGGCGCATCTATCTGCAGGAGACAGAGATCGACTCCGCGACACTGGTGCCGCGTCTGCTTGCCGTGACGGAAGAGAATACCGAAGCCCGCATCTATGTTCGCGGTGACCGTGCCATCGACTATGGGCGGGTCATGCAGGTTATGGGATTGATCAGTCAGGCCGGTTTTGTTCGCGTTGCGCTGGTGGCCGAGGTGGCGGTGCCGGATACGGAGGCGGGCGGCGCGCCCTGACCGATAGCGATGCGCGGACTGGGCACATCCATTGCGGCGCACGTGGTGCTGGGCGTTGTCGCCATTTTCGGCGTGCCGTTTCTGGCGCGTCCGTTGCCGCCGCCGCCTAATGTGATCCCCATCGATGTGGTCGAGATCGATCAGATCACACAGGCGCCGCGGCGGGTGCCGCAGGCGCTGCCGGAACCGGAAGTGGTAAGCCGGCCGCAGCCACCGCCCCAGGCGCCGCCACCGGAGCCGGCAAGCCCGCCGCCCTCGCCGCCGCAGGCGGTCGCCCCGCCGCCGCCACTGGAGGTGGCGAAGGCAGTGCCGGAGCCCGTACCGGCGGTGCCGCCGGCCGCGCCGGCCGAACAGACGCAGGTGCAGCCGCGCCAGAGCGACCCGGCTGTCGCCGTGCGCCGCCGGCCCGCGGACGAAAACCGGCTCGATTTCGGCTCGGTGCTGCGCGATCTCACGGAACGGCGCCAGTCACAGTCGGCCGAAGAGAGTGAGCCCCAGGCCGCAGCGCAGGCGGCAACCGAGCCACAGCCGCCGCAGGTGCGTGACGGCGCCCGCATGACCCTCAGCGAGATCGACGCCATCCGCCAGCAGATCTATGGCTGCTGGAGCGTACCGGTTGGCGCCCGCGGGGTCGGCGAAATGGTGGTAGACGTGGCGGTGGACGTCAATCCTGACGGCGAAGTTCTGCGGGCCGAGATCCAGAGTCTCAGTCGCATGTCGGATCCGTTCTATCGCAGCGTCGCCGAAAGCGCCCGTCGCGCGGTCCACATCTGCAGTCCACTGCGCCTTCCCGCCGGCAAATACGAAGAGTGGAAGTCGTTTATTCTGTCATTCAATCCAAGGGACATGATCCGCTCATGACTGAAACGCTGCCGACCCGACCGCTTTGGCGGCGCGGGGTTCTCTTGTCCGGTCTGATGTTGCTTGCGGTCGTGCTGCTGGCGGCGCCGGCGCGGGCCGAACTCAGGATCGACATCACTCGCGGCCAGGTGGAACCGGTGCCGGTTGCCATCGTGCCGTTTCAGGGCGAGGGCGGCGACGCAACCCGCATCGGTCGCGAGATCAGTCAGGTGATCAGCGCCAATCTGGAGCGTTCCGGCCTGTTCCGGCCAATCGACCCGGCATCGTTCATCGATACCGCTACCGCCGTCAATTCCCGGCCGCGCTTCGGGGACTGGCGAATCATCAATGCCCAGGGGCTGGTCCATGGGGCCGCGGACCTGCAGGCCGATGGCACGCTGCAGGTGGAGTTTCGACTGTGGGACGTTTTCGCTGAGACGCAGATGGAAGGCCAGCGTTTCACCACCCAGCCGCAGAACTGGCGTCGTGTGGCCCACCTTATCTCCGACAAGATCTATGAGCGCCTGACCGGCGAGTCGGGCTATTTCGATACGCGAGTCGTCTATGTATCGGAATCCGGCCCCGGCGATGCCCGGATCAAGCGTCTGGCCATCATGGACCAGGACGGTGCCAATCACCGCTTTCTGACTGACGGCAGTTTTCTGGTGCTGACGCCACGCTTTTCACCGGCGGCTCAGGAGATTACCTACTTGTCCTATGAGAACGATGAGCCGCGCGTCTATCTGCTGAATATCGAATCGGGCCAGCGCGAACTGCTTGGTGATTTTCCTGGCATGACCTTCGCGCCGCGCTTTTCGCCCAACGGCAATCAGGTGATCATGAGCCTGGCCACGGCTGGCAATTCGGAGGTCTACACCATGGATCTGCGCACCCGGGCGGTGCGCCGCCTGACCAAGAACCCGGCGATTGATACCTCACCCAGCTATTCACCGGACGCCAGCCAGATCACTTTCACGTCCGACCGCGGCGGCACCCCACAGATCTATGTAATGGATGCGGACGGCGACGACCCCCGGCGCATCAGCTTCGGCAAGGGGCGCTATCTGACCCCGGTCTGGTCGCCGCGTGGCGATCTGATCGCTTTCACCAAACTGACCGGCGGGCGGGCCTTTATCGG
This sequence comes from Alphaproteobacteria bacterium, assembly GCA_040218575.1. Lineage (NCBI taxonomy): Bacteria > Pseudomonadati > Pseudomonadota > Alphaproteobacteria > Alphaproteobacteria bacterium. Next base: position 84,385 of record JAVJRE010000005.1, on the reverse strand, counting down.
CGTCATGGCGCCGGACGGCAGCGGCGAGCGGTTGCTGGCGGAGGGCGACTGGGTGGAAGCGCCGACCTGGGCCCCCAATGGTCGGGTTTTGATCTTTTTTAAGGAGACCGACGTTGATCCCGGGGGCCTGCGCAAGGCGGTACGCCTGCATTCCATTGATCTGACCGGGTTCAACGAGCGTCAGATTCTGACGCCGTCAGACGGCTCAGACCCCGCTTGGTCGCCCTTGATTCCTTAGGGTTCTCAAAGTATAGAATAAGTGGAAGCTGCAACTGGCGCACCGGCGACTCCACGCAGCCTTTGGGTCTGTCGGTGTATATCCGGGAGACACCCAGGCTCCGTTACCATCCGGATGTCGCCGAGGGGGATATCGTAAGATGAAGACTAAAGTCGTTACCCTTATCGCGGGTCTGTTTCTGCTGGCCGCATGTACCACGGCTGGCGATCAGGGTGCCGGTGCCGACGCTGGCGGCGGAGCGGCTGCCGCACCGCAGGTCGCTGCGGCGGTTGGCATTGTGCCGGGGTCGCAAGAGGACCTGGCTGTCAATGTTGGCGACCGTGTCTATTTCGCCTTTGACAAGTTCGACCTGACGGACGAGGCCCAGAATGCCCTGCGCGCGCAGGCGCAGTGGCTTGCCCGCAACCCGTCTGTGACGGTCACCATCGAGGGCCATGCGGACGAGCGTGGTACGCGGGAGTACAACCTCGCACTGGGTGAGCGTCGTGCCAATTCAGCCAAGGAGTTCCTGGTTGCGCTGGGTGTCGACGGCAGCCGTGTGACCGTCATCAGCTTCGGCAAGGAACGCCCTGCCGTTCTCGGCAGCAACGAGGCTGCATGGGCGCTGAATCGTCGGGCGGTAACGGTGGTCAATCCCGCCGAGTAAGGACCGCAGAGGCGCGGGCGGGCCGGTGTGCCCGCCCGCAGCCGCTGCAGACGTGTCGAGGATCGGGCGGCTATGGCCGTCATGTTCAGGTGGCGGGTCGTACAGGATAAGGGCCGCAAGGTCCGGTCGCCTGTCGTCCGCCGCCTTTTTGTTGCCCAGGACTGGGCCTATCAGGGACCGGACATGACGTCGCTACTGTCAACCTTCGGGCCGCTCTTGGGGCTGGCTGGCCGCCATCTGGCCGCCTTTGCCGGCGGGCTGATTGTGGCTGCCGGGCTCCTGTTCTCTCTGCCAGCCGCCGGCCAGACCGTGCAGCCGAACGACATTCAGGCGCTGCTCGCCCGCATCCAGAGCCTCGAACGGTCCCTGTCCACCCTGGAGCAGCAGGTCTTCCGCCAGGCTGCCCAGGGCCAGGCTGCCCAGGCGGCATCGGCTGCGCCGGCTGACACCGCGGCCCTTCTGGTTCGCCTGCAGACGCTCGAATCGGAATTGCGCACCACCACCGGCCTGGTGGAGGAGCTTTCCTTCGAGATCCGTCAGGTGCGCGAGCGTCTGGACAAGCTGGTTGCTGACATGGATTTCCGTCTGCGTGCGCTGGAGGACGGCGCAACCGGCGGCGCCGTGGCGGCGGCGGCCGATCCTGCGCCGACGACAGCGGCCGCCCGCCCGACCGCCGGTACGCCGCAGGAGCAGTATGATGAGGCGCGCCGCCTGCTTCTCGCCCAGGACTTCGCCGCGGCGGAGATTGCCATGCGTCAGTTTGTAGAGACCCATCCGACCGACGATCTGGCCGCCGCCGCCCAGTACTGGCTGGGGGAAACCTACTATGTGCGCAGTGATTTTGAGAATGCGGCACTGGCGTTCGTTGATGGCTACCAGACCTACCCGGCCAGCACCAAGGGGCCGGACTATTTGCTGAAGCTTGGTATGTCCCTGGCGCGTCTTGGCCGCAACGAGCAGGCTTGCGCCACCTTCGACGAGCTGGATGCCGCCTTCCGCACGATCGCCAGCAATATCCGTCAGCGCATGGCGGCGGAGCGCGACAACCTGTCCTGTCCCTGACCGCGATGACGGTTGGCCCGGCGCGCGTTCTGACCCGGGGTGCGCCGGGGCCTGACCGTGCGGCGGCGCAGCCCTGCCTGCCGGATCGGTGGTTGCCGGGTGAGGACGCCTTTCGCCGGGCCATGGCCCTCTTCCGGCCTTTCGAACCCTGCCCGCACCTGGCCATAGCCGTCTCTGGCGGGCCGGACAGCGTGGCCCTGCTGCATTTCGCCCGGCGCTGGACGGCTGCCGTCGGCGGCCAGGTGACGGCGCTGACGGTTGATCATGGCCTGCGGTCGGAGTCCGCCGCCGAGTGTGCCGCCCTGGGGTCGCGTCTGGCCGCCCGGGGCATCCCCCACCACCGTCTGGTCTGGGCGGGCCGGAAGCCCGCCACCGGGGTGCAGGCGGCGGCGCGCCAGGCGCGCTACGACCTGCTGGGGCGCTGGTGCGAAGATCACAACGTGCTTCATCTGCTGTTCGGTCATCAGGCGCTGGACCAGGCAGAGACCGCCGCCATGCGGGCGGAACGCGGCTCGGGCACGGCCGGCCGGGCGGGCATGAGCGCGCAGCTCTTCCTCCCCCGTTTGCGTGTCCTGCGACCGCTCCTGGCGGTGTCGCCGGCTGATCTCCGGCTGGCTCTTCGCCAGTTGGGGGAAACGTGGATCGAGGATCCATCAAACCACGACCACGCATGGCGGCGCAGTCGCATGCGCCACCACCTGAAACAGCAGGATGCGGCGGCAAGGGGCGGGATGCCGGACGAAGCCGCCGCCGGCGGTTCCGCATGGTGGCTGCGGCAGGCCGCGTCCGCCGCCGCGATGCGCTGGTCCGATGCCTGCGGTGTCGCCTGGCTGGCGGCCCGCCATGTCTGCATCGACGCGCGCGGTTTCGCCTGGCTGAACCGCTGGCGCGCCCTCTCGCCAACTGCCCTGACAGGTTTGCTGGAGGTCCTGTGCCGGTGCATTGCCGGTGTGCCCTACCCGCGGCTGCGGCAGGCGGACAGGGCGGCGACGCGACTCATCGCCGGGGCCGGAGGGGCGACACTGGCCGGCTGCCATGTGGTCGTCCGCGGTGCGGCCCTGCTGGTAGTGCGCGAAGTGGCGCGAACGCGCCCTGTGGCCGCCAGGGAGCGTGGCCGGTGGGACGGAAGGTTTGCGTTTTGCCTGGATCCTGCCTACCGGCAGGCGGACATGGCGGTCGGCGCCCTGACCGTCGCGGGCTGGTCCGAGGTCCGGCGCCTGCGCCCGGACCTGGCCCGCACCGCGCCGCCGGCCCCGGCCCGTTTTTCCCTGCCGGCTCTGTGGCAGGCTGACCGGGTGCTGGCGGTGCCGGGTCTGGGCGCCGGATCGGGATATCTGGCGGCTGGCCGGGCCATTCCACCGTTCCAGAGGCTCAGTTTTGAGCCGCCGCACCCGGTCGTGGCGGCCGGGTTTTCGTCGCCTGACGCGGGTTTGTGTTCACCATTGCGTAAGGCCGCCATTGTGTAATCTGGCTGCGACCCTATGTCTTGGCCTATGTCTTGGTATGTTTGGGCCTGGGTCTTGGTATCTTTGTGACTGATACTGGCACTATCCTGAACGATGTCTGGCGCAGTCTGTTGCGCTTGCCGCCGGACCCACGACAATGACGCAACTGCGGCTCGCTTCTCGGGTCGCGCAGGCAAGGCGGATCAGCGCACGTGAACAATCTCGGTAAGAACCTCGCTCTATACATCATCATCGGCCTGTTGCTGGTGGCTCTGTTCAATCTTTTTCAGGGCTCTTCCATGCGCAGCAGCGATACGAGCCTGGCTTTCTCCGACTTTCTCGTGGAAGTGGACGCCGGCCGCGTGTCCGATGTTTTGATCCAGGGAAATAATGTCAGCGGCACCCTGTCCACCGGCGAGCCCTTTACGTCCTATGTGCCCAATGACGCCAATCTGGTGGAGCGACTGACCAGCGCCGGGGTGCGCATCAAGGCCCAGCCTGCGGATTCCGGAATGAGTCCGTTGTGGAGCATCCTGATCTCCTGGTTCCCGATGCTTCTGCTGATTGGTGTGTGGATTTTCTTCATGCGCCAGATGCAGTCCGGTGGCGGCCGGGCCATGGGCTTCGGCAAGTCGCGGGCGCGGTTGCTGACCGAGAAGGTCGGTCGGGTGACCTTCGATGATGTGGCCGGGATCGATGAGGCCAAGCAGGAGCTTGAGGAAGTGGTGGAGTTCCTCAAGGATCCCCAGAAGTTTCAGCGCCTCGGCGGCAAGATTCCCAAGGGCGTGTTGCTGGTCGGTCCGCCCGGCACCGGGAAGACGCTGCTGGCCCGGGCCATTGCCGGTGAGGCGAATGTGCCGTTCTTCACGATTTCCGGTTCGGATTTCGTCGAGATGTTCGTTGGCGTCGGCGCCAGCCGCGTGCGGGATATGTTCGAGCAAGGCAAGAAGAATGCGCCGTGTATCATTTTCATCGATGAAATTGATGCGGTCGGTCGTCACCGTGGGGCCGGTCTGGGCGGTGGCAATGACGAACGCGAGCAGACGCTGAATCAGCTTTTGGTGGAAATGGATGGCTTTGAAACCAATGAAGGCGTCATCCTGATTGCGGCGACCAACCGGCCGGACGTTCTGGATCCGGCCTTGCTGCGGCCCGGTCGTTTCGACCGCCAGGTGGTGGTGCCCAATCCTGACGTTCTGGGCCGTGAAAAGATTCTGAAGGTGCACATGCGCAAGGTGCCGCTGGCGCCTAACGTGGACGCCCGCATCATCGCCCGTGGCACACCCGGCTTTTCCGGCGCCGATCTGGCCAATCTGGTCAACGAAGCGGCGTTGCTGGCGGCGCGCAAGAACAAGCGCATGGTCGCCATGGTCGAGTTCGAAGAGGCCAAGGACAAGGTTATGATGGGAGCCGAGCGGCGCTCCATGGTGATGACCGACGAGGAAAAGACGCTGACCGCCTATCATGAGGCCGGTCACGCGCTGGCGACGATTCACTCGCCGGCGTCCGATCCTATCCACAAGGCGACGATCATTCCCCGTGGCCGTGCGCTGGGCATGGTCATGCGTCTGCCGGAAAAAGACCAGTTGTCGCAGACCCGCGAGCAACTGGAGCAGTTTCTGGTCATCGCCCTTGGTGGCCGTGTGGCGGAAGAATTGGTGTTTGGCCGTAACAAGGTTACGACCGGCGCCTCCAACGATATTTCGCAGGCCACCAAGATCGCTCGCAAGATGGTCACCGAATGGGGCCTCAGCGATGTTCTCGGTCCGCTGCGTTATGACGACAATGACGAGGAAGTGTTCCTCGGACACTCGGTGACCCAGCGTAAGAACGTGTCGGATGACACCGCGCGCCTCATCGACAAAGAGGTGCGTGCCATCATTGATACGGCGGAGGTCGCCTGCCGCAAGATTCTGACGGAACGGCGCGATGAGCTGGAACGTATCGCCCAGGGTCTGCTGGAGTATGAATCGCTGACCGGTGAAGAAATCAAGGCGCTGGCCCGCGGTGACAGCATCAGTCGGCCAGAGGATACGGATTCTGCGCCGCCGCGGGGCAGCGATCCGGCAAAGCCGGAAGCGCCGGCGTCGTCGGTGCCCAGCGCCGGCGGCCGCGGCAAGGATGGCTCCGGGGGAATGGCGCCGGAGCCCCAGCCGGGCTCCTGAGCCGGGCTACGGGGCTGTGCCACGCGCCGGGTGAACCGGCACGGGCAGGGTTCATCCGGGTCTGCGATTTGTTGCTGTCATGTCCTCTGTTGATCAAACCCCCACTGTTGATCAGGTCATAGAGCGCGTCAGTGCTGTGGATGCGCTGCCGGCGATCACGGACATTGCCGCGCGCAGTGTCTATCTGCGCCCTGTATTCGACCATGCCGCGCCTGGCCCGAGCACGGTTCCGGCCGGGTGGGACATCCTGGTGCGGCGGACCGGTGGTGCGCTGGCGGTGCGGGTTGCGCCGGATGGTCTGGCCGCCTGGTCGGCCGCTCAGTCGACAGCGGTGCAGGACCGTTTGGCGCTGTTGCAAGAGCGGGTGCGGCGGCGGGCAACAGCCTTTGCCGGCCTTTCGCTGGTCCGCACCCGGGTCATGGGCATCGTCAATGTGACGCCGGACAGCTTTTCCGACGGCGGCCAGTTCGCCGACGCGGCGGCGGCCATTGCCCGTGGCCAGACCATGGTGGACGACGGCGCGGATATACTGGATATCGGGGGTGAGAGCACCCGGCCGGGAGCGACCCCGGTCGATCCGGCGGAAGAGATCGAACGGGTGCTTCCGGTGATCGGCGGTCTTGTCGGCGCCGGGCCGGTTCTGTCGGTTGATTCGCGACGGGCCGCGGTCATGACCGCTGCCGTCAGTGTGGGAGCGACTGTCATAAACGATGTGACCGCGCTGGCCGGCGACGACAGCAGCCTGATCACCGTGCCCGCCCTGGCCACCAGGGAGGGGGCTGAACCGTCCATCATTCTTATGCACATGCAGGGCGATCCGCGCACCATGCAGGACAATCCGCGCTACGCGTGCGCGCCGCTGGACGTGTTCGACTATCTGGCGGACCGCATCGCAGCGGCGGAGGCGGCGGGTATTGCCCGCCACCGCATGGCCATTGACCCCGGTATCGGCTTCGGTAAGACCGTCGCCCACAACCTGCAGATCCTTCACTGGCTGGAGCTCCTGCATGGCCTGGGCTGCCCGATTGTGCTGGGTGCGTCGCGCAAGGGCTTCATCGCGCGCCTGAGCCGTGGCGAGACGGCGCGCCAGCGGCTGCCGGGGTCGCTGGCGGTGGCCCTGGCCGGCGTCCGCGCCGGGGTTGGCATCCTGCGTGTGCACGATGTGGCCGCCACGGTCCAGGCCCTGGCCCTGTGGCGCGCCGTGGCGCGGGCGGCGCCGTCCTGACAGGGGCGGTCAGGCCGGTTCTGGCCGCGCCGGAGCGTGATATAAGACCCACAGGCCGGACGGACCGTCCGGTGGAGGCCTGCCATGACACGCACCCTGTTCGGCACTGACGGCGTCCGCGGCACAGCCAACACCGAGCCCATGACTGCGGCGACGGCGTTGCGTGTCGCCATGGCCGCGGGTATGCATTTTCGCCGCGACGGCCCCCATCGGCTGGCGGTCATCGGCAAGGATACGCGTCTGTCTGGCTATATGCTGGAGCCGGCCATGACGGCCGGGTTCATTTCCATGGGCATGGACGTGGTCCTGCTCGGACCGCTGCCGACGCCCGCCGTGGCCATGCTGGCCCGTTCGCTCAGGGCCGATCTCGGGGTGATGATCTCTGCCTCGCATAACCCGTTTCAGGACAATGGCATAAAGCTGTTCGGCCCGGACGGCGGCAAGCTGTCGGACGCCATCGAAGGCAAGATCGGGGCGCTGGTGGAAAACGGCGTAGAGGACCACCTGGCCTCGCCCAGGGATCTGGGTCGCGCCCGCCGGCTCGACGACGCCCAGGGACGCTATATCCAGTTCGTCAAGCAGACCCTGCCGCCGGGCCTCAGCCTCAATGGCCTGCGCATCGTCATCGATTGTGCCAATGGCGCCGCCTATCGGGTTGGCCCCAGTGTCCTGTGGGAACTGGGGGCCGATGTCATACCGCTTGCCGTGGAGCCCGACGGTTTCAATATCAATGCCCGCTGCGGCGCCACGGATACAGAGCGCATGGTCGATCAGGTGCGCTTTCACAAGGCCGATGCCGGCATCGCCCTGGACGGGGACGCCGACCGTATCATCATGTGTGATGAGACAGGCGCTTTGCTGGACGGCGACAAGATGCTGGCGGTCATCGCCGCCGACTGGGCCGCGTCGCAGCGCCTGGCGACGCCCTCGGTGGTTGCCACGGTCATGAGCAATCTGGCGCTTGAGCGTCATCTGTCGGGCCTTGGCATACGCCTCGACCGGGCGCCGGTGGGCGACCGCTATGTTCTGGAGCAGATGGCGGAAAGCGGCGCTAATCTGGGCGGCGAGCAGTCGGGCCACCTGATCATGAGTGACCACGCCACCACCGGCGATGGCCTGATCGCCGGCCTGCAGGTGCTGGGTGTGCTGGTCAAGTCCGGCAAGCGCCTGAGCGAGATCGGCCATCCCTTCACGCCACTGCCGCAGGTCCTGCGCAGTGTGCGCGGTGACCGCGCCATTGCCCGGCTCGATAGCGCGTCTTTCCGCGATAGCCTGGCGCAGGCGGAAGCCAGCCTGGCCGCCGCTGGCCGTATTCTGGTCCGCAAGTCTGGCACCGAGCCTGTGGTTCGGGTCATGGCGGAGGGAGAGGACCAGCAGCGGGTCGTCGCCATTGTTGACGGTCTGGCCCGCGCTCTGGAGGCCGGTTGACCACGCCCGTGCCCCGCGTTCTGACAATTGCCGGGTCTGATTCCGGCGCCGGCGCCGGTATTCAGGCGGACATCAAGACGGTCATGGCTCTTGGCGGCTACTGCCAGACGGCGATTACCGCGCTCACTGCTCAGGACACCCGTGGGGTAGGCGCCGTCCAGCCGGTGCCGGCCAGTTTCATTCGCCGCCAGATTCACATGGCGTTTGACGATATCGGCGTTGATGCGGTCAAGACCGGAATGCTGCACAGTGTGGAGGTTATCGAAACCGTTGCTCAGGCGCTGTCGCAGCGCTCCGGTGTGCCGGTTGTGGTGGATCCGGTCATGGTCGCCAAGGGCGGTGCCCGCCTGCTCGACCGTGACGCGGTCAACGCCCTCCTGTCCGCCCTCCTGCCGCTGACCAGTCTGCTGACTCCTAACGTGCCGGAGGCCGAAAGCCTGGCCGGCATGTCTATCCATGACACGGCAGACATGGCGCGGGCGGCGGAGAGTCTGAAAAAGCGCGGCGCCGGCGCTGTTCTGGTCAAGGGCGGCCATATGCCGGGCCAGCAGGTGGTGGACCTGCTGCTATGGTCCGGCGGCGTGACGCGGTTTGCGGATGCGCGGATTGCCTCGCGCAACACCCATGGAACCGGCTGTACCCTGGCCGCGGCCATAGCCTGCGGGCTGGCGGCCGGCATCCCGCTCGACAAGGCGGTGGCCCGGGCCCGCGCCTTTGTCCGGCAAGCGATCATCCGGGCGCCTGGCCTGGGCCACGGGCAAGGCCCGCTTGGTCACGCGGCCGCACAGTGTAGCGACACGGCTGATGGCTGACTCCGTGATCATCGCGGCCCAGGCCGACCTGCCGGTGACGGACTTCATCGACGTGCTGCGCCGCTCCGGTCTGGCCGAACGGCGACCGGTCGATCAGGTGCAGCGCATGGCCGCCATGCTGGCGAACAGCGATCTGGTCCTGACGGCGCGCGCGCACGGTGTTCTGCTGGGTGTGTCGCGGGCCATTACGGATTTCCAGTCCTGCTGTTATCTGGCTGATCTGGCGGTGGACCGCGCCGCGCAGCGTCAGGGCATCGGCCGCCGGCTGGTGGCGGAAACTCACCGTCTGGCCGGCGGCGACAAGGTTTCTCTCATTCTGCTATCGGCGCCGATGGCGATGGAATACTACCCGCGTATCGGGCTTGCCCCGCTGGACAGCGCCTTTGGCCGCCTGCGGCGGTCTTGAGGCGGCTGGCCGTGGCCTTTGCCGCACCCTATGATGGGGTGAAACAAAGCGGGAGATATGCGTGATGGCCGACATCGAAATTGTCAGCACCAAGACTTGTCCCTATGCCCAGCGCAGCCGCATGGCGCTGGTCGAAAAGGGTGTCGACTTTGACTACAAGGCCGTTGACCTGTCCAACAAACCGGACTGGTTCTTGCGCCTGTCGCCATACGGCAAGGTGCCGGTGGTCCGGCGTGGCGATGAGGTGGTGTTCGAGTCCGCCATCATCAATGAATATCTTGATGAGATCTTTCCGCAGCCGGCGCTGCTGCCGCGCGATCCCTATCTGCGCGCCTGGGCCCGCATCTGGATTGATTTCGCCAATACCCGTTTCACCGCTGCCTATGGCGCGGTGATATATCATCCCGATGCGGACAAGGCGGCGGTCGACACGCTTATGGCCCATGTCCATACCATGGAGAGCAATGGTCTTGCCCGCTTCGCTGACGGTCCCTACTGGCTGGGCCGTGATGTCAGCCTGGTGGATATCACCTATTGGCCATGGTTTGAGCGCTGGACCGCCCTGGCCGAGGCGCGCGGTATCGCCATACCTGCCGACTGCGTCCACACGCTGAAGTGGGTCGACGTCATGCGCCAACGGGAGTCGGCCCGGCAGACGGCCAATCCGCCGGAGTCGTTCGTTGAATCCTGGCGGGCAAGACTGGCGCCTCGCCAGGCCGCTGAATAAGAGCTTCCTGCCACCCGGATGGATGCGCCGGGGCGGCGCCGAGGCTGCCCCCGGGGCCCGGAGTGCGTGTGATGATCGCCCAACCCAATCTGCGTCCGGCCCGGCCGCACTTCTCGTCCGGGCCGACCGCCAAGCGGCCTGGCTGGTCGCCCGATGTGCTGGCGGGTGCTGCGGTGTCGCGTCTGCACCGCTCGCCGGCCAGCAACGCAAAAGCGCATGAACTGATTGCCCGAAGCCGGCGGCTGCTGGGCCTGCCGGACGACTTCAGCCTGGCCATCGTTCCCGGTTCTGATTCCGGCGCATTCGAGTCTGCCATGTGGAATCTTCTGGGGCCGCGCGGCGTGGATTGCGTGTGGTCTGACGCCTTCGGCGCCCGCTGGCATCATATCGCCCGTGACCGGTTGAGGCTGCCGGACGTGCGACAGATAGCGGCGCCCTACGGGCGGCTGCCTGACCTCAACCGGGTGGACTGGTCACGGGACGTGACTTTCGTGTGGAACGCCACCGCCGGTGGCGTTTGCATACCGGATGGCCATTGGATCGCGGCCGATCGCCAGGGCCTGGCCATGTGCGACGCCACAAGCGCCGCCTTCGCCATGACCCTGCCATGGGAAAAGCTGGATGTGGTCACCTGGTCCTGGCAGAAGGTCATGGGCGGCGAGGGGGCCCATGGCATGCTGGCGCTTGGTCCCCGCGCCATTGACCGGCTGCGCGCCCACACCCCGTCATGGCCGTTGCCCTGGCTCTATCAATTGACCGCCAATGGTGAGCCGCTGGACCATGTCTGGCGTGGCGAGGCCATCAACACCATTTCCATGCTGTGTGTGGAAGACGCGCTCGACGCGCTGGGCTGGATGGAGTCGATCGGTGGTATCCCGGAAGTCATCCGTCGCAGCCGCGACAACTATCGGCGCATAGAAGACTGGGTGGAGCGCACCGATTGGGTGGCGTTTCTCGCTGCCGATCAGGCCAGCCGTTCGTGGACCAGTGTCTGCCTTAACCCGGTGGCGCCCTGGTATACCGCGTTGCCGGAGCGCGCCCGCGCGGCCACTATCGATAGTCTGGCCGGCACACTGGAGCGCCATGGCGTGGCCTTTGACATCAAGACCTATCGTGACGCGCCGCCGGGCCTTCGCCTGTGGGCTGGGGCGACCGTGGACGGAGCCGATCTGGACGCCCTTTTCCCCTGGCTGGACTGGGGGTGGGAGCAAGCCAGGCTCGCCTCATCCGCCGGAGTCGTATCCGTCTGAATCCTTTCCGGAGATCTGAAGAATGGCCAATGTGGTGGTGGTCGGCGCCCAGTGGGGTGACGAGGGCAAGGGCAAGATCGTCGACTGGTTGTCGGAGCGGGCCGATGTGGTCGTGCGTTTTCAGGGCGGTCACAATGCCGGCCACACCCTGCAGGTGGGTAATACCACCTACAAACTGAGCCTGTTGCCGTCGGGTGTCGTGCGGCCGGGTAAACTGTCGGTCATCGGCAATGGTGTGGTGGTGGATCCGTGGGCGTTGCTCAAGGAAATAGAGACCGTGCGGGCCGCCGGCGTCACGGTGACGCCGGAGACCCTGCGACTGGCGGACAATGCGGCGCTGATTCTGCCGCTTCACCGCAGTCTCGATCAAGCGCGGGAGCGGGCGCTGAAGAAAGATGCCATCGGCACCACCGGCCGCGGCATCGGTCCGGCCTATGAGGACAAGGTGGGACGTCGGGCGATCCGCGTTTGCGATCTGGCTGATGACGATGTTCTGGCGCGGCGGGTCTCTGCCCTGCTCGACCATCACAACGCCTTCCTGCGGGGCGTCGGTGCGCCAGAGGAAGATGCGGCCGACCTGCTCTCGGCCCTGCGTGACGTGGCCCCGAAGATTCTGCCATACGCAGAGCCTGTGTGGCGTAGCCTGAACGCGGCGCGCCGGGCCGGCCGTCGCCTGCTGTTCGAGGGCGCGCAGGGGGCCATGCTCGATGTGGACCACGGCACCTACCCCTACGTCACTTCGTCCAACAGCGTCGCCGGCCAGGCGGCAACCGGCAGCGGTCTGGCGCCCGACGCCATCGGCTATGTGCTCGGCATTACAAAGGCCTACACTACCCGGGTCGGCGCCGGTCCGTTTCCTACCGAGCAGAATAACGATACGGGCCGGTTGCTTGGTGAGCGTGGCCGCGAATTCGGTGTGGTTACCGGCCGCGCGCGGCGCTGCGGCTGGTTCGATGCCGTCATGGTGCGGCAAGCCGTCCAGGTCGCTGGTATCAACGGAATCGCCCTGACCAAGCTGGACATCCTGGATGGATTCGAGGCCATACAGGTCTGTACCGGTTATCGCTACCGGGGCGAGACCCTTGATTACTTCCCGGCCTCCGTCAGCGGCCAGGCGGGAGTCGAGCCGATCTATGAAACCATGGAAGGCTGGTCGGACAGCACCCGTGGCGCCCGTTCCTGGGCGCAGTTGCCGGCGACGGCGGTCAAATACATCCGTCGCATTGAAGAGTTGATCGACTGTCCCGTAGCCCTGCTGTCCACCAGTCCGGAGCGGGATGACACCATACTGGTTCACGATCCCTTCGCCGACTGAACGGCCCTGATCCGGCTGGCGCAATGCGGCCGGGTCGTTAACAGTTTCTTTGCCGTCTTCGGCAAGACTCGTGGCGGGAAGCCACTGCCGGAGCGAACGCCCATGGCCGATGCGGGCCAGACCGAGGCGGCCGTTCACCAGCCCGCCAGCCAGTTTTCAGACCAGGGGGATGGCGCGGTGGTCACGGCCGGCCGCTATGACATTCTTGTCAGTCAGCGCCTGGAATCCTTCGATTCCCCGCAGGCCCGCGCCTATGCGGTCACAGATCGCGAGTCCGGGCGCCGCGACCTTGTGGCCCTGGTCGCCGGTCGACGCCTGCCGCCGCGACGCGCCATGCTGGATAAGCTCGTGCGCTTCGAAGTGCCCGATAGTGTGCGCGTCTATGACACCATGGCGACGCCATGGCCACCGGCCGCCGGCGCGGCGGCCGGTGGCACGGTTCATGTGACAATCATGTCGCGGCCGCCGGGCGCACGCATCATGAGCGGGCCGCAAGCGCAATTTACGCCATGGCCGGCGCGCGCCCTGCTGGATGGGTTCCTGCAACCGGCGGCGCGGGCGATGATGACGTTCGCCAGCCATGGTCTGACCAGCCGCGCTGTTCGGCCAACCAATTTGTGGCGCGTCGGAGAGAGCGACGCCGTCGTTCTTGGCGAAGCCGTCTCGGCGCCGCCGGCCATGGATCAGCCCGCGGTCTTTGAGCCCGTGGAGTCCATGATGGCGGACCCGGCGGGTCGTGGCGACGGCAGACCGCCTGATGACATGTATGCGGTAGGTGTTTGCCTGCTGGTCCTGGCGACCGGTCGATGGCCGCGGATTGATCTTGATGATGCGGCTCTGCTGCGGGAAAAGCTGGAGCGGGGCAGCTATGCCACGCTGGCCGGTGAGTACACCTTGTCGCGGGATATTGCCGAGGTGCTGCGCGGCCTTCTGGTCGATGACGGACAGGCGCGCTGGACGGCGGACCGGCTGTCTGCATGGTTGGCCGGCCAGCGGCTGGGATACAGTCAGGCGCCGGTTGAGCGACAGGCGGCCCGGCCGTTCGAGTGGCGTGGTGCCCGTCACGGCACCCTGCGCGCGGTGGCGCACCACCTGTCGGTGGACTGGCAGGAAGCGCCGGAGCTGCTGGCGGACAGCAAGCTTGATATCTGGATACGGCGCAGTGCGGCCCGGCCAGAACGCGCCGATGCCTTGCTGGTTTCCGCAGACACGCCGCAATCTGTGGCTCTCTCGGATGACCACAAAGTGTCGCGGGCGGCGGCCGCGCTTGATCCGGCGGCCCCTCTCCGGTTTCGCGGGCTGGCCTTCTTCCCCGATGCCACCGGTTCCATGCTGGCCTCGGCCATGGGTGATGAGACACGCATCCGCTCGCTGATTTCCCTCCTGACCAGCATGACGCCGCAGTTCTGGGCACGGATGCAGGCATCGATACGCCCTGGCCAGGAAGCGGACGCCACCAATCGCACGTTTGACACTCTCAGAGCCTATCTGCGGTCCCCGGCGACAGGGCGCGGCGTAGAGCGCTGCGTTTACGAAGCCGATGCCGCCATGCCCTGTCTCAGCCGGGTTCTGGAGCAGGAACTTGTCAGCGACCCTGAGATGCTGCTGCCGGCGCTGAACCGGGCGGCGGAGTCGGCCGACCGTCAGAGGCTGCCGATCGACCGGCATGTGGCGGCGTTTATCGCGGCCCGTGGCGGACGTGCGCTGGAAACGACGCTGGAAAGAATCCGTCCGGCCGGTGAACCGGCGGGCAGCGCTCGTGCCTGCCTCTATGCTCTTGCCGAGATGCAGAAACGGTATCGGCATGGCCCGTTGCCGGCGCTGGCGGCATGGATGAATGAAGTGCTGCGGCCGGCCTTTCTCACCTATCGCCACGCAAAAGTGCGCAACGGGCTGGAGCGCGAAGTGGCAGAAGCCGCTACGGCGGGCAGTCTGACGGAGATGCACCGCATCCTGGAAGACCCCGCCGCCCGGCAGGCCGACAATGCCGGTTTCGCCGCCGCCCGACAGCGCTATCGCGCGCTGGCCACTCAGGTCCATCAACTGGAGACCAATCCGGCCTGGCGCACCGGCCGTATCCGGGCTCTTGGCAACCGCCTGGCGCTGTCGCTGGCCGGCGCAATTTCCGCCGGCGTTATCGCCGTCGTGGTGAGCGGCTGATCATGGTTCGTCCGCCCGCCCGCGTGTCACGTCCAACCGCTGACGCCACCGGTGTGCCGAGCTCGCGGATACCGACGGCATGGATTGTTCTGCTGGTCGGCCTGATCGGCCTTCTGGCCATTGCCCTGCCGACGGCTATCGTCGTTGGCGTCGGAATGGCGCCGAGTATCGTCGCCTTTGTCGCGGATGTGGAGCGGCCGCGCTATCGCACCTACACCATCGGCCTGCTCAATATGGCGGGAACCATGCCGTTCGTCTTTGATTTGTGGAGTGGCGCCAACACGCTGGCGACCGCGGTTGCCATTGTCGGCAACGTCTATGCCTGGTTGGCCATGTATGGTGCGGCCGGAATCGGCTGGGGCCTGACGGTCATGATGCCGGGAATTGCAGGCGTTTTCTTCAATGCCTGGGCCGAGCGGCGCATCGTGCTTGACCGTGAAGAGCAGGTGCGCCTGGTTCAGGACTGGGGGCCGGAGGTGGCCGAAGGCGACAACGGCCCGACGCCGCGGGTGAGACTCTGACCACCGACGATCCAGTCACGCCGGCACGGTGAGATTGTCGTCAAGCCGCTCCTTCTGCGCCATGTCGCGGATGGCTTGCTGCAGCTTCTCGAAGGCGCGCACCTCGATCTGTCGGATTCGCTCCCGACTGACGCCATAGTCCTCACTCAGGGCTTCCAGAGTAAGCGGTTCCTCACGCAGGCGGCGGGCCTCGAGTATGCGGCGTTCGCGGGTGTTGAGCGTCTTCAGCGCCCGGTTGAGCAGGTGGCGCCGGGCTTCTGTCTCGTCCTGTTCGGCCAGCGCCACATCATGGGTCTGGCGGTCGTCGCTGAGCCAGTCCTGCCACTCCCCGTCACCGTCCTCGTGCACCGGGACGTTGAGTGAACGGTCAGGGCCGGCCAACCGCCGGTTCATCTGGATAACGTCGTCCTCGCTGACCGCCAGGGTGGTGGCGATCTCGCTTACCTGCTCGGGGCTGAGGTCGCCCTCGTCAATGGCTTTCATCTGTCCCTTGAGCCGTCGCAGATTGAAGAACAGCTTCTTCTGTGCCGCGGTCGTGCCCATCTTCACCAGTGACCAGGAATGCAGGATGTATTCCTGAATCGAGGCACGAATCCACCACATGGCGTAGGTGGACAGGCGGAACCCGCGCTCCGGGTCAAAACGCTTGACCGCCTGCATCATGCCCACATTGCCTTCGGAAATAAGTTCAGCCAGGGGCAGACCGTAGCCGCGATACCCCATGGCGATCTTGGCCACCAGGCGCAGATGACTGGTCACGAGTTGGTGCGCCGCCTCCTGGTCCCCGTGCTCCTTCCAGCTTTTGGCCAGCACATACTCTTCATCCGCCTCCAGCATGGGAAACTGGCGGATGTCATGGAGATAGCGGGAGAGATTGCTCTCCGGTGTCAGAACGGGGGCCAAAGCCCGGCTACCGCTCATTCCAGCCTCCGAACGGTCATGGACGACAAATCCCCAGTGGGCCCGCGGGGCACGGACAATCCAATGTATTACAAACGGCGTCCGTGACCAATTCGTTCACGTCGGGGCCGGTTCAGTCCAGCATCTGATCAAGGATTTCGGCCCTTGCCAGCGTGTCTGGCCACTGGCCGCCACTCAGTCCGGCCAGGGCCGCCCCCAACTTGTTGAAGTCGGCCGGTGGTTCAGCCCGAAAGAGCATGGAGTCTCCGCTCGCCGGGTGGCGGAAACCAAGGCTGGCGGCATGCAGGGCCTGGCGCGGAAATGCGCCCAGCAAAGTGGCCGCTGCGGCCTCCATCTCCGTCTGGTGGCTTGTGCTCGCCCGGCGCGGCCGGCGCCGGCCATAGACCGGATCGCCGACCAGCGGGTGGCCCGCATGGCTCAGGTGAACCCGAATCTGGTGGGTGCGACCGGTGGCCAGGCGACACAGCAGCAGGCTGGCATAGGGGGCAAAGCTGAGCAGGCGGCAATACGCCGTGGCGGCGTCGCGGCCGCCGCTGTCCACGACCGCCATGCGCTTGCGGTCGTGGGGGCTGCGGCCAATGGCGCCGCTGAAGTGTCCTGTGGCCGGCCGTGGCTGGCCGTGAACCAGCGCCAGATAGCGCCGATGCACCGTGCGGGCGGAGAACTGGGACACCAGATCCGCATGGACAATCCCTGTCTTGGCGACAACCAGCAGGCCACTGGTATCCTTGTCCAGGCGGTGGACGATACCCGGCCGGCGCTCGCCGCCGATGCCGGTCAGGCTGTCGCCGCAGTGGGCCAGCAGGGCGTTGACCAGTGTGCGGTCGGGATTGCCGGGGGCGGGATGCACTACCAGACCGGCCGGTTTGTTCACCACGATCAGGTGGTCGTCCTCATAGGCGACGGCCAGGTCCATGGCCTGCGCCGGCAGGGTGGTGATCTCGGCTGGCGGTACGTCAACGCGCCATTCTTCTTGCAGTTTGACCCGGTGCGCCGGCTCTCTTATGGTCCGGCCGCCCACAAGGGCGACATGGCCGCCTTCCACCAGCGCCTTGGCGCGGGAGCGGGACAGCGGACTGAGGGCTTCGGCGACAAACCGGTCCAGCCGCTTGCCGGCATCCTCCTGGCCGACGATGGCCATATGGCGTTGGGGCGGGTCCGCGGGCACCGTCATTCACAGGCAGTGGATTGGGGCGACACGATCATGCAGACGACTCCGGTCAATCTCCGCGCCCTCAAGATGGCCGTGGTCATCATGGCAGTTCTCATCGTTCTGGTGGCGTCAGCCATTGTCGCGGTCATTGCTTTTCGCCTGTCCGGCGGGGCGGAGAGCCGCCATACGCCGCCGCCTGCCTGGCAGGTAGAGATCGCAGCGGCCGCTACCATTCTTTCAGTCGTTGCCACCGATGACGGACTGGCCATCCTGGTGGAGGCCAGAGACGGTCGCCGGTCCGTGCTGTTGATGGACCCTGATGATGGCCGCATCCTTGGCCGGGTTGAGGCGACAGAACCCTGATGGGGACGGGTCAGGCGGTTGCCTTGAACTTACTGCGATAAGCCATGGTTGTATCGAAGCGGCCAAGCACATAGTCACCGGCCAGCACGGGTTCATACTTCGAGTCCATGCCTGCGGGCAGTCCGGCGTCGCGCGGATCAACCACCGTCTCATAGGTCGGGTCGTAGAAGTGCGAGATGGAATAGCGCGCGTGGCCCGACCGATTGATGACCCGGTGCGGCGTTGACGTAAACCGGTCATTGCTCCAGCGCTCCAGCAAATCGCCTACATTGATGACGAATGTGCCGGGGATCGGCGGGGCTTCGACCCATTGGCCCGCCTTGTTCATTACCTGCAGGCCACCGCTGGAATCCTGTGACAGGACGGTCAGGCAGCCATAGTCCGTATGCGGCGCCACGCCGAACTGGTCATCGCCCCGTGTGGGATCCTGGTCGGGATAGTAGAGCAGTCCGGTACGGGCGATGGGCTTTGCATAGCGTTTGGCGAAGAAGTCCTCGGCCAAACCAAGACTCACCGCCGTGGCCCGCAGAATGCTGGCGCCTATGCCCATGACCCCCTCGAAGTAGGCATAGACCGTATCTGCCATGCCCGGAACATCGTCGGGCCAAACATTCGGTCCGGCCAGAGGCAGGCCCGCCAGCACATCCGGATCATCCAGCGGCAGGTCCAGCCCGATCTTGAAGCTCTCTTTCAGGTCCGGCAGCTTGGCCCCGGTCATTTTCGCCTGGCCCTCGGCAATCCAGCCGCGGTTAATGGCGTTGATCTCCACCGCCTTCTTGCGGGCTTCGGGCAGGTCGAAAAACTGCCGCGACAGATCGTAGGTGCGGCTCACCAGATCCGCCGGGAGGCCATGGCCTGCCACATAGAAAAAACCGACGCGGGTGCAGGCGTCATAGATTTTGTCGGCGGTTTCCTGCAGGCGCCGGGCATCGCGGTCGGCGCCTTCGATGTCGATGACCGGTACGCTGTCGAACGACGGCGTTGATCCGGCTGGGGGCTGGCTGTTGGACATGGGTGGATCTCCCGGGTCAGGCGGTCAGGGGTTCAACGTGTGATGCGGCAGCCAGATGCACGCCGCCGCCACGGCGCATATACAGGCGGCAGCCATCGGCAGTGGAGCCAGTGAACGATTCTCCGGGCGCCAGATTGAGCCAGGCGCCGGGCGGCCGTGTGCCGCCACCACTGGTGAGTGTGCCCGTGACAATGAATATCTCCAGCCCGTCCGGGCAGGCCGTTGGCGTGTGGACGTGCCCGGCCGGCCAGTCCTCCAGCCAGGTGGCGTCGGGCTGGTCGGCAGGGCGGTGCAGGTCGAGGTGCTGCGGCCCGCCGACCTGGCCCCGCCAGGCGGCCTCGCCGCTCGTGGTCATGGCGATCGCCCGGCGCGGGCCCGGGTGTTGGCGCAGCCGCACGAACAGCGTACAGCCTGTTTCCGACCATGGGGCATGGACGAACCCTTCCGGGTTCAGCAGATAGGTGCCGGCTGGCCAGTCACCCTGCGCGTCGCTGAATACACCGTCCAGGACCAGGATTTCCTCACCGCCCGGGTGAGGGTGCATGGCAAAGCGGCTGCCCGCCGCAAAGCGCACCACCGACGTCACCTGGCCGGACTCGGGCGGCCCCAGATGAATCAGGCGCTTGCGGGATACGCCGCCGGCTGGACTCCCGGTCCAGGCCATGGTGCCGGTGTCACACCAGCCGGACTGACAATGCCGTGTCATGGGCCGGAGTCTGCCACAGGTCAGGCCGCAAGGGCGAGGCGGCTTGCGCCGTTTGCCGTGGCGCACCCGGCGCGGCCCCTGCCGGCTGCGGTCAGGCCTTGAATCCGGCCGCCCCTTCCCTTAGGTGAAGGTCCGCCGGTCCCCTTCGTCTAGCGGTCCAGGACATCGGCCTCTCACGCCGGAAACACGGGTTCGATTCCCGTAGGGGACGCCATTTCTTGTGGATTGGTTTGTATGGATGGTGGATCAGTCCGCCGTCGGGTCCTCGCTGTCACGCAGCAGGGCCGCCGCCTCACCGGCGATACGACGCAGTTCTTCCGGCGCGCAGGCCAGGCTCGATAGCCAGATAAGGCCGGTCAGCACCCGGTCGCCATCCACCGTCGCCCAGATCGCCTCGTCCGCTACGTCTTCCTGCGTGATGTCGCTGGCCATCAGGGCAAAGGGCGGCGGCCCCAGATGGGCGACCCACGCATCGTCGCCCACCAGCCCTTCATCGCTGTCATACAGGCTGCCGATCAGATATCCCGTCGGCATGTCCTCCAGTTCCACCCGTGTCTGGGCCGGGGCATAGCCACGGGTCGTGATGCCGATCAGGTCGAGGACCATATCGTCTTCGATGGCCGCGACCATGCCGGCAATGGCCTGCGCCACAACCGCCATGTCGGCGGGCCGCGGTTCGAAGAAGACCAGATTGCCCAGCGCCAGACCCGACCGGTTGGCAAAGGCGATCCGCGCCTCGGGCAGGCGGACCAGGCCATCGGCTGCAGCGTCCCCATCCTCCTCGCCGTCCCCATCCGCATCCGGGTCTTCGGCCGGCGGTTCCACTACGCGCATGAAAAAACCCGGCTCCTCCAGGTGAATGAGCCAGATATCCTGTCCGTCATCGCTGAACTCCGGCCAGCCATAGAGCCGTCCGGCAAGGATTTGCGCCATGCCTATGGCATACAGAACGCCGGGGATCGATCAAGAGCCGGCCGCGGGGCGCCATTTTCGCTCTTCTTTCAACCTTTGGTTAAGACGGGGATGCTTTGCTGTGCGGCTGGGCGCTATGCCTACGGCCTCGGGGGAGGGATTCATGACTGAGTCCGAAGCGGCGCTGCGCCGGGATGCAAGTGTGATATCGCAGGACGCCGGCGATTGCGACGGGCGTCTGGAGGCGATTCGCGAGCAGGTGCGCGGCACGTCGATCAATGACGAAACCCTCCTGACGACCGACTACCTCAATCGGTTCAACGAAATCCAGATGGTGATCGATCTCATTGCCGAGGATCGAGGCGCCCTGGACGAGGTCCGCAACTGGAAGCCGGTCAGCTACCAGGAGCATTTCCATCGTAGCCAGCTAGCCTTTCGCGAGCTTGCCGTCGAGGCCTATGAGCAGTCGCCCGACCCTTACAGGAGGGAGTTCGACTCTCTGATCGAGTGCATGAACGATCTCATCAGAGATAATATCGTCGCCATTGAGAAAGCCATTGCCGCTGACGACCAGAAAGCGCTGCAAGCGGTCAGTGCCGCCACCCGCGAGCAACTGGACCTGATGCTTGTCGAGGCCCGCGCCATCGTTAATGCCGGACGGGAAAGTCTTGGTCAGGACGCCATCGACGATTTGTTCTGATCGTCTGCCTCTATAGACCGGCGCGGCGCAGCGCGGCCCAGGCGGAACGGACGGCGTCGCTGCGCTCCCCCGATACGTCCAGCCTTGACCATGTCATCGGGCCGGTATCACGGGCGGCCTGTATGGCAACCACCTCCGGGGTTGCGTCGGATTCATCACCGGTTCGACCGGCGATGCGCGACGTCAGGGTTGCCGTATCCGCCTCCAGCCACAGTCCGGCAAAGGGCGTGCCGGCGTGCCGCGCCACGTCGGCAATGGCGGTTCGCTCCTGCGGCCGGCCATGGACCGCATCAACGATGACGCTCTGACCACGCGCCAGGCCATCGGCCGCCATCTGCCACAACCGTCCATAGACTGCGGCGCTGCTCTGCGGCGTATAGGAATCCGGCCGCAGGCGGTCCAGCCGGCCGGCCCCGGCCATGATCTTGCGGGTCACATCGCTACGCAGGACCAGGGCGCCCGGCGGTGTGCCCAGGTCAGGGGCCAGCGCCCGGGCCAGGGTCGTCTTGCCGGTGCCCGAGAGGCCACCGATGGCCGCCAGCCGTGGCGGGCGCGGCGCCAGAAACAGGCGGGCGCTCCGCAGATAGGCACGGGCTTCGTGGGCCAGAGCCGCCCGGCCGCCAGGGGGCGCCAGTGCATGGGCGCTGGCCGCAACCTTCGCCCGAATCACTGCGCGTGCCGCCAGATACAGAGGCAGCGGCGCCATTCCCGCATAGTCAGCGGTGTTCTCCGCGTAACGGTTCATGGCGCCATTGGCCAGATGGCGGGCGCCGCGATGCCACAGGTCCATCAGCAGGTAGGCCAGATCGTCCCACACGTCTACCGTCACCAGATCAATGCTGAACTCCGCCGCGTCGAACGGCACGGGCCGTCCGTCCGCCGTCACATAGACATTGCGCAGATGCAGATCGCCATGACAGTGGCGAACGAAACCGTCCCGTCCGCGCTGGTCCATCATCGGTCCGAAGCGGGCCATAGCCTGCCTTGCCGCCTGGCTCAGCGCCGCGACGTCGGTGGAGGGAAAGAGATGCGGTGCGCTGCGCAGCTCGTCCAGAGATTCCTCCAGGCTGGAGGCAAAGCGAGCCGTCGTATTGTCCTGCCGGCGCGGTTGCACGGAGCCATGGAAGTGCGCCAGTTCATCCACCAGGCGGTTGACGGTCGCCAGGTTCAGCCGGCCGGCCTCGGCCATGGCGGACATAAGACAGTCATTGTCGAACCGACGCATGGTGACCAGCCAGTCCACCACGCTGTCCGCCTCCGGCACGGTCGCATCGGGCTCCGTCAGACGGCCGAGAGCCAGGCCCGTACCGCGCTGCACCACGGGCGTCAGGCCGAGATAGAGCTCGGGTGCCGTGCGGCGATTGATCCCGACCTCGGCCCCGGCCATGGCATGTCGCCGATCGACGGTGCTGTAGTCGAGATAGGGATAGCGGACGGCGCGTTTGAGCTTGTAGGCCCGTTCTCCCGCCAGAAAGACCCGGTGCACATGGGTCTCGATTACCGTGACCGGGACGCCGCCATGGGTCGCCGGGTCAGCCAGCAGGCGGACCGTCCGGGCCTGGCTGGCCTGATTGTCTGCCAGCGGGCCTGCCGCCTTCTCAGAGCCGCTCATAGGCGATCGGACCATGGCGGTCGAGCCGCGCTGGCGCCGCCGGCATGGGGTATTTGAGCGGTGAGCCACAGTTGAACAGAACCACATGGGCATCCTTGTGGATCAGCCCGCGGCTTACGGCCTGGCGCCAGGCGGCGGCCGTGGCCGCGCCCTCCGGTCCCAGCAGCATGCCGTCCGCCGCGGCGATCTGCGCTTGTGCCGCCAGAATATCCGAATCGTCCACGGCGATGGCAAAGCCGCCGCTGTCGCGCACCGCCCGCAGGATAAGGAAATCGCCGATGGCCACCGGCACCCGGATGCCCGCCGCTACCGTGTGCGCGTCCGGCCAGACCGGGGCGCTGTCGGCACCGTCTTCCCAGGCGCGGACCATGGGGGCGCAGCCGCTGGCCTGGACCGCCACCATGCGCGGTCGCCCGGCGCCGATCCAGCCAAGCTGCTCCATCTCGTCAAAGGCCTTCCACATGCCGATCAGGCCGGTGCCGCCGCCGGTGGGATAGAAGATGGCGTCCGGCAGGGTCCAGCCGAGCTGCTCCGCCAGCTCCAGGCCCATGGTCTTCTTGCCTTCGATGCGATAGGGCTCCTTCAGGGTCGATGTGTCGAACCAGCCCATGGGCTCCTTGCCCTCGCCGACGATCCGGCCGCAGTCATTGATCAGACCATTGACTCGCCACACGCGGGCGCCCTGCAGGGCAATCTCCCGTACATTCACCTCCGGCGTGTCGTCCGGGCAGAAGACATAGGTCTCCATGCCGGCGCGACGGCCATAGGCGGCAAGTGCCGCCCCCGCATTGCCATTGGTCGGCATGGCCATGCGCGTGACGCCAAGGGCTTTCGCCATGCTCACCGCCATGGCCAGACCCCGCGCCTTGAATGACCCGGTGGGCAGGCGGCTTTCATCCTTGACCGTCAGGCGCCTGGCGCCCAGCTCTCCACCCCAGCGTGGCAGGCTGACCAGCGGCGTCATCACCTCGCCCAGGGATACGATATCCTCGGTCCGGCGCACCGGCAGCAATTCGCGATAGCGCCAGAAGTCCGGTGCGCGCCGTTGCAGGGCGTCGCGGTCCACGGCGCGACCGACAGCCGCCAGGTCATAGCGCACCAGCAACGGCGCGCCCGCATCGGACAGTCCCACCAGCGCGTCAGCCGGCCTTGTGGCGCCGGTGCGGCTGCACTCCAGATGGGTTGTGAAGGTCGGCCGCTCGCACGCGGTATTGTCTTCCAGCAGGGCCATTGGCAGGTCCGTCCGTAGGAGGCGGGGGAAATCGATCAAACGATCCTAGCCTCCCGCCGTTCTGCTGTCGGCCCCGGTCGCGGCCCTCAGGGCTAGCCCGCTTCTTTTTGGTCCGCCGGCATGTCGTGGTTGGCCGCGACGCCCCGTGCCCGCGCCGCCGGCAGCACCACGAGCGCCGTGGTGCCGTGTCCGGGCCGGCTGGTCATATCCAGCCGTCCGCCATGCAGCTCGACCAGGCGGCGGGCGATGGGCAGGCCGAGGCCGGTTCCGGAGTCGCTGCCTGAATTATCGCTGCCGGTGATCTGGCCGAAGGGCGTGAAGGCGATGGCGATCTCGCGGGCCGTCATGCCGCGCCCGCTATCGCGCACCACCAGGTGGCCGTCCCCGTTGGCCGCCCTGGCAATGCGCAGGCTGACGCGACCGCCGGGCGGTGTCGCCTTGAGGGCGTTGGACAGGAGGTTGAGCAGTACTTGCCGCAAGCTTCGGTGATCAACGATAAACGGAGGCAGCGGCTGGACTTTGAGGGACAGAGTCAGGCCGCGGCGGTCGGCGTCCGGCTTCAGCATGCGCGTACATTCTGTGGCCAGGTCAGCCAGGCTCACTTCCGATTCGGTCAGCCGGACGGCGCCGGCCTCCAGCTTGGCGTGATCCAGCAGGTCGTTGATCAGGGCCAGCATGTGCTCGCCTGAATCGTGAATGTCCTTGAGATACTCGGCCAGGCGTGGGTTGTTCAGCGGGCCCATATGGCCTTCGCGCATCAGATCGGAAAATCCCATGATGGCCGTCACCGGCGTACGCAACTCATGGGTCACATCGGCCAGCAGGCGGCGGCTTCTGTCACTGGCCGCCTCGGCCTCCAGACGCGCTGTTTCAAGCGCGGCCTGACGGTGTTTGACATCGCTGATATCCACATAGGTGGAAATCGTCGTGCCATCGTCCAGCTTTCGTTCGCGGACCCAGATCCAGCGGTCATCGGGCAGTTGCTGCTCGAAGGCGCCGGACGGGTGTTCATGTCTAAGCATACGCTGACGCAGCCGCTCTTCCACCGATCCGGTGCGACGGGCCTGTTTGCGCGCCGCGGCGCGGGTCTCCACCCGGACCAGGCTCCTGAAACGGACACCGGGTCGGATCATCTGGCCAAGATGGGGAAAGAGATCGCGGAAGCGGTTGTTGCAGCACACCAGCCGGTCCCTCGCGTCGAACACGGCAACCCCTTCCTGCAGCGAGTCGAGAATCGCATCCAGGGCTGGCGCGTCGGCTGATGGATTGCTTGGCCGGGGCGTGGGCATGACGACGACAGCCGGTGTCGCGGCGGTGCCCTCAGCAATTGGAGCTTGGGCGGCTGGGACCGTGGGGGCTCTTCGCGTGGCTTTCATGGCTCACTCCATCCCGGCTGCATCGCACCAGGGTCGAGACGCCTTGCCGGCCCCGACTACAGGGGCCCCCTCCTGTGGATAACAACCGCTTGTGCGGCCGTTCTTAGGGTTAACAACGCAACATACAACCATGAATTGTAGCTGTATTGCAACCTTCTTTGTTAAAGCTATGATTAATAGGGATTATGGCAAGGGCGTGTCCGTTTTTGGGCTTTTGCCCGGTCTTTAGCGTAATGCCCGGGCCGGCATCTCGATCTGCCGGATCCAGCCTATGTACTCGGCCATCGCCGCGGCCAGCGGTGTTGGCTGCCAGCCGAACTCGTCCCTGAGCCGCGCGATGTCATAGGCACCCCAGCGGCCGCCGGTATAGGGGCCGCCCTGCAGCACGTCGGCGCTGTCCGCCGCGCTCTCCTGCCAGCGGGTCTGGGGCAGCACCGCCCGGGTATGGCGCAGCAGATCAGCCACGGTATCGGTGCGGCCCTGGGCGATATTGTAAACGGAGTGACGGGGCGACTCCGCCAGCAGCAGGTGGACCAGCGCACGGGCAATGTCCGGCGCGCTGATCCAGTCACCGATGGCGTCCAGGCGGTCGACCCGGATGGTGCGCCCGGCGAGCGCCAGATGCGCAACACGGTTCGGTGCGCACTCATAGGTGCGGGCCGGTGTGGCCCGGTCGAACGGGCCGAACACGCCGGACAGGCGGACCGACACGGCACTCAGGCCGAACAGTTCCGCATAGCGTCGGGTGATCAGCTCCGAACTGTATTTGGAAACAGCGTACAGCTCGTGCGGTTCGACCCATCCGTCCTCCGGCAACGGCGCACCAGCGATGTCCGGTCCATGATCGCCATAGACCGACCCGGAACTGACATAGATGAACCGCTTCAGGTCAGGGCACTGACGTGCGAACTCCAGCATTTGCACGGTGCCCATGATGTTGACGTCGAGAATGCGCGCCGGAATATCGCGCTCTGGCACCACCTTGGCTTTCTCCGGTGGCCCCTGGGTATTCGGCGTGATGGTGGCGGCATGGACGATGGCGCGGATGGTGCGGCCGGCGACCGCATGGTTCCAGCTTTCCGGCCGCGTAACGTCGGCCTGAACATAGGTCAGCCGGTCGCCCGCATCGGCAAAGGCGCGCCGGAATACTGGGTCGGGTGCGGCCGCGTCCAGCACCACCACGTCAGGCGATTGGCCATCGGGCGTGGACTCCAGCCACAGCCGCGCCAGGTTGGCCATGACAAAGCCGCCGCCACCGGTGATCAATACGGTCATCAATCGCTCCCCAAACGCTGCCCGGGCGGACCCTAGGCGATGGTAGCGCAGGCCGAAAGGTCGCTCCGCCCGGTCTGGACCCGGGTATCAGCCGGATGGGACAATGGGGCCGAACACAGTGGAATACAGCGGAGAGGCGGCATGGATCAGCCACGCGACGAGTCCGATATCGACGGTTTTCACGCGCACATCTACTACGACGGAGCCAGCCGGCCGGTGGCGGAGTGGCTGCGCCAGGAAATCGAGCAGAGGTTCCGGGTGGTCATGGGCCGCTGGCGCGAGGCGCCCGTCGGGCCGCACCCTCAGTCCATGTATCAGGTGGCCTTCGCCAATGATCAGTTTGACCGGCTGGTGCCCTGGCTGATGCTGAACCGCCGCGACCTGGACATCCTGGTTCACCCCAATACAGACGACGCTTACGCCGACCATGCGGTCAATTGTCTGTGGCTCGGTGTGCCGTTGCCACTCAGGCTCGAAGGCCTGCGCGCGCTGGTCGCCGCATGAGCGCTGAGACCGCTGCGCCGCTCGATCCTGCGGCGGTGGCGCGGGACGTTCTGGACTATTGGTTCGCGCCGGCCGGCCATGGCGAACATGGCCGCCGCCGCGACCACTGGTTCGCCGGCGGTCCGGCGGTGGACGAGGAAATCCGCCGCCGCTTCGGACCGGCCTATGAAGCCGCCGCCGCCGGGCAACTGGATGAGCTGACCGGGTCGCCGCGCGGGACGCTCGCCCTGGTCATTCTGTTCGATCAGTTCTCGCGCAACATGTTCCGCGATGACGGCCGTGCCTTCCAAACGGATGCACGGGCGCGCCAACTGGCCGGCGCGGCAATCGCCAGCGGCGGCGATACGGCGTTGTCCTATTATGAGCGGCTCTTCCTCTACATGCCTTTCATGCATGGCGAAGACATCGCCATTCAGAAGCGTGCCCTGGAGCTGTTCGGATCGCTGGTGGACGGCTCGCCTGACGGTGACGGTGACATGACCATGCGCCAGGCTCAGCGCCACCATGACGAGATCGCGCGCTTCGGCCGCTTTCCTTACCGCAATGCCGCGCTCGGCCGCCAGACAACCGCTGAAGAGGCACAGTATCTGAAGGAGCTGGAGGAGCAGCGCGCCCGGTGGCGGGCCGAACAGGCGGCGCGACGCAACGCATCGGGTTCATCCGCGTCATGATGGGTGCGTGGGTGACAGACCGGCTGTCCCATGACCTGGATGACCTGCCCCATACGGCCGCCGACATCCTGACCTTCTGGTTCGGTCGGCCGGACTCCTCCCTGTGGGGCGTCTCCCGCCGTCTGTGGTTTGCCGGCGGTGATGCCATAGACTCCACTATCCGGCAGCGTTTTTCTGCAACCTTTGCTGAGGCCGAGGCCGGTGCGCTGGCCCATTGGCGGGACCATCCGGCCACTTGTCTCGCCAACATCATTCTTTACGATCAGTTCTCACGGAACATGTTCCGCGGCGAGGGGCGCGCCTTCGCCCGTGACGCCGACGCCCGGGCGCTGGCCCGCCATGCGGTGCTGCGCGGTTGGGATCGTCATGTGCTGCCGGTCCAGCGCTGGTTTTTCTATCTGCCGTTCGAGCACAGCGAGGACCTGGCCGATCAGGATCGTTCGGTCGGTCTGTACCGCGAGCTGGGGGAGGATTCCGAAAGCCTCTCCGCCATTGCCGGCGCCATCGCCCACCAGGAGACCGTCTTCCGCTTCGGTCGCTATCCGTTGCGCAATGACGCACTGGGCCGCGAATCAACAGCGGAAGAGCGGGCCTATCAGATCGCCACACGGATTCGCTGGGGCGAATCGCCCGGTGACGAGCCCGATCAGGGGCCCATCGTTCTGCCGCCGGTGCCGCGCCCCGCCGCCTCGGTCTTTGGCGATGCGGTGGCGGACGCGTTGCAGGACGGGGACGTACCGGCGGCGGCACGGGACGTGCTGACGTTCTGGTTTCTCAGGCCCGGTGAAACCGGCTATGGCGCCCGGCGCGTTGTGTGGTTCGAGCACGGGCGCCAGCAGGATGATGCCATCCGTGCGGCATTCAGCGATCTGCACGGCGCGGCGGTGGCTGGCCGGTTGGACGAGTGGGCGGCAAAGCCCGCCTTATGCCTGGCCTTGATTGTTCTGCTGGATCAGGTCTCCCGTCACCTCTACCGCGGCACGTCGGCGGCTCATGCGGCCGACGCAAAGGCGCGCCAGGTGGCGCGACATGCGATCATGCATGGCTTCGACCGCCATGTGCTGCCGGTTCATCGCTGGTTCTTCTATCTGCCCTTTGAGCACAGCGAAGACCTGGCCGATCAGGAGATATCGATTCGTCTGTTTGCTGGTCTCGGCGAGGAACCGGAGCATCGATTCGCTCAGGCCAGCGCCCGCCACCATCATGAGGCCATCGCTTTGTTCGGTCGATTTCCCTGGCGCAACAAGGCGCTGGACCGCCAGACAACACAAGGCGAGGCGGCCTGGATGGCGACCGAGGCCGTGCGCTGGGGCTGACGGCTCGCCGATGCGCCGTCGCGGTCAGGCGGTGCGCCGGGCAACGATGTGGTGGACATGCCAGTGCTTGGCGCGGCCGGTTGCCGTCTCGCCGTCATTCTCCCGTTCGGCCCAAAACTCGACCTCGAGCCCGTTCAGCAGGTGGTGCAGATCGTCCCGGCTGAAGGTGGACATGTCATCACGTCCCGCCCAGGTGTCGTGCTTACCGATGAAATGTCCGGCAAAACGGCCGCGCGGACGCAGGCTTGCCGGAATGGTCGCCCACAGAGCCCGAAAGTCGGGCGGCGCCAGGGTGTGCAGGACAAAGCTGGCCACCACCAGATCAGCGCTGCCCCATGGTTCGGTCCGAATGTCGCCCGTTCGCGGCTCCAGGCGGTGGCGAAGCGCCGGCGGTACGCGGCGCTCCAGCTCAGCCATGGCCTCGCGCTGGCGGTCAATGGCGATGACACGCCAGCCGGCGGCCAGCAGGGCCAGGCTGTCGCGCCCGGCCCCACAGCCGAGGTCCATCGCCAGCGGCGCGTCCTGTGCGGCCGTTCGCTTGCCCTGCGGGGCGGCTGCCTGGTCTAGGACAAAGCACACTGTGTCATGGGGCGGGCGCAGGCCGCGCCCGGCATAGTATGCCGCCCAGTTCCGCGTTGGTCGGGGACTATGGTCCGAACCGCCGCCCTGGTCTCCGCGCCGACCGTCGCACCGGTCGCATCCGCCGCCATCTGGCGCGCCGCCGTCGCCGCCACTGTGCCCGGAAGTCACGCCTGGCAGACCACCACGTCGATGGTGTGCGGAATGCTGGCTGATTCCGTCCGCCAGCGCTTCAGGTGTTCGGAGGCGCGGTGTGCCTCCAGGGCGGCGGGGTTGCGGTACAACTCGAAGATCATGATACGGCCGGGCTTGTCCTCCGGCAGCAGAATGTCGAACTGCAGGCAGCCGGTCTCCAGCGACAGGCTGCGTGCCGCATGATGGCGCAGGATGTCCAGCAGCGCGTCACGCTGACCGTCTGCGACATCCACGGTGACAACAAGGGCGATGCGGCTCATAGAACTCTCCATTGAAAATAGACCAGTCGTCTAGTTATGCTTCAAGACTGTAACAGGCGGCCGAAGCTTAGTGCCAGAAAAGCATCCAGGGGTTCTGCGCCGCCGGTCACTTTCATCTGCAGCACCGCGCCCTCCCAGGCCGCCTGAAGAT
The DNA here is from genome assembly GCA_040218575.1 of Alphaproteobacteria bacterium. Taxonomy (NCBI): domain Bacteria; kingdom Pseudomonadati; phylum Pseudomonadota; class Alphaproteobacteria; species Alphaproteobacteria bacterium. Next base: position 54,048 of record JAVJRE010000005.1, on the reverse strand, counting down.
AGCGGGCGGTTCCTTCCGGTTCGACCCCGGCCGGCAACTGGCCGCTGTCCTTTGCCTCTGCCAGGCAGTGCATGACAAGAGTCTGCTCGCGCTGCAAGGCGATGGTGATGGCGGCGGCGAAGGGATTGCCGGGCCGCCCCAGCTCCAGGGCCAGATTCCCAAGGGGGCTGCCATTCTCCGGGCCGAGCGCCATCTGAGTGCGGTGGCTGTCCTGGTAATAGGCCCGCAGGCGGTCAAGCGGTTTCAGATCGTCACGGGCCAGGGCGTCCTGCAGATCAGTCAGGCGCTCTGCGGCAAACCAGTCAATAACCGCCAGGCCAAAGGCGGCCTTGTCCGCGAAGAAATGGTAGAAACTGCCCTTGGGAACTTCGGCTGCCGCGAGGATTTCAGCCAGTCCGGTAGCGTGGAAGCCCTGGGCCCAGATCAACTGGGCGCCGGCTTCGATCAGTCGCATACGGGTATCTTGTCCTGCCATCAGGAAAAAGTAGACCGGTCGCCTATTAAATAGCAACGAAAAAGGGCGCCGGTGGTGTTCCGGCGCCCGTCTTCGCTAAGCCCGTCTGACTCTAGTATTTGCGGTCCGGGATGGTCGCTGCCAGGCCGGTCGAATTGGCCAGATCCATCGACGTCTCATAGCCGGCTTCCGCATGGCGCAGGACGCCGATGCCGGTGTCCGCGTTCATCACCGCTTCCAGCCTTTCGCTGGCCGAGTCGCTGCCATCGGCCACGGTGGTTTGGCCGGCGCTCATGCCGGAGTGGACGGCAATCACGTCGGCGCCGGAGCAGGTGTTCAGCAGGGCGTTGATGATCGGCCAGTCACCGATGCGGTCGGAGCCGTCCTTCATCTTCTCGTTCTCGCGGAAGGGGATGGCGGTGGAGCCGGAGTCCAGGTGGTCGCGGGTGAAGGCGATGGGACCCTTGGTCTTGCCCTCTTTCACCGCCTGATTCACCAGCTTGGCCAGCTTGGCCCGGTCACCATAGCCAAGCCAGCCGATACGCGCTGGCAGACCGGTGAAGTGCACATGCTCGCGGGCCTGGCGGATCCACTGGACGATGGAACTGTTGTCCGACCAGTTGGCCTCGATGATGTCGTCAATTACCTCGATGTCGTGCGGGTCGCCGGAGATGGCCAGCCAGCGCGACGGACCTTTGCCCTCCTCGAACAAGGTCCGCACATAGCGCTCGATGAAGCCGCGCATCTGGCGGGCTTCGGGATAACCCGCCTTTTCCGCCTCCAGGCGCAGGCCGTTGCCATATTCGAAGACGATTGATCCCCGCTTCTCGAACTCCATCATGCACTGGGCATGGATCTTGATGGTCGCATGGCCGCGTTTGATGACTTCCTCGCGGTTGGTGCGGAACATTTCCACGGCCTCGTCCGAGGTCATGCCCTGGGGGACATAACCGCGACCGGCCCACACTGTGGTCTGGTCGGTGACGATGTCCGGTGTGATGTTGCGCTCCAGCAGGATCGGGTAGATGTCACCCACATTGGCCACCAGGCCCACCGACTTGCCCTTGCGCGCCTTCTTGGCTTCGTCGATCAGTTTGAGCGCTTCGTCCAGATCATGAGTCATGACGTCGCAATAGCCGGAGTCGATGCGCCGCTGAATGCGCTTCTCGTCCACGTCCAGCACCAGAGTTGCCGCACCGGCCAGCTTGCCGGCCAGCGGCTGGGCGCCGCCCATGCCGCCGCAGCCGGCGGTCAGCACCATGCGGCCTTCCAGCGTCCCGCCGAAGTTCTCCCGCGCCGCCGCCATGAAGGTCTCGTAGGTGCCCTGCAGAATGCCCTGGCTGCCGATGTACTGCCATGCGGCCGCCGTCATGCCGGGCATGATGGTCAGGCCCTTATCCTCCAGCTCCTGACGGATCGGATCGCCGAAGTCCATACCAACGACGTTGCCATTGCCCATGACCACCATGGGCGCAGTCTTCTGGGTGCGGAAGACACCGATCGGCTTGCCCGACTGCATGATGAGGGTCTGGTCTTCGTCCAGCGACTTCAGGGTAGCGACGATCTGATCATAGCTTTCCCAGTCCCGCGCCGCCTTGGCCCGGCCGGCATAGATCACCAGCTCGTCCGGATTCTCGCCATTCTCCAGATTGTTCTCCAGCATGCGGAGAATGGACTCCGCCCGCCAGTTCTTGCAGCGCAACTGAGTGCCGGTGGTGGCTTTGATACTGACGTTCTTACGTTTCAGCGTGCCGACCGCCATGGTCCGCCCTCCTGTCTGTTGTGGTTCCCAGTTTCCCCGGGAGTCTTGTCAAAGGCTCTGATGTTAGTATTTGCGGCCGGCGACAGACGCCGCCAGGCCAGACTCATTGGCCAGTTTCTTGGAGGTCTCATAGCCGGCTTCCGCATGGCGCAGGACGCCGATGCCGGTGTCGGTGGTCATCACCCGCTCCAGCCGCTCGCCGGCATCATCGCTGCCGTCGGCCACCGTGGTCTGACCGGCCGAGCCGATACCGTGAATGGCAATCACGTCGGCGCCGGAACAGGCGTTGATGAGTCCGTTCAGGATCGGCCAGTCGGCGATACGGTCGGAGCCATCCATCATCTTCTCGTTCTCGCGGAAGGGGATGGCGGTGGAGCCGGAGTCCAGATGGTCGCGGGTGAAGGCGATGGGGCCCTTGGTCTTGCCCTCTTTCACCGCCTGATTCACCAGCTTGGCCAGTTTGGCGCGCTCGCCATAGCCGAGCCAGCCGATACGCGCCGGCAGGCCGGTGAAGTGCACGTGCTCGCGGGCCTGGCGGATCCACTGGACGATGGAGCTGTTGTCCGACCAGTTGGCCTCGATGATGTCGTCAACCACTTCGATGTCGTGCGGGTCGCCGGAGATGGCGAGCCAGCGCGACGGGCCCTTGCCCTCTTCGAACAGCGTCCGCACATAGCGCTCGATGAAGCCGCGCATCTTGCGGGCCTCGGGATAGCCGGCGGCTTCCGCCTCCAGGCGCAGACCGTTGCCATACTCAAAGACGATTGATCCCCGCTTCTCGAACTCCATCATGCACTGGGCATGGATCTTGATGGTGGCGTGGCCCCGCCGCACCACCTGTTCCCGGTCCGTGTCGAACATGGCGTAGGCCTCGTCCGAGGTCATGCCCTGCGGGACGTAGCCGCGGCCCGGTCGTACGGTGGTCTGGTCGGTGACGATCTCAGGAATGATGTTGCGGTCCAGCAGGATCGGATAGATATCACCCACATTGGCCACCAGGCCCACCGACTTGCCCTTGCGCGCCTTCTTGGCTTCGTCGATCCACTTCAGGGCTTCGTCCAGGTCGTGGGTCATGACGTCGCAATAGCCGGAGTCGATGCGCCGCTGAATGCGGTCTTCATCCACGTCCAGAACCAGAGTCGCCGCACCGGCCAGCTTGCCGGCCAGCGGCTGGGCGCCGCCCATGCCGCCGCAGCCGGCGGTCAGCACCATGCGGCCTTCCAGCGTCCCGCCGAAGTTCTCCCGCGCCGCCGCCATGAAGGTCTCGTAGGTGCCCTGCAGGATGCCCTGGCTGCCGATGTACTGCCATGCGGCCGCCGTCATGCCGGGCATGATGGTCAGGCCTTTTTCTTCCAGTTCCTGGTGAATGGGGTCGCGGTTGGTGGCGCCGACCACACCGCCCGACGCCATGATCACCATGGGCATGGACTTCTGGGTGCGGAAGACGCCAAGCGGCTTGCCCGACTGCATGACCAGGGTCTGGTCTTCTTCCAGTATTTTCAGCGCGGCGACGATCTGGTCATAGCTTTCCCAGTCCCGCGCTGCCTTGGCCCGGCCGGCATAGATCACCAGCTCGTCCGGATTCTCGCCATTCTCCAGATTGTTCTCCAGCATGCGGAGGATGGACTCCGCCCGCCAGCTCTTGCAGCGCAACTGGGTGCCGGTGGTGGCCTTGATATTGACGTTGGGGCGGCGAAGCGTACGCGTGGCAGCCATGGTCATGTTCTCCTGTTTTGGGCGTCCGGGGGTGTCTGCGCGTGATCTACTCTTCGATCAACGGCACCCAGCCCGGCTGTGATTCGACCCGCTTGATCCAGGCTTGAATGGCCGGAAAGCGGTCCATGTCGTAATTCCCCAGATGCGCCATGCTGGTATAGGGGTAGAGATTGATGTCGGCGATCGAATAGCCATTCACCAGGAAATCGCTTTTCGCCAGACGCTTTTCCATTATGGCCAGCATGGGATAGCCCTGGTCCTGGAATTGTTTCACCACATCGGCCTTTTCTTCGCCCTGGCCAGCCAGAGCGACGATGAAGCGGGGAATGGCCAGCGGCTTCAGCAGGTCGCACTGTTCAAAGAACATCCACTCCAGAATCTTGTTGCGGGTCACCGGGTCGGCCGGAAAATATGTCGTGCCCTCGGCGATGCGGGCCAGGATGGCTGGCGACTGGGCCAGATAGGTGCCGTCATCGAACTGCATTACCGGCACCTGGCCGCGCGGGCTCATGGCCAGATATTCAGGCGTCTTGGTGTCGCCCTTGGCCAGGTCCAGGGTCTTGCGTTCGAAGTCCTGCCCCATGTTGCGCAACAACAGGCGCACTTTCCAGGCGTTGCCGGAACGCAGCGTGTCGAAAAGGATCATCTCATGCTCTCCCTCGTCGGCCGCGTGGGCGCAAACGGCCTGGCCAGTTGTCGATTGTGGTCTGCCGCCGGCCTCTGCGGGCCGGATCGGTTCAGTAGGTCTTGCCCGTGAATACGGGAATGGTGATCTCGCAGCCGGCCAGACCCAGTCCAGTCAGGATCAGCACCACAAGGCCCGCCGCGATGAGACCGCGAAACAAGAGCTCGGTCACCGCGTCAGGCTCCTGCGTTTCCCGGCCACATGAACTTGGCAGATCATGCCCACCGACGGTGCTCTTGGAAAGGCGAGGCGGCGGATGATTGGTCCAGACTCCATGGACCAATTCCTGTACCGCCGGTCATGGCGGGCCAATTGCCCTGCGTTCCGCCCGGCCTCCACTGACAGCCGGGCCGATTGTCACAGAGTGTGGCCAGGCGTCGCTCCTGACTGCCGCCGGCCCGGCGCGCCCTTCCATCGGTCTGCCGGCATCGGTCTGCTGGCGTCCGCGCTTGAGGCGCGCCCGGGCCGGCCCCATCATGCCGCGATGACCGTCATGCTTTTTACCCATCCGGCCTGCCTGGCGCACGATCCCGGCCCCGGCCATCCGGAGTGCCGTGAGCGGCTGGAGGCGGTCCTTACCCGCCTTGATCAGCCGGATTTCGCCGCGCTCGACCGCCGGGTGGCGCCGGCGGCCAGCCGCGAGGCGCTGGAGCGGGTGCATGATCCGCGCCATGTGGCGGATGTGCTGGACGGTGGGCCGGCAAGCGGCTTGCGGGCGTTCGATGCGGACACGATCACCGGTCCGGACTCGCCGCTGGCCGCCCGGCACGGGGCCGGTGCCGCCGTCGCCGCGGTGGATGCGGTGATGGCGGGAGAGGCGGCCCGCGCTTTCTGCGCGGTGCGGCCGCCCGGCCACCATGCGGAGCCGGCCCAGGCCATGGGGTTCTGCCTGTTCAACAGCATCGCCGTGGCGGCCGCCCACCTGGTGGCGGTGCACCGCCTCACGCGCGTCGCCATCGTTGATTTCGATGTCCATCACGGCAATGGAACCCAGGCCATGGCGCGCGGCCGGCCGGAGTGGTTCTTTGCCTCCGTTCACCAGTGGCCGCACTACCCCGGTACCGGTCGCGCAGACGACCGTGGCGATGGCAATGTGGTCAATCTGCCCCTGCCGGCCGGGACCGGCTCCGTTGCCTGGCGCACGGCGGTCAGGGACAGGCTGCTGCCGGCGGTGGCCGATTTCGCGCCGGAGTTTCTGCTGATTTCCGCCGGGTTTGATGGCCATCGTGACGATCCGCTGGCGGAATTCAACCTGACGGAGGCGGACTTCACATGGATCACGGCCGAACTGGTTGGCCTGGCCGGGAAATCTGCCGGCGGCCGCATCGTCTCAACGCTGGAGGGTGGTTACAATCTACCGGCGCTGGCCGCCAGCGCGGCAGCACACGTAGCGGCTCTCATGGCCTGACGGTCGACCGACACAGGAGACGGCAGTGAACGCGAAAGCCACAAAATCCGCCGGCAAGGCCGGCCCGGTGCCGGATGACATCAAGTCCATGTCCTTCGAAGACGCCCTGAAAGAGCTCGAGACCATCGTTGACCGGCTGGAGCGCGGCGAAGCGAAGCTGGATGATTCCATCCGCGCCTACGAACGGGGCGCGGCTTTGAAGCGCCATTGCCAGGCCAGGCTGGAAGAGGCGCGCAGCAAGGTGGAAAAGATCACCCTTGCTAGCGACGGGGCGCCCCAGACGGAACCGTTCGACGGGGATTCCGCATCCCCCTCAAAGCCCGGGTGACCCCACCGTCCGCCAATCGTCCGCTCAGCGCTGTGGGCAGCGCGGCCGGGCAGCCGGCGGATGAGGTTTTTGCCGCGGCCCTGGCCGCCGCCGCCGCACAGGTTGCTGAGGCGCTGGACCGCCTGCTGCCGGCGCCGGCCGGCGGCGAGGCGCGCCTGGCGGCGGCCATGCGCCAGGCCGCCCTGGCCGGCGGCAAGCGATTGCGGGCGTTTCTGGTTATCGCCGGCGGCACTATGCTGCAGGTGCCGGCCGACCGTTCTTTGCGCGTCGCCGCGGCGGTTGAGATGCTGCATGCCTATGCTCTGGTGCATGACGATCTGCCGGCCATGGACGATGCCAGTACCCGGCGTGGCCGGCCCGCCCTGCATCTCGCTTTCGACGAGGCAACCGCCATTCTGGCCGGCGATGCTCTGCTGACGGAGGCGTTTGCCGTCCTTGCCGACCCGGCGACGCACCCTGATCCGGCGGTGCGGGTGGACCTGATCGCCCGGCTCACCGCCGCATCCGGCCTTGCCGGCATGGCCGGCGGCCAGATGCTTGATCTGCGTGCGGCTGAAACGGTGACGGACGCGACGGACCTCCGCCGGTTGCAGGATATGAAGACCGGCGCCCTTCTGGCCTGGTCGGCCGCCGTTGGCGCCATGCTGGCTGCGGCGCCGGCGGCCCAGCTCCAGGCGCTTATGGACTATGGTCGGTGGCTGGGCTGGGCCTTCCAGATCGCGGATGACCTGCTTGATGTGGAAGGCGATCCGCTGGCGGTCGGCAAGCCGCTGGGTCGCGACCGGGCTCTTGGCAAGGCCACCCTGGCCGGGCAGCGGGGTGTGGCGGCGGCCCGTGAAGAGGCCTGGCAGGCGGCGACCCGCGCCGGCGAGTGCCTTGATTTGTTTGGCCAGAAGGCCGACCTTCTGCGATCCGCCGCGCGCTTTGCGGTGCTGCGGCAAAGTTAAAGACCGGCCACCCGATCGGCATAACGCGCGTCCGTTTGCCAAGCTTGTTTGCCACTTCCACCTGATCGCTCATGACTGACAGCAAGACGCCGCTCCTTGACCGTATCCATCAGCCGCGTGATTTACGCGGGCTGGATGTGGAGGAGTTGCGCCAGGTTGCGGCGGAGCTGCGCACGGAACTGGTGGAGGCGGTGTCGGTCACTGGCGGTCACCTTGGCGCTGGCCTCGGCGTGGTTGAACTGACGGTTGCCCTGCACCATGTCTTCGACACGCCGGACGACCGGCTGATCTGGGATGTGGGGCACCAGGCCTACCCCCACAAGATTCTCACAGGCCGGCGTGACCGTATCCGCACCTTGCGCAAAGGTGGCGGGTTGTCCGGCTTCACCCGGCGCAGCGAAAGCGCTTACGACCCGTTCGGTGCGGCGCACAGCTCGACCTCAATCTCGGCCGGTCTCGGCATGGCGGTGGCGCGCGATCTCAAGGGTGACCGCCGCAACGTGGTGTGCGTCATCGGAGATGGCGCCATGAGTGCGGGCATGGCCTATGAGGCCATGAACAATGCCGGCTCCAGCGATTCCCGGCTGATCGTCATTCTCAACGACAATGACATGTCCATAGCGCCGCCGGTTGGCGCCATGAGCGCCTATCTCTCACGCCTGATCTCATCGCGGCCCTATCGTTCGCTGCGCCACATGGCGAAGGACATGACCCGGCGTTTTCCGCGTTTCGCCCGCACGGCGGCACAGCGGGCGGAAGAATACGCCCGCGGTCTGGTCACCGGCGGCACTCTGTTTGAGGAGCTGGGTTTCTACTATGTGGGTCCGGTCGACGGCCACAATCTGGACCACCTGCTGCCGGTCCTGAAAAACATCCGTGATGATCGCGAACCGGGCCCGGTGTTGCTCCATGTGGTGACCCAGAAGGGCAAGGGTTATGGCCCGGCCGAGGAGTCACCGGACAAGTTTCACGGTGTGTCCCGCTTCAATGTGGTCACCGGCAAGCCGGATGCCGCCAGGCCGGCCGGCGGCGACGCCACCCCGCCCAGCTACACCAGCGTTTTCGCCGACGCCCTGATCCATCAGGCAGAGCGTGACAGCAATATCGTCGCCATCACGGCCGCCATGCCATCGGGCACCGGGCTTGATCGCTTCGCCAGGCGTTTTCCCGATCGCTGCTTCGATGTGGGCATCGCTGAACAGCACGCCGTCACCTTTGCCGCCGGCATGGCGACGGAGGGGTTCAAGCCTTTCGCCGCCATCTACTCCACCTTCCTGCAGCGGGCCTATGATCAGGTGGTGCACGACGTGGCGATCCAGAGCCTGCCGGTGCGTTTCGCCATAGACCGTGCCGGCCTGGTCGGGGCCGATGGCGCCACCCATGCGGGCGCCTTTGACCTGGCCTATCTCACCTGCCTGCCCGGGTTTGTGGTCATGGCGCCATCTGATGAAGCGGAGCTGGCGGCGATGGTGGCGACGGCGGCGGTGATTGATGACCGCCCGTCGGCCTTCCGTTACCCCCGTGGCAACGGCGTCGGCGTCGCCATGGACAGCGATCCGGAGCCGCTGGAGATTGGTCGTGGCCGGGTTCTGCGCGAAGGCTCGGCCGTCGCCCTGCTCAGCCTTGGCGGCCGCCTGCAGGAATGCCTGAAGGCGGCGGACGCGCTGGCCGCCCGCGGTCTCTCCGCCACCGTCGCCGACGCTCGCTTCGCCAAGCCGCTGGACCATGATCTGATCCGGCGGCTGGCCACGGAGCACGAGGTTCTGATCACCATAGAGGAAGGCGCGGTCGGCGGCTTTCAGGCCCATGTGCTGCAGTTCCTGGCGGAGGATGGTCTGCTCGACCGCGGCCTGAAGGTGCGACCGCTGACCTTGCCGGACCGCTTCATCGATCATGATTCGCCCGATGTCCAATATGATCAGGCCGGCCTTACGGCGCACCACATCACCGTCGCGGCGCTGGCCGCTCTTGGCCGCAATGACACGGGCTTCGATGTGGCGTCGCGGGACGGTCCGGTCCGTGCCTGACCGCGCCGCCTGAGCCAACGTCGTTCAGCGATGGCCGACCGTCCGGCGCCACGCCCACAGAAAATCAGGCTCGACGAATGCGTCGTCGCGCGCGGTCTGGCCGAAAGCCGAAGCCGCGCGCGGTCGCTTATCATGGCCGGAAAGGTGCATGTGGGCGAGCGCCGGGTTGATAAGCCCGGTACGCCGGTGGCGCCGGATGCCGACATCCGGCTGGCCCGGCCGGACCACCCCTGGGCGTCGCGCGGTGGCCTTAAGCTGGCTGCCGCGCTCGATCATTTTGCGCTCAATGTGAACGGCTGCGTGGCCCTGGATCTTGGCGCCTCCACCGGCGGCTTCACCGATGTTCTGCTGGCCCGTGGTGCGGCTTGCGTGCATGCGGTGGACGTGGGCTATGGCCAGCTCCACTGGCGGCTGCGCCAGGACGCCCGGGTCATCGTCCATGACCGGACCCACGTCCGCGACCTGACGGCCGACAGTCTGAGCTCTCCGCCGCAGGTCATCACCGCCGACCTCAGCTTTATCGGATTGCAGGTGGCGCTGCCGGTGGCGCTGGCGCTGGCCGCCCCGGGGGCGCTGCTGGTGGCCCTCATCAAGCCGCAGTTCGAGGTCGGCCCAGGCCGTGTGGGCAAGGGCGGAATCGTCCGCGACCCGGCGCTGCATGAAGAGGTCAAAGCGCGCCTGTGTACCTGGCTGGAGCAGGACATGGGCTGGGCGGTGATCGGCGTCATGGCCAGCCCGGTGACTGGCGCCGACGGCAATCGTGAGTTCCTGGTGGCGGCCCGCAAGGCCGCATCCGCTGCTTAGTCAGCCCACGCGGCGAAACGCCGGCGCCGCCAGCAGACGCTCGCCGGCAGGCTGGGTCGCCGCCGGCAGGGACGGCAGGCCCAGCGTTTGCAGCACGGCGGCGCGCAGCAGGCCGAACGGGCTGCTGCCCCTGTCCAGCAGGCTCAGCAGCGCCTGCAGCGGCGTCGCGGGTGGCGGCACATCGACCAGACGCAGGGTGCCGGACGCAGGTAGTCCTGCCAGCCGTCGGGCGGCGGTCATCGCTTCGTGTATGCCGCCCAGCGCGTCCACCAGGCCATGGCGGCGGGCGTCCAGTCCGGTCCAGATGCGGCCGTCGGCGATGCTCCGCACCTCTTCGGGATCAATGTGGCGGGCGGCAATCAGCTTGTCCGTGAAATCGTCATAGGCTTGTGACAGAAACTCCGAAATCCGTTGCCGCCCCTCCAGCGTGAAGGCCTGGGCCGGACTCCACAGGTCGGCGTTGGTGCCGGCCTGCACGCCGTCGATAGTGAGCCCCAGGGCCGGCCCCAGACCATCGTCATGAATCTTGCCGGCAAAGATGCCGATGGAGCCCGTCAGCGTCGCCGGATTGGCAATGACGTGGTCGGCGCCGAGGGCGATGAAATAGCCGCCCGATGCGGCGGTATCGGCCATGGAAACGACCACCGGCTTGGTCCGGGCGGCCTGGCGCATGGCGTGCCAGATGGCGTCGGACGCCGAATAGGAACCGCCGGGACTGTCGATGCGGACAATGATGGCGCGCATGGCATCGTTGGCGGCGGCGGTCTCCAGCGCATTGATGATCGTGTCGGCGCCGCTCCACGTCCCGTTCAGCCCGTCGCCGCTGCTTCCGGCGACGATGGGTCCGACGACGCGGATCAGCGCGATGTCCGCCGCCTCACTATCCGCCTCAAGGTGTGAGGCATAGGCATCAAGGGTCACCGTTGGCACGGTGCCGAACGCCGCCCCCGTCTCCACCTCTGCCGCCGTTTGCGGGCCGTCGGTTCGGCGGTGCAGGGCGCCAAGGGCCTGATCGCGATAGCCGAGACGGTCCACCAGGTTGTGGACGTTGGCGTTGCTGGCGATCACCGGCGCGCGGCCGATCAGGGATTCCAATCGCGACGGGGCAATCCGTCGCGCGCTGGCTATCTGGCCTGACGCGTGGGCCAGATCTGATTGCACGAACCGCTCCAGATTGATGCGCACCAATATGCTGAAATCTGACCGCGTCAGACTCTCCGCGCCGCCCTTATAGGAATTGGGCGTGATGAAATCGCCCTTCAGGCCGGCCCACGCCAGCGCCCCCTGAACAAAGATCTGCTCCAGCCGGAACCCGGTGATGGCCACCATGCCCGATGGCTGCATCCATATCTCGTCAAAGGCGGTGGCCAGGGTATAGCCGCGGGTGCCGTTAGTCTCGAAACTCTCTGCGTGCAGGGCGGTGGGCTTGCCACTGCGGCGAAAGCGCAGGACCGCTTCGCGCAGTTCGTCCACCTGGGCTGGGCCCAGTTGCGTCCCGCCGCCGATGGCGAACAGGCCCGTCACCCGCGGATCGTCGGCCGCCGCTTCCAGCGCCAGCACCATGTGGATCAACGATATCTCGCCGCCGCCGGGCAGGCCGGCAAGGGCCGGCTGTTCCGCCACACCGTCGCGCAGGTCCACGGTCAGGATAAACCGGTCCGGCAGGGGTTCCGGCACGATCTGCCACAGGCTGGCCGCCAGCAGCAGAAGAAGGCCACAGACAAACAGCGTCGTCAGCCCACCGGACAGCAGCAGGACCAGCAGGGTCAGGCGTCGCAGCAGGCTCATCGGGGGGCTTCGCGCATTTCTGCTCAGCCGCCGGGCGCCATACCGCCGGTCAGGGCCCGCTGTCGCAACGCATGGTCGGCCAGAACGCAGGCCATCATCGCCTCGCCGACCGGCACGGCGCGGATGCCGACGCACGGATCGTGCCGGCCGGTGGTGCTGACCTCCACCTCGTTGCCTGCCGAATCCACGCTGCGCCGGGGAATGCGGATCGAGCTGGTCGGCTTGACGGCAAAGCGCGCGACAATGTCCTGGCCGGTTGAAATACCACCCAGCACGCCACCATTATTGTTGGACAGGAAGGTCACGGCGTTGCCGGACCGGCGCATTTCGTCGGCATTGTCCTCGCCGCGCGCGGCGGCGGCAGCGAAGCCGTTGCCGATCTCCACCCCCTTGACCGCATTGATGGTCATGAAGGCGCGGGCCAGGTCGCCGTCAAGCTTGTCATAGATCGGCTCACCCAGCCCGGCCGGAATGCCCGATGCCACCACCTCGACAACCGCACCGGCCGAGGATCCGTCCTTGCGGACCGTGTCGAGATAGGACTCCCAGGGCTCCACACTTGTGGCATCGGGAGAGAAAAACGGGTTCTCGTCCACCTGGTCCCAGTCCCACCGGGTGCGGTCAATGGCGTGTGGTCCGATCTGCACCAGCGCACCGCGGATCGCGGCGTCCGCACCCAACACATGGGCCAGAACCAGTCGTGCAATGGCGCCGGCGGCGACCCGGCTGGCGGTCTCGCGCGCGCTGGCGCGACCGCCGCCGCGCCAGTCGCGAATGCCGTATTTGGCATCATAGGCGTAGTCGGCGTGGCCCGGTCGGTACTGCTGGGCGATCACTCCATAGTCCTTGCTACGGGCGTCGGTATTCTCGATCAGCAGCGAAATGGGCGTGCCGGTGGTCTGGCCCTCGAACACGCCGGACAGGATTTTCACCTGATCCGCTTCGCGCCGCTGGGTGGTGTGACGGGACTGTCCGGGCCGCCGCCGGTCGAGCCAGGGCTGGATATCGTCTTCCGTCAGGGGAATACGTGACGGCACACCATCCACCACACAACCGATTGCCGGCCCGTGGCTTTCGCCCCAGGTGGTGAAACGGAACAGAGTGCCGAAGCTGTTGCCGGCCATGGGTTGCGCTCCGGAAAATCAGGTTTCGGGCTTCAGGCCGCTCAACAGGTCCGCCACGTCGGCGGCGGCGTCAACCGACACCATGCCGACCACATGATAGCCGGCGTCAACGTGGTGCACCTCACCGGTGACTGATCGCCCCATGTCGCTCAGCAGGTACAGGCCCGACGCACCGACTTCCTCGATAGTCACGTTGCGGCGCAGCGGGGCATTGAACTGGTTCCACTTCAGGATATAGCGGAAGTCGCCGATGCCTGATGCGGCAAGCGTCTTGATGGGCCCGGCGGAGATGGCGTTGACGCGGATACCACGGGCGCCAAGATCGGCGGCGATATAGCGCACGCTGGCTTCCAGTGCCGCCTTGGCCACGCCCATAACATTGTAATGGGGCATGACCCGTTCGGCGCCATAATAGGACAGGGTCAGCAGGCTGCCGCCGCCGGTCATGATGGCGGCCGCCCGTCGGCACACTTCAGTGAACGAATAGCAGGAGATATCCAGCGTCCGCAGAAAGTTCTCGCGGCTGGTGTCCACGTAGCGGCCGGTCAGCTCTGCCTTGTCGGAATAGGCGATGGCGTGGACCAGGAAATCGAGCCCGCCCCACTCCTGCTGCAGGGTGGCAAAGACACTGTCCAGACTGGCCGGGTCGGTCACGTCGCACGGCAGCACCAGTTTGGCGCCGGCCTTTTCGGCCAGCGGGCGGATGCGTTTTTCCAGGGCGTCGCCCTGATAGGTGAGGGCCAGCTCGCCGCCGGCCTGGGCCACCGCCTGGGCGATGCCCCATGCGATGGACCGGTCGTTGGCGATACCCATGACCAGTCCGCGCTTGCCGCGCATGAGGCCCGGAACGTCTGTCATGATCTGCCTCATGCGGTGCGGCGGACGGTGGTCCAATTCTATACCACCTGTGGCCGGAAGCGGCCAATCTCCAGCGCCCTGCCGCGCCGGTCGGCAGCGTCGCGCCGTTCCGCCGGCGCCAGGGCGGTGGCGCGCCGGCCGCCGCTGTGGCATGGATTGGATGGTGCCGGTGGATGCCCAGACAGCACAGGCGACGGTGGACGTAAGACGGATGGCCAGGGACAGCGTGACCGACCAGACAGCAGCTCAGGCCCAGGCTGGCGTGCCTGACGAGCCCGCGCTGGTGCCCGAAGGGGATTCGCCGCTGGACCTGTTTCACCGCTGGTATGCCGAGGCGCGGCAGCACGAGGGGCGATTCTATGATGCCATGGCGCTGGCCACCGCCTCGCCGGATGGTGTCCCCGCTGTCCGTATGGTGCTCCTCAAAGAGGCCGATGCCCGTGGCTTCGTCTTCTACTCCAACACCGACAGCCGCAAGGGGCAGGAGCTGGCCGCCAACCCTGTCGCTTCCCTGTGCTTTCACTGGCAGGGTCTCAAACGCCAGGTGCGTATTGACGGCCGTGTGGAAAGAGTGGCTGACGAAGAGGCGGATGCCTATTTCGCCGGCCGGCCGCGCGGCAGCCAGATCGGCGCATGGGCGTCGGACCAGTCGCGCCCGCTGCCGGGTCGCGCCACCCTGGTCAAGCGCGTCGCCCAGGCCACGGCACGTCATGCCATAGGCACCGTGCCGCGACCGGACCACTGGCACGGCTACCGCGTGGTGCCCCACCGGCTGGAGTTCTGGCAGGACATGCCTTTCCGCCTGCATGACCGCCTGGTGTTCGAGGCGGCGGGTGATGGCTGGCGGCAGTACCGGCTGTATCCGTGATGGCGCCGGACGACACGGTCGCCACTGACCAGGCCAGCGATGCGCGGATTGCCGCACAGGCGCCACATGGCCCGCGCGAGGCCCGTCTGTTGCGTCTGGTCACCGCCAGTGCGGTGGCGCTGGCGGTGAGCCTGGTGGCCATCAAGGCGTGGGCCTGGTGGCTGACGGATTCGGTGGCCGTCCTGTCAACGGCGGTGGATTCGCTGCTCGATGCCGGCGCTTCGCTGCTCAATCTCCTGGCCGTGCGCCATGCACTGAAGCCGCCCAGCCGCAAGTTCCGTTTCGGCCATGGCAAGGCGGAAGCCATTGCCGGCCTTGGCCAGGCCATCTTTATCTCCGGCTCGGCCGTCTATCTGATGTTTGAGGCGGTGCAGCGGCTGGCCAACCCACAGCCTCTGCCGAACGGCGCCATCGCCATCGGCGTCATGGTGGTATCCATCGTGCTGACCATCGCCCTGGTCCTCTTTCAGCGGCATGTGGTGCGCCAGACCGCATCACTGGCGGTCAGGGGCGATTCCGTTCACTACACCTCGGACGTTCTGGTCAATACCGGCGTCATCGTCGCCATCCTGGCGGTCGGGGCAACCGGCCAGTTGTGGGTCGACAGCGTTGTTGGCGGCGCGATTGCGCTATTCATCCTGTGGAGTGCCCGCACTATCGCCCGTGACGCCATTCTCATGCTGATGGACCGCGAAATGCCGGAAGGCGACCGCCAGCGTATCCGCGCCATTGCCCTCGCTCATGCGGAAGTAGGCTCTTTGCATGATCTCCGCACGCGCCTGTCCGGTCCTACGGTATTCATCCAGATGCACCTGGAAATGGACGGCGACATGAGCCTGCGCCGGGCCCACCAGATCGCCGACGAGGTGGAAGCGGAGATCATCGCCGCCTTTCCCACGGCTGAGGTTCTGATCCATGAGGACCCGGAAGGCGAGGAAGAGCCGCCACCCCGCCTGGCCTGATCGCCGGCCAGCCAGCCAAACTGGCGGCGAGCCCGTTGTCCGGCCCACTATGACGCAGGCGCGTGTTGTGGAAGCGCCCTCGCGGTCGGTCTAGACTGCGTCCTCCGGGTGCCGCCCCGCTATGGCGGTGTTCGATCACGCAGGAGCCAGTGACCATGACCTATCGCGCCATTCTGATTCCTCTTCTCGGCGGCACGGCAGAGCCGGCGGCGCTGCAGACCGCCATCGCTCTGACCCGGCGCAGCGCCGGCCACCTGACCGGTCTGCACATCAAGCCCGACCCGCGCGATGTCATGCCCTATATCAGCGAGGGAGCGTCCGGCGCGTTGGTGACGGAGCTCATGGCGGCGACCGAGAAAGAAGGCGACGAACGCGCCCGCGAGGCGAAGAAGCGGTTCACCGAGGCGGTCAAGGCCGCCGGCATCGACATGGTGGAGCGGCCGGGCGGCCGCGGCGGGGCCACCTGCTCGTGGCGTGAAGTGGTCGGCCGCGAAGAGGTTGTCGTGCGCCGTATCGGACGCATGGTGGACGTGGTGGTCATGTCCTGGCCATCGGACGCCGACAATGTGGAGCAGGCGGTCACTCTGGATGCGGCCATGTTTGATACGGCACGGCCGGTATTGCTGGTGCCGCCGGATCGCACCGTGAGCGGCGCCGATACCATCTGTCTGGCCTGGAACGGGGGCCCGGAAGCGGCCCGCGCCGCCATGGAATCCATGCCCCTGATGCACGAGGCCAAGAAGGTCTATGTGCTGACCGCGGCGGACCCGCGCATGCGCGGAACGACGGTTGATGATCTGGTCCACTACCTCAACCAGCATGGCATCGAACCGGAGCTGGTCACCTGTCCGACCGAAGGCAAGACGGTTGGCGCCGCCCTGCTGGACGCGGTGCGGGAGAAGGGCGGCGATCTGCTGGTGATGGGCTGTTACGGTCGTTCGCGCATTAGCGAGCGGGTACTCGGCGGCGTCACCCGCCATGTGCTCAAGACCGCGTCGGTACCGGTCCTGATGGTGCACTAGCCCGCAGGCGGCCGCGTCAGGCCGCCTGGCTGCGGCCCAGCTTCAGGTCTTCCCAGACGCTGCCAAGGGCGGCGATCAGACGGTCCACCGCCGCGTCATCGTGCAGGGGGGTGGGCGTAATGCGCAGACGTTCCGTGCCGCGAGCGACGGTCGGATAGTTGATCGGCTGAACGTAGATGCCGAAATGATCCAGCAGACGGTCGCTGGCCAGCTTGCACAGCCGAGCATCGCCGACCATGACCGGCACGATATGGCTGGCGGAGTTCATTACCGGCAGGCCGGCCGCGGCCAGGCGCTGCTTCACGGTGGTGGCGCGTTCCTGATGGCGCTCACGTTCGACATCGCTGTTGCGCAGGTGTCGGACCGCGGCAAGCGCCCCGGCGGCGATGGCCGGTGGCAGAGCGGTGGTGAAGATAAAGGCGTTGCCGAAGCTGCGCACAAAATCGATCAGCGAGGCGGAGCCGGCGATATAGCCGCCAACCACGCCGAAGGCCTTGCCCAATGTGCCCTGAATGACGGCCGGCCTGTGGCCGACGCCGTCGCGTGCCGCCACGCCGGCGCCGCCGGGGCCATACATGCCAACCGCGTGAACTTCGTCCAGATAAGTCAAGGCGCCATGGCGGTCCGCCACATCACAGAGATCGGCGATGGGGGCGATGTCGCCATCCATGGAGTACACCGACTCAAAGACGACGATTTTTGGCCGGGCCGGATCGTCTGCCGCCATCAGCGCGTCCAGATGGGCGGCGTCGTTGTGGCGGAAGATGCGTTTTTCCACCCGGCTCCAGCGCATCCCCTCGATCAGTGAGTTGTGGTTGTAGCCGTCGGAATAGACGATCGCCGCCGGCAGGCGCGCCGCCAGTGTGCCGAGCGTCGTGACGTTGGCGATATAGCCGGAGGTGAAGATAAGCGCCGCCTCGCGGCTATGCAGGGCCGCCAGCTCCGCCTCAAGCTGCACATGCACATGGGCCGTGCCGGAGATGTTGCGGGTACCGCCGGCCCCGGCGCCGTGGGCGGCAATCGCTTCGGTCATGGCGCCGGTCACCGCCGGATGCTGGCCCATGCCCAGATAGTCGTTGCTGCACCACACATCCACCGTCTGCACCTGGCCATTCACATGGCGGCGGGCACGAGGGAACTGGCCGGCAACCCGTTCCAGGTCGGCGAAGACGCGATAACGCCCTTCCGCGCGCAAGGCGTCCACTGAATCCGCGAAAAATCTGTCGTAATCCATGAAAGCCCCGACCGTCGGCTTTACGCTGATGGGTTCACAATTGCGGCCCGGGCTCCCGTCGGCCCCCCGGTCGGGGACTCCGCCGGGTTCCCCCTTGGGCCATATCCGTTCCTGTGCCTGACGAGCAAACATGGCGCTCAGTATGTCCAAACAGGCTTAACGCCCGCCTAACTGGCGGCACGATATTACGTCCTGCCGGGGGCGTCGAGGGCCGCCCGGCCGGCCGGGGTGCGACCATTGGGAGCATGGGCCGGGCGCGATCCACCGCCGCTTCAGGCGGCTTCCACCAGCCCGGTTTCATTGACCCACGCCCAGGTGTCGTCAAGCGCCTTGCCGAAGCGCTCCAGCATGGTGGCGATCTCGTCCGCCGTGATGATCAGCGGCGGACAGAAGGCGATCGTGTCCACGGGCACAGCGCGCAGGATCACCCCGTGGTGCTGGGCCCGCTGATAGAGGTGCATGGCCACCTTCTGCGGCGGGTCAAAATGCCGGCCGGTCGTCTTGTCGGCCACCAGCTGGATCGCGCCGATCAATCCCATACCCCGGACATTGCCCACCAGCGGGTGGTCGGCAAAGGCGCGCAGGCCGTCCTGCAGTACTGGCGCCATGCGCTCTACCTGACTCAGGATATCGCGCTCCTCATAGATCTTGAGGGTTTCCAGCGCGACCGCCGCGGCCACCGGGTGGCCGGAATAGGTGTGGCCGTGGCCAAACTGGCCATACTTGTCCGACAGGTCGGCGATGCCCTGAAAGATCTCGTCGCTCATCATCACGCCGCCGATGGGCAGATAGGCCGACGACAGGGCCTTGGCGATGGAAATCAGGTCCGGCTTCATGCCCAGTGCCTGGCTGCCGAACATCTTGCCGGTGCGGCCAAAGCCACAGATGACTTCGTCGGCGATCAGCAGCACGTCGTGCTTTTTCAGCACCGCCTGAATCTTCTCATAGTATGTAGGTGGCGGAATCACCACGCCACCGGCGCCCATGATCGGCTCGGCAATAAAGGCGGCCACTGTTTCCGGCCCTTCGGCCACGATCATCCGGTCCAGTTCTTCGGCCAGACGGGTGGCGAAGGCCTCTTCGCTTTCGCCAGGTTCGGCATAGTCATAATAGTGCGGACAACTCACATGCTTGAAGCGGTCGAACGGCACGTCGAAGCCGTTCTGTGCATAGGCGACCCCGGTCATGTTGAGGGCGCCCAGCGTAATGCCGTGATAGGCCCGCTGGCGGGCGATGATCTTCTTTTTCTCCGGGCGACCACGGGCGTTGTTGTAGTACCAGACGATCTTGACCTGCGTGTCGTTGGCCTCTGAGCCGGAGTTGACGAAGAACACCTTGCTCATATTGTCCGGTGCAATCCGCATCAGGCGTTCGGCCAGTTCGGTGGTGATGTCCGGCACCTTGGCGGTGAAGCTCTGATAGAAAGGCAGGCGTCGCATCTGCCGGTTGGCGGCGTCGGCCAGCCGTGCCTCGCTAAAGCCCAGCGACGTGCACCACAGGCCGGCCAGGCCCTCCAGATACTCCTTGCCGTTCTCATCCGTCACATAGACGCCGCGACCCGAAGCGATGACCATGGGGCCGTCGCGCTCGATCGCCCGTGGATTCGAATAGGGGTGCAGGTGGTAGGCCTTGTCGCGGCCCACGGCCGAATTGATTCCGTCTGGCGTGGTCATGGTGTTCCCCTGTTGGCCTGCTGCCTCAGCCGGGTGGACGGCAGATGGTCGCCCGGTGTCTGGCTGACAGTCTATACTCCGCGCGATGGCATTCCACGACCTCCCGCGCTCACCGGGCGGTGAGCGGGCGGCCGCGGAAAAGGCCCGGGCCGGCGGTATTGGCGGAAGGATCAGGCGCCGTGACGATATATCTCATGCGCCATGGCGAGACTGAGTGGAATGTGGCCGGCCGGCTACAGGGACAGAAGGACTCGCCGCTGACCGCACGGGGCAGGGCGCAGGCGGCAGCCATGGGCCGGCGTCTGGCGCCGCTGCTGGCGGTGGGGCCGCCGCTCACGCTTTGGGCCAGCGCCCTTGACCGCTCCTGGCATACGGCCCGGTTGCTTGCGGCTGAACTGGCCTGCGACCCTGCGGCCATCCGGCGAGACGCTCGCCTCAACGAACAGTCCCTCGGTCCGTGGGATGGATTGACCGATGGTGAGATGATGGCCCGTGACGAAGCGGCGTGGACCGCCTGGCGCCGCCAGGCCGATCTCTGGATGGCGGCAGCGCCCGGTGGTGAGAGCCGGGCCGACATGGCGCTGCGGGCACGCGCCTGGCTTGACACTATCGATATGTCGGCCACTCACATGGTTGTCGGACATGGTGTGTTCAATCGTATTTTGCGCGGCGTCTATGGCGGGTTTGGCCGCGATCGGGTGACCGCCCTGGAATCGTTTCCGCACGAGGCCATTCTGGTGCTGGAGCGGGGACGGGAAACCTGGCTCGATGGCTAGTCGCTGGCCGTGCGGCCGAAATCGTCCTCGAAACGGACGATGTCATCCTCGCCCAGATAGTCACCGGACTGGATTTCAATCACGGACAGGGGCTCCGGCCCGTCATTGCCCAGACGGTGGAGCGTTTCCACCGGGATGTAGGTGCTTTGATTGGCCTCCAGCGCGAAGTGGCTGTCGCCGCGCACAACCTGTGCGGTGCCGCTGACGACGATCCAGTGCTCCGCCCGCCGGTGGTGCATCTGCAACGACAGCTTTGCGTTGGCGTAGACGTACAGGTGCTTCACCTGATAGCCCGGCCCCTGGTCCAGACTCTGGTACCAGCCCCACGGCCGATAGATACGGGTCGGTTCATCGGCGGCGCTGTAATTCTGTGCCCGCAACCGCTCGACCAGCAGGCCGGCCTCTGAGGCGCGGTCGCGCGGGGCGACGAATACCGCATCGTCGGTGGCCACCACCACCATGTCCGTCAGACCGACAACGCCAACCACCCCATGCTCCGCCCGCACATAGCTGCCATGGCTGTCCAGTGCGACAACCGGGCCGTGCAGGGAATTGTCATCGCTGTCGCGCCGGGCGATCTGCCACAACGCATGCCATGACCCTACGTCGCTCCAGCCGAGGTCGGCCGGCACCACCACGCCTCTGGACGTGCGTTCCATCACGGCGGTATCCACCGGTCGGGCCGGCGACCGGCAGAACGCCTCGCTGTCCAGGCGCAGGAAGTCCAGGTCCTGTGCGGCTCTGTCCACGGCCGCACCGCACGCGGCGTATATCTCCGGCTCCAGGGTTTGCAGCTCGTCCAGAAAGACCTGGGGGTCGAATACGAACATGGCGCTGTTCCAGTCATGGCCGCCTTCCGCCAGCATGGCTTCGGCTCGCGCCCGGTCCGGCTTCTCCACAAACCGCTGTATGGCGAACGCGCCGGGACACCCGGCCAGCGGCGCGCCGCGACGGATATAGCCATAGCCGGTGTCCGGCCGGTCTGGCGTGATGCCGAGTGTCGCCAGATAGCCTTGCGCAGCGGCGCCGGCGGCGGTGGAGACCGCCTTGATGAAGGCGTCTGTATCCGCCACCGCATGGTCGGAGGCAAAGACCGCCATCAGGGCCCCCGGCGACTGCCGGCGCACCAGCAGGGCGCCTGTCGCCACCGCCGGCGCCGTATTGCGGCCTTCCGGCTCCAGAGCGATGCATCCCGCGGTGACGCCGACGGTTCGCATCTGTTCGGCCACCAGAAAGCGCTGAGCCTCGTTGCAAATCAGGACCGGCGGCAGGAACCCGGCCGCGACGCCGGCCCGCAGCACGGTTTCCTGCAACAGTGACCGCTCCGTCACCAGCGGCAGCAATTGCTTGGGATAGCCGGCCCTGGACAACGGCCACAGACGGCTGCCGGCGCCGCCGGACAGGATGACCGGCACCAGTGGACGGGGCGTATTGATCTGAATCATTGGTCTTTCCCGGCCAAGGGCGTTTATCCCTGTGCAGTGGCTGGCGGCCAGCCGGACAGCGGCCTAAGTTTCACGTGTCATACCCCCTGGCCGCGTCCGCTGACTGGCTGGCCCAGGCATTGTGTCGGCTCAATCCCCCGCCGCGGCGTTTGGCCAAAGCCACGCGCACGGCTCTCAGGAAGGACAGATCCATGACCATCAGGGACATTCTCGTGCATGCGGACGCGTCGCGCCACCTGCCGGCCCGACTGGCCTACGCCCTGGCTCTGGCCGAGCGCAGCAAGGCGCGGATCGCCGGCCTCTATGTGGTAGGGACGCCCATGGTGATGGCGAGTATGGGCCAGCCCATGACGGCGGAAGTGTATGAAACCCTGATGGACGTGGCGAAAGAGGGCGCCGCCCGATCGAAGGCGATGTTCGAGAAGGCGGTCTCCGGCGCGGGCGGCTCCGTCGAGTGGCGTGAGGCGCGCGATGGCGTTGACGAGGCGGTCGCCCTGCATGGTCGCTATGCGGATCTTATTATCGTCGGTCAGCCTGACCCTGACGAGCCGACCCCGCCCGGCGGCTCCAGCACCGTCGCCGCCAGCGCCGCGCTCAATGCCGGGCGGCCGGTTCTGGTGGTGCCCTACGCCGGTGCCTTCACGCCGCCGCCGCGCCATGTGGTAGCGGCGTGGGACGCCAGCCGGGCCGCGACCCGCGCCATTCATGACGCATTGCCGCTGATGGCTATGGCGGAAAAGGTGACCCTCTTGTCTGTTGCGCCGGATGCCGAGGATCTGGGGCCGTTGCCCGGGGCCGACATGGCCGCGCACCTGGCCCGTCACGGCCTTGATGTGACGGCGCGGACCGAACAGGGCGCCGATTCCTCCGTCGCCGACATTCTGCTCAACTTCATTTCCGATGAAGGCGCGGAAATGCTGGTCATGGGTGGTTACGGCCATTCGCGTATGCGGGAACTGGTTCTCGGTGGGGCCACCCGCGGCATACTGCGCAGCATGACCGTGCCGGTGCTGCTCGGCCACTAGGCGACTGACCGGCCGATGATCCTGGTCTTCGGTTCGGTCAATCTGGATCTGTCTTTCCCGCTGGCCAGGTTGCCGCAGCCGGGCGAGACCGTGCTGGGCGATGATTATGTCATGGCCCCCGGCGGCAAGGGCGCAAACCAGGCTTTGGCCGCCAGCCGTGCCGGCGCCGCTGACGTCCGGCTTGTGGCGGCGGTCGGCCGCGACGATTTCGCCACGGCCGCACTCGCCGGCGTGCGTGGTGCCGGGGTCGATCTCGCTGCGGTGGTGCGAACGCAATCACCGACCGGATGTGCGGCCATCGCCGTCGCTGCCTCCGGCGAGAACGCCATCATGGTCGCTTCCGGCGCCAATCGCGATCTGCGGGCCGGTCATGTGCCGGCGGCGTGGTATTCGGCCGACGCCACTCTCCTGCTGCAGATGGAAATAACGGCCGGCGAGTCGACCGCGGTCGCCCGGCGGATACACGATGCCGGCGGTCGGGTCATCCTCAATCTGGCGCCGGCCATGCCGCCGCCGGCCGGTCTGCTGGCGGCGAGCGACGTCCTGCTGGTCAACCGCATCGAGGCGGCCATGGCCATGGGCGTGGCGGAGAACGCTCGTCCGCCGGCCGACCTGGCGCGCGATCTCGCCGCCGCGCACGGGCTGGAGGTGATCATCACACTCGGCGGCGATGGTCTCGTCGGGGTTGATGGCCACGGTGTTTTCTCCATGGCCGCACTGCCGGTCAGGCCGGTGGATACCACCGGGGCCGGCGACTGCTTCGCCGGTGTCCTCGCCGCCGCACTCGATGGCGGGCTCGATCTTCGCGAGGCGGCCCGCCGCGCCGGGGTCGCCGGCGCTCTCGCCTGTCTGGGGCTGGGGGCGCAGTCCGCCATGCCGCGGGCGAGCGAGATAGAGCGCCACATGGCGGCGGCTCCTGAGGTCATCGCCGCCGGCTAGAGGCGGCGGGCCTGGCGGCGGATCAGGTCCGGCGGCTCGGGTCGTCGCTGACCTGCACCAGAACCTTGCCGAAATTGTCGCCGCTCAGCAGGCTGCGAAAGGCTTGCGGCAATGCCGTCCAGCCTTCTGCAATGTCCTCACGATAGTGCAACTTGCCGGCGCGGACCCAGGCTCCCACCTGGCGGCGAAACGGTTCCGCCTCCTCCGCATAGTCGGAAACGATGAATCCCTGCATGCGAATACGGCCATAGATCAGCCTGAACAGATTGTTAGGGCCGGCCTCTGCCCCCAGGCGGTTGTATTGCGAGATCATGCCGCACAGGGCGATGCGGCCATGCGTGTTCATATTGGCGATCACCGCCTGCATCACCGGGCCGCCTACATTTTCGAAATCCACGTCCACACCATCCGGCGCCAGCGCGGCGATGGCTGTGGCAAGGTCACTTGCGCTGCGGTGGTTGATCATCCCGTCATAGCCCAGCACGTCCCGCGCCCAGGCGCACTTCTCGTCGCTGCCGGCGCAGCCGATCACCCGGCAGCCGTGCAGCCGGGCGATCTGGCCGGCGACGCTGCCGACGGCGCCGGTGGCGGCGGACACGAACACGCTCTCGCCGGGCTCGATACCGGCCACATTGTGCAGACCCGTCCAGGCGGTCAGCCCGGGCATGCCGAGGACGCCCAGTGCCGTGCTGACCGGCGCGTCATCGGCGTCGAGCAGGCGGACCTGGTCGGCCGCTACCGCGCTGAAGGACTGCCACGGCAGGCTGGCCTGGACCCAGGCCCCCTGGCGCAGGCCGCTGTTGCCGCCGTCGGCAATACGCCCGACCACGCCGCCGCTCATGGCCTCGCC
The DNA here is from genome assembly GCA_040218575.1 of Alphaproteobacteria bacterium. Classification (NCBI taxonomy): domain Bacteria; kingdom Pseudomonadati; phylum Pseudomonadota; class Alphaproteobacteria; species Alphaproteobacteria bacterium. The sequence goes on along the minus strand of JAVJRE010000005.1, from coordinate 29,353 downwards.
AACCACGAAACTGCCGTTCATGGCGCCACGCATATAGGGGTCCAGCGACACATACACCGCCTCCACCAGAACCTCGCCCGGCCGGATCGCGGGTACGGCTATCTGGCGAAAGCCGAACACATCATCGCCCGGCATATGGTCGGGACGGCGGGCCAGAAAGACCTGGGTGTTGGCGCCGCTCACGGGCACGTGCCACTCACTGGCCGGCGCCCGTATGGCGGGCCTGCCAGGCGGCGGGATCGGCCAGGAACGATTCGACCTCGCGCAGCATGTCCGGCGCAATGCGCTGCTCCTTACGGGCGACGGCGATGATGTCGGCCCAGCTTGCCAGGCTCAGCAACTGGACGCCGACTTCGGCCAGGCGCGCTACGGCCGCCTCACCATAGCGAAATGTCACCCAGCACTCCTTGACCACCGCGCCCGCGTTGCGCAAGGCATCGATGAAGACCATCTTGCTGCCGCCGTCGGTGGTCATGTCCTCGGCCAGCAATACGCGGGCGCCCTCTTTGACGACACCCTCGATCTGGGCGTTGCGCCCGAAACCCTTGGGCTTTTTGCGCACATACAGCATGGGACAGCCAAGCCGGTCGGCCAGCCAGGCGGCATAGGGAATACCGGCGGTCTCGCCGCCGGCCACCATGTCAATGTTGGTCCGGCCGATGCGGGTGTCGATCTGCGCTACGGCGGCGGTAATGATCTGGTTGCGTTCGGACGGGAAGCTGATGATTCGCCGGCAATCCACATAGACCGGGCTTGGCTTGCCGGAGGTCAGGGTGAAGGGCGCCTCGGGACGCATGGACACGGCACCGATGTCCAGCAGGCTGCGGGCGATTGAACGCGCCACGGCGTCGCCGGGGGCGGGCGTCGGGGTGCTGGAACGAACGGCCATCAGGAACTCCCGGGACTTGCTTCGTCCTGTTTAGGTGTTTTGCGCGGTGTCGGCAATTGGCCCCTCTTGCCGTGCAGCAGCAGGTCGGCCAGGCGGCCGCCATGTTCAAGGCGTCGGCTTGCCTCGTCCGCAACAACGCGCCCGGCGGACATCACCAGAGTTCGCGGCGCAAAGGCGAGGGCGGCGGTGATGTTCTGCTCGGCCACCAGCATGGCCATGCCGTCATCGGCCAGGTCGGCCAACCGGTCATAGAGGCCGGCGGCGGCCGCCGGTGCCAGGCCGGCGCTGGGCTCGTCCAGCAACAGCAGCGCTGGCTGCATCATCAGGGCGCGAGCGATGGCCAGCATGTGCTGCTCACCGCCGGACAGCCGCCACGCTGTCGTGCGTAAACGGCGACCCAGACCCGGGAACAGGGTCAGCACACGGTCGCGTCGCTGGCGGCGCAGGCGGCGGCTGGCCGGCCCGGCGGCAATCAGGGTTTCCTCCACGCTGAGGCCGGGGAACAGGCGGCGGCCTTGTGGCACCAGGCCGATACCGAGACGGGCCCGCCGCGCTACTGCAAGGTGCGTGATGTCTGTGCCATTGAAAACGATGCGGCCCGCCGCCGGCAGCAGGCCCATGACCGCCAGCAGAAGCGTGGATTTACCGGAACCGTTGGCCCCCAGCACGGCGACCCGCTGGCCCGGTGTCATCTGCAGGGAAACATCCTCCACCCCGTCGCCGGTTTGTGGCCAGCGGGCGGTCAGGTTCTGAATATCCAGGCACACTCGGGTCATGAGGCGCCGCCTGCCACGCTGGCTGTCCGGCCCAGCAGGGCCGCGGCAATGGTCGGATCGGACATCGCGGTACCGCCGCGGGCTTCGGCGACGATGACTCCGTCGGCCAGGCACAGGACCCGTCCGGCGATGCGGCCGAGGAAGGTCAGATCGTGTTCGATAACCAGAACCGCCATGCCCAGGGCCTGTCGCCGCCGCAGGGCCATTGCCAGGTGATCGCGCCCTTGGGCGGTCAGGCCGGCGGCCGGCTCGTCCAGGATCAGCAGGCCGGGCCGGCCGGCAAGGGCGCGGGCGATTTCCACCCGACGGGCCATGCCATGGGCCAGTGTATGGGCCAGGGCGTGAGCCTGGTCGGCGATGCCCATTTCCTCCAGCAAAGCCGCCGCCTGCTGTATGGCTGCATCACCGGTCGGTTGTCCCGCCAGGGCGACCGCCACATTGTCGAGCACGGTCATATGGCCGGCCAGCCGGCGGCTCTGAAACACCCGGCTGATGCCGAGGCGCGCCCGCCGCCAGGGCGCAAGCCCGGGCCCGATTACGGCCCCCCCGATCATGATGCGGCCGCTATCGGGCTGGACCAGTCCGCTGACGATATTGGCGATGGTGCTTTTGCCCGAGCCGTTGGCGCCGACCAGCCCGACGCATTCGCCGGCCGTGATCGTCAGGCCCACACCACTCAGCGCCCGTACGCCGCCGAAGCGCTTGTGCACGTCGTCAAGCCGCAGGACGGGACCATCATTGGCCAGCGGCCTCATTGGCCGGTCCACGACCGAGCTGGTCTGGCCGACCGGGCGGGTGCCGGGTCGTGGCCGGCGCACCAGGCCATCGGGCGCCGCGATCAGCACCGCGAGCATCACACCGCCGACCGCCAGCAGATAGTATTGCTGCAGCGGCCGCGCCACTTCCGGCATCACCACCAGCAGCAGAGCGCCCGCGATGGGTCCTGCCAGATGGCCGCGGCCGCCGATCACGGTCATGGCCAGAATCAACACCATGCCCTCGAACGCCAGGGCGCCGGCGCTGATCACGCTCAGCACATGGGCCTGCAGGCCGCCGGCCAGTCCGGCCAGGGCGCCGGCAACCACCAGTGCTTCGTGACGCAGTCGGCCGCCGTTGATGCCGATGCTCGCCGCAGCGGTCTCGTCCGCCGCCAGCAGGCGAAAACTCTGGCCGCGCCGGCCCCGCGTCATCAGCCATGACACGGCCGCCGCCGCCGCCACCGCCAGCCACACCAACAGCGTATCGTTGAGTGGCGCGCTGGCCAGCAGGCGGGGCAGGCGCGGAATACCGAACAGGCCGTTGGCGCCGCCGGTCAGGCCGCCGCCGTGTACCGCCGCCAGGCGCAGCAGCTCGGCCACCGCCAGGCTGGCCAGGGCGAAGTAATGGGCCGCCAGACGCCGCGCCAGCCAGCCAAGGGAAAGGGCGACCACGCCGGGCAGAACCATGGCGAAGCCCAGCGTCAGTGGCACCGGCCAGCCGAAGTGGATGGCCAGCAGGGCCGCGCCATAACCGCCGAGACCCATCAGGGCGGCCTGGGCCAGGGACAGCAGCCCGGCTTCACCGAAGGCCAGACGATAGCCAAGCGCGGCAATGCTCCAGATACCGGCGCTGGTCAACAGGCGCAGGCCATAGTCGCCGCCGAGCCCATGGACCTGCACCACCAGCCATACGGCGACGACAGCGACCGCCATCCACAACAGGGGCCGGCCGGCCCGGCGCCGGGCGAACCGGGCGGCCGCGGCCGCGTTCATGGCCGCTCACCGGATTTCTCGCCGAGCAGTCCCCCCGGCCGCACCACCAGCAGCACGATAACCAGACCATAGAGCAGGGCTTCCGCCGCGACGAAGCCAAGCAACGCTGCGCCTGCCGTCTCCAGCAAGGCGATCACGCAGGCGCCCATGATGGCGCCGCTAAGCCTGCCCCAGCCGCCCAGTGTGGCGGCTATATAGGCCTTCAGCATAAAGCCGGCGCCGTCGGCCGGGGTCAGGAAGAACTGGTGGGCCAGCATCAGCCCGGCCGCTCCCGCCAGGGCGGCGGCAAGCGCGAAGGTGGCCAGGCGCACGACGGCCACCGGCACGCCCATGGCCGCCGCCATGTCGCTGTCCTCGGCCACCGCGCGCAGGCGAAGGCCAAACCGCGTGCGGGTCAGGATCAGGCCGGCGGCCAGCAGCAGCCCGCCGGCGACCACCAGAACCGCCAACGTCTGGCGGTCGAGGCTGAAGCCCGGCAGGTCCACGGGCCCGCCGCTCAGCAGCGGTGGAGTCGACCGCGGCGCCGGGCCAAACAGGCCCAGCAGGCCGTTTTGAATCATCATGGCGACGGCGATGGAGGCGAGGAATATGGTCGGTGCGCTGCGCCGCGCTAGTGGCAGATAGGCCAGTGCGCCAAACGCTACCCCGCCTACGGCCATGACCAGCAGGGTCAGCGGCAACACCACCAGTGGCATCATCCACGGCCCGTCCGGTATGATCGCCAGCACCGCGACAGCCATGAACCCGCCGGCCACCACCAGATCGCCCTGGGCGAAATTGACCGCCCCGGTCATGCTCAGCACCAGGACAAATCCCAACGCCACGAGGCTGTAGGCCGCGGCCAGGGACAGGGCGGCGGCGATCAGGCTGGCCGGATCCACGAAAATTGCCGTTCAGGCCGCGCCGGCGCGCTAGTTCGCGCTGCCGAGGGGGGCCAGCGGGCCAAGCGGGTTGTCATAGCGCCGGACGATGGCCGGCACCCGGCTCTGTCCGTCATAGCAGACGATCAGCGCGCTGTGCGCCATGTTGCCCGTGCCATCGGAGCGGTAGGTCATGGCCAGGCCGCTGAAGCTGTTGCTGGCCAGGGCGTCGCGCACCGCGGCGGGGCTGTCGGCGCCCGCCGCCACCACCGTCAGGACCGCCTGCACCGCGTCATACTGGCCGACGGCGAAGGCATCGGGTGCGGCGCCGAAGGCCTCTTCATAGGCCGTAGTGAACGCCACCATGGCGGCGTTGCCGCCGGACAGTGGCGAGGCGCTGGTTTCGGCGCACACCCCCTCCAGCTCAGCCGGCTCCAGCAGGGCCGCCGTGGCTGGCTGGTGCATGGCTGAGCCAGCGATGATCGGCAGGCCCAGCCCCATGGCCGCCGCCTGCCGCACGGCCAGCGCCGTCGACGGGGCATGCAGATGCAAAATCAGCGAGTCGGCGCCGGCGGCGCGCGCCCGCTGCAATGCTGGCCGCAAGTCCTTGACCGAGGTGTCCACCGCCTCGCTCGCCACCGGAGTAACCCCAAGGCGGGCGAATACCGCCTGCAACTCGGCAAGACCCGACTGGCCATAGGCGGTTGTCTGGGTAATCAGGGCCGGCCGGGTCAGGCCCAGCTCCTGCACGGTGAACCGCGCCTGTGCCGCCTTGACCACCGCGTCGCCGGGAAAGAAGCGGAACACCCAGGGGTTGTCCTGTTCGGTTATGGCGGCGGTACCGGAGACCGTGACCAGCGGCACGCCCGCGTCGGCGGCAAGTGGCAACAGGGCCAGCATCTGGGTGCCAAGAATTGGCGCGGAAATGGCCAGCGCGACGCCTGCGCCACCGGCTTCGGCCAGACCGCGGTTGAAGGCATTGACCGCGATCTCCGGCTGCGTCGCCGTGTCCAGCACTACCGGCTCGACCGTCAGGCCGGCCGGCGCGGCGGCGACCGCCAGCAGGGCGCCGTTACGCTGGCTTGCCCCCTCCAGGGCGACGAATCCGGTCAGCGGTGCCAGCACCGGCAGAATGATCTGCCGCTCTTGGGCAACGGAAAGGGTGCCGCCGCTGGCCACAACCAGCAAGCCGACGGTGAGGACGCCGCCGCAAGCGCGACGCCACCAGCCACGGCTAAACCGCTTTGACCGGGATATGGACGACAGGAACAGCGGCGGCGGGGACAGGGGCGACGGGGGCATGGGCAGGCTCCGTTGCGGGCCGGCCATTTGGTGGACTATCGCCGCCGGAAGAACAGGTCACCGGCGGGTCGCCGGTTCCGGGCGGTGATGGCTCCCTCCGCTGGCATGACCCAGTTCAGGTTCGATGGGTGCGCGTCTCAGCCCCGGTTGCCCGGGACGCCCCAGCATCACAGAACGCCAGCATGGCGCTCGTCGCCGACCCTTGTCAAACCGTCGCCGCTACCAGTTTCATGAGCGCGGGGGTATGCATGTCTGAGGCACCATTACAAAACCTGGTTGACGACGCCCGGCTTGCGGCGGACCTGGCTGTCGCCTCCACCGCGTCGCTCCATACCGAACTGCTCAAGCGTGGGGTGCGACGGGTCTTCATGGCTGGTGTCGCCGACCTGGCGCGGCCGGCCCGGCGCTTCTTCGGTCCGGCGGTGACCCTGCGCTTCCTGCCGTTGCGCGAGGATCTGTCGTCACCTGAATCAGTGGCCGATCCGGCCCACCCGCAGCGCCGCGCGATTGATACCTTTCCCGCCGGCCATGTGCTGGTGGTCGACGCCATGGGGATGCAAGGGGCAGGGGTGCTCGGTGATATTCTGGCTGCCCGGTTGCAGGTGCGCGGGGCGGCGGCTGTCGTCACCGACGGCGCGGTGCGTGATGCGGCGACTCTGGCCGCGCTGGATATGCCGATGTTCGCTGGCGGTGCCGCGGCGCCGGCGCACTTTGCCACCTTGATGGCGGCCGACACCGGTCTGGCTATTGCCTGCGGCGGGGTGGCAGTGGAGCCCGGGGACATGATCGTCGGCGATGGCGATGGCGTCATCGTTCTGCCGCGTCGGCTGGCGGCGGTGGTGGCCCGCGCCGCCGCGGAGCGCGAGCCGCTGGAAGCCTTTCTTCGCCAGCGGGTGGCGGCGGGTGCAGCCCTGCCGGGTACCTATCCGCCGGATGCGGACACACTGGCGGCCTATGCCGCGCACAGAGCGGTCGCTGGCCGCAGGGAGGAATGATGAGTCGATCGGAGCACAAGGCCTGGGGTCCGCTGGAAGAGGAGGTGCGTGACCTGCTGAATCAGTGCACCGCCGCCACCGTCTCGGGCATCCTCTGGCGCAGCGGCATCCGCAACAACATCATCCGTGACATTTCACCAATCGACGACCGGCGCGCTTCCTTCATCGGCACGGCCTATACCTTGCGCTATTTGCCGGCGCGTGATGACGTGGTCAATCCGTCCATGGCCTACCGCTCGGACCGGGCGCTGCATGTGGCGGCCGATGAGATCGCCGAAGGCGATGTGCTGGTGGTGGACGCGCGCGGCGTCACTGATGCCGGCGTGATCGGCGACGTGCTGGGCGGCCGCATTGTCAAACGTGGCGGTGTCGCCATCGTCACCGATGGCGGCATGCGTGACGTGGCGGAGCTGCGTGAGATGGGTCTGCCGGTATGGTGTCGCAGTCGCGCCGCGCCCGGGCCCAGCGCCAGCCACTACCCCTACGAGGTGCAAAGCGCCGTCGCTTGCGGCGAAACCCTGGTCATCCCCGGCGACGTGCTGATCGGCAACGATGACGGGGTCATCGTCATTCCCCGTCAGATGGCAGCGGAGATCGCCCGCCATGCCCGTGACCATGACGCCATGGAGGCGTTCATCCGCCGCCGCATCGACGCCGGCGCGCCGGCCCACGGCAATTACCCGCCGAGCGAGGAAACCCTCGACGCCTTTGAAAAGGAAATGGGCTACCGGCCCCGCTGGTAACCCCTGCCGGTAGTGCCGCCTTGATAGTCGCCGTCTCCGCAGCAGCCCGGCGGTGCCGGGCCTGCCGCGGTCGGGTGTGGGCGGCGGCGGTCAGATGACCCGGTAGGTCGCCCGTCCCAGGGCGCCGTGGTCGCACACCACGGTCTGGCCGATGACCGGGCGGATGACCGGCACCAGATTGCCGGTCTGAACGATCATGCCGGCCTTGAGCTCGCGGCCGCGTTCGGCCAGGTGATTGGCGCACCACGCTACCGCATTCAGCGGGTCGCCCAGCGCCGCCTTGCCAAAGCCGCTGCCGATCTCCTTACCATCCAGGATGGTCTTGGCTTCGCTGTTCAGCAGGTCAATGTCTTTCCAGCGCGCGACCGGCTCACCCAGGATGGTGCCATAGTGCCAGAAGTCATCGCCGATGACGGTTGGGATGTGGGCGTTGCGGGTTTCTTCCTGAATGGCGTAGCGCTGTTCGACCAGCTCAATGCTGCCGATGACGCTGTCCACATAGGCGGCCACCTTCTGGCCGTCCCAGGGCGCCATGCCGGCCGGCATGTCCTTGCCCAGACGCACCACAATCTCGTTCTCGATGCCCATGGACCGGACGACGCGGCCATCGTGAGTCACTTCATGATTGAAGATGCAGGTGTTGACGATAACCCCGGCGGCCGGATGGTCCAGGCCAATGCGTTCCTGCATCAGCGGCGTCGTGCACCCCAGCTTGTAGCCAGCCGGATCGCCATATCCCGCGGCTGACAGCTTGCGGTGCAGCGCATCGTTGATCTGATAGCCCTCGGCCTCGTCCGCCGGCACGCAGTCGGGCGCCAGATGGTCCAGGCGAAATGTCGGGTCAAGCCGCAGGCGGAACAGAACGTCCGCCGCCTTGACGATGGATTCCGGTGTCATGCTGTGTCCCCTGCATCTGGCGTGGTGGCGAACCTTAAGTCAGGCGCTTCGCCTCGGCCATCCTGCCCGCCGGTGCAGGCTCACGCGCGCTCCGCGCCGTAGTAAAGCGTCACCACGTGCTTGGCCTCGGCGAAGAACAGCCAGCGCTCCACAATCAGGCCAAGACCGGCCGGAAACAGGGCCAACAGCGCCGCGATAATGCCCAGCATCCGCAGGTTGGCGGCAGAGGCATGCTCCGCCGCGGCGGCGCTCTCCGCCGCGTCTGCCATGACGACCGCCAGTGCCGCCCTGTCTTCCTCTTCTTTCGTCTGGGCCGTGGCCACCAGCTCCAGCGCCGCGCTCCGTTGCTGTGCTGCGGCCTGGTCCAGGCCCGGCGCCCGGTCAGCGGCGCCGGAGGCGGCGTTGGCGAACAGAGCCGCCACCACCACCAGGATGGCTGGCACGGCGAACAGCAGGACGCGCACCAGAGTCCGCAGACGCGTCGCATGACGGCGGGCCAGACGATAGCCCATCTCCTGCATCAGATAGCTGGACTGGGTATGGGGCGATTCGAACAGACGGACTTTGCCCAGCGCGCCAAGGCCCGTCGCCGACTCCGCCGTGATGCGGCCGGTGCCGCTATCGGCGTGGCGCCAGTAGGACTCTTTCGCCATCCAGCCCAGCGCCAGGCCGACGATGGCCATTATGGCGAACAGGGGCTCGAACGGCGCCCATGGCAGGCGCAACACGTTAAGCAGCAGTGCGCCGCCGGCGACGGCCAGGGCTACATAAGCCCAGTTGGTTCGCACCGTATGCCACTGCGGCACGGTCGGCAGGCTGGCGTAGATCATGCCGGTGCACCATACGGTGATCAGGCACAGGACCGCGGCGATGGGTCCCGCCAAGCGCCAGGCCTCCGGTGCATCGGCAAAGAACACCCAGCCGATACCAAGCCAGGCCAGCGGACCGTAGGTGAGGATTGAGGCGACCCCCTCGCGCGACAGCCACGACGAGCGCCACTGAGTCAGCGCCCGCAGGAAGCGCTCAGGATGCCCCAGGTGGGCCATGGAGGACAGCAGGCCACCGGTGATCAGCGCCATGGCCAGCCCCAGGCCCACAAGGCCCAGCACCGGGTCGGCCGGCAGATGGCCGCTGGCCACCAGAATGCCCAGCAGGCCCAGCAGGCCATAGCCGGTCCCGGAGGCGGTGGTGAAGAAAATGACGGAATAGGCCGGATGCATCGCTTCGCCCTCTGTCCTATGCCGACAACATGCGGTCAACCCAGCCGAGGAAGCCCTTGGCCCCGGCCGCGCTGTCGCTGCCGGCCGCCGCCAGCTCGGCCAGCGGCGTCAGGGCGTCGCCGGTGCCCGTGGCGCCGCTCTTGTCCTTGCGCGGCCGCGGCGGCAGGTACTTGTTCACCGGCTGATAGCCCAGCTCCGCCATGAGGTCGAAGCCGCCGCGCTCCGTTACCAGATGCGACACGTCAGAGTCCGGGTCACCCAGATCGCCAAAATGACGGGCGCTTACCGGACAGGTGGAAACACAGGCCGGCACCCGGTCCACCTCTTCCAGATTCTCGTTGTAGATGCGGTCGATGCACAGGGTGCACTTCTTCATCACACCGTCGCTCTGGTCATATTCGCGCGCGCCATAGGGGCACGCCCATGAACACAGTTTGCAGCCGATGCAGGTGTCGGCATTGACCAGGACGATGCCGTCTTCCTCGCGCTTGTAGGAGGCGCCTGTCGGACACACGGTGACGCAGGCCGGCGTCTCGCAATGCAGGCACGATTTCGGGAAGTGCACCGTCCGGCTGGTCGGGCCGTCGCCGCACTCATAGCTGTGGATGCGGTTGAACCACACACCGCTCACGTCCTTGCCATAGGGCTCCTGGTCGGTCAGCGGCGCGGAGTGGCCACCGTCATTCCATTCCTTGCAATTGACGGCGCAGGCATGACAGCCGACGCAGATATCCAGGTCGATGACCAGGCCCAGCTTTTTCCGGCGGCCACCATCCGTCTGTCGCGGCAGGCTGGTCATGAGCCGTCTCCATCGGGCCGGAACATGGTGCCGCGGCGCAGGATGTGCGGCCTGACCGGCATATTGTGGGGCAGCCGCGGCTCGGCAAAGCGTGGTTCGGTCTCGCCGGCTTCTTCCGGCGCCACCTTCTGCAGCCGGACGCGCAGGTCGTACCACGCTGCCTGGCCGGTGATCGGGTCGGCATTGGCATAACGATAACCGTCGCCCTGCGCCGGCAGCAACTCGGTGATCACATGATTCAGCAGGAAGCCGCGGCGGAATTCCGCCACGTCCGAATCCAGATTCCAGGCGCCGCGCCGTTTGCCGATGGCGTTCCATGTCCAGACCGTTTCCGGCTGCACCCCTTCCATCAACTTGATTTCAGCCTTGACCCGTCCCCACGGCGACGTAATCCACACCCAGTCACCATCGCTCAGATCCTGACCGGTTGCCCAGGCCCGGTTCACATATAGCGGGTTGGAGCCGTGGATCTGTCGAAGCCAGGCGTTCTGCGATCCCCACGAGTGATACATCGCCATGGGCCGCTGGGTGATCGCGTGCAGGGGATAGGTCTCTTCATCCAACCCGCTTTCTTCGAACGGCGCATACCAGATGGGCAGCGGGTCGCAATAGGCCTGCAGACGCGCGCGGTGGCGGTCCGGCGGCTGCACCGGGCCATGACCGCGTGCCGCCTGACGCAGGCGCGCCAGCGGCTCCACATATAGCTGAAAGACGATTGGCGCCGCTTTGCCGATGAAGCCGGCTGCCGCCGCCCACTCCAGATAGTCGCGATTCTGTGTCTTCAGATAGCGACCGGCCGGCGGAATCTCATGGCGGTAGAAACAGCCATTGGCGATATAGCGCTGCAACTGGTCGGGATTGGCCGGCCCCTTGCCGAACTGGTCGCCGTCGGGGCCGCGAAAGCCGGTGAGCATGCCGACGCCGGGCGTACGCTCATGATTGACCATATAGTCGGCATAGCCGCCGGGATAGCGTGGTGTGCCATCCTCCTTTACCAGCCCCGGCAGGCCTAGCCTGGCGCCCAGGTCAATCAGCACGTCTTGAAAGGGACGCACATCGCGGTCCAGCGGCATGATCGGCTGGCGGATGGCGTCGCCCGCCGCTTCCGCATCGCCGATCGGCCGGTCCAGGGTGGAAATACAGTCCCACCGCTCCAGATAGGTGGTGTCCGGCAGGATCAGGTCGGCGTAGGGCACCATCTCGGAATAGAAGGCATCGGAATAGATGATGCGCGGAATGCGATAGCTGCCGTCCTCGTTCATGTCGGCCAGCATGTCTATGGTGGCTTTGGTGTTCATGGAGGAGTTCCAGGCCATGTTGGCCATGTACATGAACAGCGTATCCACCGGGTAGGGATCACCGGCCCAGGCGTTGCGGATCACCGTGTGCATCATGCCGTGGGCGGCCAGCGGCGCCTCCCAACTGAACGCCTTGTCCAGACGCAGTGGGTTGCCGTCGGCGTCGATCACCAGATCTTCCGGGCCCATGGGAAAGCCAAGCGGCGGGCCTTTCAGCGGCTGGCCCGGCGTCACGTCGCCTGGTTTGCCGGCGGGCCGCAGCGGCGGCGGTGTCGCCTTGGGATAGGGCGGCTTGAAGCGGAAGCTGCCCGGCGTCTCCACCGCCCCCAGCAGGAGCTGCAGCACATGCACCGCGCGCACCGTCTGAAAACCGTTGGAGTGGGCGGAGATGCCGCGCATCAGGTGCATGGCCACCGGCCGCCCGGTGACCGTCTGGTGTTGCTTGCCGCGCCAGTCGGTCCACGGCTGGTGCACGGTGATGGCCTGGTCGAAGGCGGCGTGCGCCAGTTCGGCGGCGATGCGCCGGATCGTCGCCGCCGGCACACCGCACCGTTCGGCCACCGCATCCGGCCCATAGGCCGGGTCGAGATAGCGCCGCGCCAACAGGCTGAAGACGGTCTCGCCCTGGCGTCCGTCCGGCAGTGGGCGGGTGCCGGTCAGGGCCGGTCGGGCTGCCGGGTCCGTGGCGCTGGCCAGCCGCTCGCCGGCCTGGTCCCAGACCAGCGCCTCGCCATCCTCGCCGCGCGCGAACAGACCGTCCTCGCCCTTGCCCTCATCGCTGATCACCAGCCACGGCGCATTGCTGGTCATGGCCAGATAGTCCAGGTCCACCTTGCCGGCGCGCAGCAGCTCGTGCACCAGCGCCAGGACGAACAGGCCGTCGGTGCCCGGCCGAATGCCGATCCATTCGTCGGCGATGGCGGAATAGCCGGTCTTGACCGGATTGACCGAGACGAACTTCGCCTGGCCCGCCGTCTTCAGGTGGCCCAGGCCGATCTTGATGGGGTTTGAATCATGGTCCTCCGCCACACCGAACATCAGCAGGTAGCGGGTCTGCTCCCAGTCCGGCTCGCCGAACTCCCAGAATGAGGCGCCGAGGGTATAGAGCCCGGCCGCCGCCACATTGACGGAGCAGAAGCCGCCATGGGCGGCATAGTTGGGTGTGCCGAACTGGGTTGCCCACCAGCCGGTCAGGGCCTGGCTCTGGTCGCGTCCGGTAAAGAAGGCAAGCCGGCGCGGGTCGCTGGCGCGAATGCGGCCCAGCCAGTCGCTCGCCGTGGCCAACGCCTCGTCCCAGCTTATTTCCTCGAACTCGCCACTGCCGCGCGGTCCCTTGCGGCGCAGCGGCCGGGTCAGGCGGGCCGGCGAGTGCTGGGTCATGATGCCCGCCGATCCCTTGCCGCACAGTACGCCCTTGTTGACCGGATGATCGCGATTGCCCTGGATGTAGCGGATCTGACCGTTCAGCAGGTGCACCTTGATGCCGCAGCGGCAGGCGCACATGTAGCAGGTGGTGGTCTTGACCTCGTCCGCCACCTTGGGCGAGGTGTCCACCTGCTCGCGGCCGCTCCAGAAATCCGTTGTCATGCAAACTCCATGGGGCTGATGACCGGTCGGGCCGGTGCCTGCGCGCGGTCCGCACCGTCGGCCAGCGGCCCGTTCAGGTCAAGGCCGGACCAGGTCAGGGCAGGGCCAGGTCAGGTCAGGCCGTCGATCTGCTCATCGCTCAGGCTGCCCGGCACGATGGTCAGGGGTACATGCAGACGTCCAGCGCCGCGACCGGTCAGAAAGCTGATCAACGGGCCGGGGCCCTTGCGGCCACCGCTGGCGGCCAGCACCAGGACGGATATGGACGGCTCTTCATCAATAAGGTTCAGCAGTTCGTCCCGGCGGTTGCCCTCGCGCAGATATAGGGTGGGCATCTGGCCGGATATCTCATGCACCTGGGCGGAATAGCGTTGCAGCAGTTGCTCCGCCTCTTCCCGCGCTTCTTCGCGCATCAGGTTGCCGACCGCCGCCCAGTGCTCGAACTCGGTCGGCTCCGTAACGTACAGAAGGGCGACCCGGCCATTGGTCTTGGCGGCGCGACGACAGGCGAAGCGCAGCGCCGCGCGCAGTTCCTCACTGTCGTCGAGAACGACGAGAAAGACGCGACCGCCTTCGGGCGGGTTATCGCCGGCTGGATTGCCGCTGACAGGGACATCGCTCATGTCCGCATTGTCCGTTGTCGGCCGGTGTGCTGCAAGAGCATGGCCCTAGCGGCGGAAGACGATAGCGGCAAACCAGCCGGCGGCCAGCGCCAGGGCAATGGCGACCAGGCCGTATATGGCCGACTGGTTATGAGCGAACTCAAAGACACTGGCGCCCACTCCAGTGCGCTCCACCCGCAGGGGCGTTGTTCGCACACTGATGAGTTCGCCATCCTGAAACAGCATGACGCGGGTCAGATAGGTGCCGATGGGAACGTTCGACGGCATGGCGATTCGGGTGCGGAACAGACGCTCGTCGATGACCTCAACGGCTCGCGTTTCCGTCACAACCAGACCGGCCTTGACCAGGTTGCGGCGCAGGCCGTCACGAAAGGCCGTGACGGTTTCCGGCGCCACCCCAAGCGGTCGCTGCAGGGCAATGTTCTCAAAGCCGATCTCGTGTCGCCGCCGCGCCGCTTCGTCGGTCACCTGGTCCAGCGGTCGGGTGGCCGCCACCGCATAAAACCCCGGAACGCCACCGAAGGTGGCGGACTCCGTGTTGACCCACACGCCGCTCACCCGCGATTTGCGGCGCACTGTCATGTCATGCTTTGGCCCGGTGACCACCACCACCAGATCGCCATCTTGTTCCGTGGCGCCGAACAACAGCAAGCTGGTTCCGGCGAAACCGGTGGAAATAGCCACCGTGTGGTCCGACAGGTCGACCGCCAGTTGCGCCGCCGGCGCACTGCCCGCCAGTGCGGTCAGCGCCAGCATCACGGTCAGGACCGAGCGCAACGAGGTTCTCATGAGCCGTGCCCCAGTGGCCCCAGGCTGTATACGTCGCCTGGCGTCACCACCAGGTCGAACAGCAGCTTGCCGCAGACCATAAGCACCATCAGCGCCAGCAGGCCGCGCAATTCCTCGCCCTGCAAGCGGCCGCCGAACCGACTGCCGATCTGCGCGCCGATGACGCCGCCGGTCAGCAGCAGCAGGGCCAGAACCACGTCAACGGTCTGGTTCTGTACGGACTGCAGAAAGGTCACGTTGGCAGTGACGAATATGATCTGGAACAGGGAGGTGCCGACCACCACGGCGGTCGGCATACCCAGAAGATAAATCATCGCCGGCACCATGATGAAGCCGCCGCCGACGCCCATGATCGCCGCCAGAATACCCACCAGAACACCGATCGCCAGCGGCAACAGGGCACTGATATAGAGGCGCGATTTGCGAAAGCGCATCTTGAACGGCAGGCCGTGCATCCACGTATGCTGGTGCAGTTTGCGACGCGCGCCACCGCCGCTGCGCCGGCGCAGGATGGCGCGCACGCTTTCCTGCAGCATCAGCGCGCCGATGATGCCGAGGAACAGGACGTAGGACAGGGAAATCACCAGATCAATCTGGCCAAGGTTGCGCAGTACGCTGAACAGCCACACACCGAGGGTCGAGCCGATGATGCCGCCGGCCAGCAGCACCAGCCCCATCTTGAAATCCACATTGTTGCGCCGCCAGTGGGCGAGAACGCCCGACACTGACGAGGCAACGATCTGATTGGCTTCGGTGGCGACGGCGACCGGCGGTGGAATGCCAATGAAAATCAGCAGCGGCGTCATCAGAAAGCCGCCGCCGACGCCGAACAGGCCGGAGAGAAACCCCACACCGCCGCCCAGTCCCAGGATGATGAAGACGTTGACCGAAAGCTCGGCAATGGGCAGGTATATATTCATGCGTCGGCGGAGAATCCGGCCGGAGAATCCAGGTGCCCGACGGGGCGAGGCGCATACTCTGCCCGTGACGACTCGCGGTCAACCGAAGAGGCGCGGAATGTGCAGCTTTTTGTTATTCCCGGGTGCCGGTACAGGCGCTCGTGCCGGTGTGGCGGAACGGCCATGACCGGCCGGCCCGACCCCGCCGCCACGGCCGGTCATGGCGCTGACGAGACGATCCTCGACACATCCGGCCAGAAGTGCCCCATACCGGTGTTGCTGGCGCGGCGGGCCCTGAAGCCGGTGCCACCGGGCGGTGTCCTGCGGGTGATCGCCACCGATCCCGGCGCGCGAGCCGACTTTCGCTCTTTCTGCGAGACTACCGGCGATGAGCTTCTGTCCGTGGCGGAGGAGGGTGAGCGCCTCATCTTCCGTATCCGCAAGGCGCCGGCTGTCTGACCGCTCGGGCACCAGCCGCCGGCAAACAAAAGCCCGGCCGGGGCCGGGCTTTTGCCACTATGGGAAAACGCCGGCCGTCAGTTGAGCGGCTTGCGGTAGGTTTGGTGGCAGGCCTGACACGAGCCACCCAGCGCCTGCATACCGGCGCCGACGCCTGCGGCATCTGTCGCGTCGGCCAGGTTGGCGGCGGCCATCTGCATGTCACTCAGCTTGCTATCGAAGTCCGCCATGTTATCCCAGATGACATCCAGCGCGTTGGTGTCTCCGTCAGCGGCCCCGGTGCCGGCCGGGAACAGATGGCCATACCCGTTGGCCAGCGCCTGCAACGCCTTGGCGCTGTTGGTGACATGGGCGCCGAAGGCCAGTTCGCCCTTGGCGACGGCGCTCAGCAGACCGGTATGGGCGCCGACACTGCGCATAATGGCGCGGCGAGCGGCAATCACGTCATCCGCATCCATATCCAGGCCGGCCGCCATCATGGCGTCGTCGCTCATGGAGTCACTGCTCATGGCGTCATCGCTGGCCATGGTGCCGTCGCTGGCCATGGTCTCGCCATTGTCCATGGCGTCGTCAGCCATCATCGGGCCATGGTCGCCGGTCTGGCTGAGAACCAGCCACATGACCAGCGCACCGGCGGCGGCGGCGATCACGGCGGTTATTACAATGCGAGGCATAAGCTTCCCCGGATTGAAGTGTCCGGACAGCGCCCGGTAGGGCGCGGATCGGCGGACGCTATCAGGCGGCGAATCCCGGTCAAAGGCCGCTGCTGCCTGTTCGCGAAGTTGTGAAGCCAATGCGGGCGTTGCCGGCCTGCCTGTTTCCGGCTCCGCGCTGCCGGTTCTGCACTGTCCGGACCGCCTCAGCCGCCGGTCGGGTAGGTGGCGGCCGGGTGGGTGGCGGCCCAGTGACGGGCGATTGCCTGGCGGTCGGTAAACCACACCCTGTCGTGTCGCCGGATGTGGTCCAGGGCCCGGATCAGCGCCATGGCCCGCCCGGGCCGGCCGATGATTCGCGAATGCAGACTGATGGTCATCATCTTCGGCCGCTCCGCGCCCTCGGCGTACAGCATGTCGAAATTGTCCCGCAGGTATTGCTCGTAGTGGCCGCCATAGGAGAAGCCGTTGACGTGCACGAGCTTCGAATCATTGTTGTCGAACTGGTGCGGCACAATCAGGTGCGGTTGACCACCGACCGTCTCCCAATAAGGCAGGTCGTCGGCATAGCCATCGGAATCATAAAGAAAGCCGCCATGCTCCACGACCAGCCGGCGGGTATTCTGGCTCGGCCGCCCGGTATACCAGCCTACCGGCCGGCGGCCGATCAGCCGCGTCAGGCTGTCTACGTTGCGCGCCATGTGCTCGCGCTCCAGCGCTTCGTCCATGCCGTGATAGTCGATCCACCGCCAGCCGTGGCTGCACACCTCCCAGCCCGTGCGGGCAATCGCCTCGGCCGCTGCCGGGTTGCGTTCCAGCGCCATGCCGCAGGCATAGATCGTCACCGGTAGCTCACGCTCCTGCAGAATGCGCATCACCCGCCAGAATCCGGCCCGGCTGCCATACTCATACATGCTCTCTATATTGACTTCGCGCTGGCCCGGCAGTTGTGACAGGCCGGCCACCTCCGACAGTATTGATTCCGAGTGGCCGTCACCGTGCAGGATCGAATATTCCGCACCCTCCTCGTAGTTGACGACGATAGAGACGGCGATTCTCGCGTCGCCGGGCCATTGGGCGTGTGGCGGCGTCTCGCCATAGCCGATCAGGTCACGGGGATAGGCGCTATCGGCGGGGCTCATGGGGGTCTCCTGCGGCGGGTTGGGTAGGACGTCTCACTCGGGCGGTTTCAGGTTGGTAGCCTGCGGCGGAGCCCCTTACGGCGGGCTCTAATTCGGTGGAATACGTACTTTGCGTAGGGACGGTCGGGTCTTGACCTGGTCATACCAGGCGGCCAGGACCGGTCGGCCGGCCCGCCAGTCGTAGGCCGGGTCGAGGCCGGCAAGGGCCTTGCCCACATTGGCCGCCACCGCCTCGACGAAGCTGACCGCTCCGGCGGTGAATATCTGCGCCGCGTCGAACGGGCCCGGCTCGGCGGCGTCCTGCTCCATGCGGTCGAGGCCCTTGACCACCTTGCGCCAGGCACGCTCCACATCGCCCTGGCGTTGCTGCTCCGGCGCAAACCGTGACTCCAGGCTCAGCGCCACCATGGCTTCAAACACTCCTTCGGCCAGGGTGATGCGGGTCAGGGTGCGCCACAGGGCCGGCCCCGGGCCGGGATAGAGGCTTGGACCAGGTGACAGGGAGTCCAGATACTGGCAGATGACCGGGCCGCCATAGATTGCCTCGCCCTGGTCCGTCACCAGCGTCGGCACCTTGCCCAGCGGGTTGATGGCGCTGATATCCACATCCGCTGCGAAGGGGATGACCGGCACCATCTCCATGCGGTCCAGAACGCCGGCCTCCTGGGCGAAGGCCAGGACCTTGTGGATATAGCCGTCACTCGGCGTATAGATCAGCTTCATGGTGCGCTAGCCTCGACAAGGGGCGATCAGGAGCCGACTGTCGGTCCCTGTTTGTTGCGGTGCAAGGCCCGCCGCGATGTGCACACAGGGCCGCAATCATAGTCGCCACGGGCCCCCGCTGGCCCCCTACTGGCCCCCTACGGATTGAACCATGAACGAAATGCCGAGCGACCCTTCAGCCGAAACTCACTTCCGCCGCCGCTTTGCACACCTTGGCTGCTTTGTGCCGCACGAGGATGTAGCCCTGCCGGGTGCGGCCAGCGGTCCTCTGGTGGGCCGCTCCTTTGCGGTCAAGGATATCTATGACATTGCCGGCCATGTCACCGGCTGCGGCAACCCCGACTGGCTGCGCAGTCATTGGCCGGCCGGCCATACGGCGCCGGCCGTAGCGCGGTTGCTGGCGGCCGGCGCCCGTATGACGGGCAAGACCATCACCGACGAGCTGGCCTTCTCCATCATTGGCGCCAACCATCACCACGGAACGCCCCTGAACAGTGCCTGCCCCGATCGTGTGCCGGGCGGATCCTCGTCCGGCTCGGCGGCAGCGGTGGCCGGCGGCGCGGTGGACTTTGCGGTCGGCTCCGATACCGGCGGTTCGGTGCGGGCGCCCGCCAGCTTCTGCGGCATCCTGGGATTTCGGCCCAGTCATGGCCGCATCGCGCTGGATCATGTCATGCCGCTGGCGCCCAGTTTCGACACATGCGGCTGGTTTGCCCGCGACCCCCTGCTGCTGGAGCTGGTTGGCCGTGTCCTGCTGCAGGATCACACTCCGGCTGCGGTCACCGCACCGGGTCGGTTGTTGCTGGCCGAGGATGCCTTTGCCGTGCCGGTCGCCGCGGCGCAGCAGGCGCTGGCGCCGGCCCGCCGTCTGGCCGAACAGGTGCTGGGTCCGGCGACGCCGCTGACCGTGGCGGCCGACGGCCTTGCCATCTGGCTCGACACTTTCCGTCCGTTGCAGTTCAGTGAGATCTGGAAAACCCATGGCGCATGGATTGAGGCGACCGACCCTGACTTTGGTCCAGGCGTCCGCGAGCGCTTCATCGCCGCTCGCGACGTGGATCCGGCGGTGGTTGCGGCGGCGGCGCGGCGGCGTGAGACGATCACCCGGCACATGGACGCGCTGCTGGCCGACGGCGCCATCCTGTGCCTGCCAGCGGCGCCCGATGCGGCGCCACGCAAGGACGCCGGCCAGGCGGTGTTTGAGGATTTTCGGGCCCGCACCCTGACGCTCACCTGCATCGCCGGCCTGGCCCGCTTGCCTCAGGTCAGTTTGCCGCTGGGCCGGGTCGGCGGTTGTCCTATCGGTTTGTCGCTGATCGCCGGGCGCGGCAATGATATTCTGTTGCTGGAGGCTGCCCGCCGCGTGATGGCCGCGGCCTGACGCCAACCTGTCGCGAAACAGCCTGACCGCACCATGTCCACTTCAACCCCCCGTGCCACACAGCGCACCACAACCGCCGCTATTGCCGGGCGCAAGGGCGGCCAACCCATCGTCGCGCTCACCGCCTATACGGCGCCCATGGCCCGAGCGCTCGATGGCCATGCGGATTTGCTGCTGGTGGGCGATACGGTGGGCATGGTGCTCTACGGCTATGACAGCACCCTGCCGGTCACCCTCCGGATCATGATCGCCCACGGCCGGGCCGTGGTGGCGGCCAGCCATCGTGCCTGCGTCGTCATTGACCTGCCGTTCGGCTCCTACCAGGAATCGCCGGTGCAGGCTTTTCGCAGCGCCGCCCGCGTGTTGCAGGAGACCGGCGCCCAGGCGGTAAAGCTGGAGGGTGGTCTGGACATGGCTGAGACCGTCGCCTTCCTGGTGCGCCGTGGCATTCCGGTCATGGGCCATGTGGGGCTGCAGCCACAGTCGGTGAACACGGTCGGTGGGTACCGGGTGCAGGGCAGAGATGCGGTTTCCGGCCGGCGGGTGCGTGATGATGCACAGGCGATCGCCGCCGCCGGCGCCTTCGCTCTGGTGGTGGAGGCGGTGGCCGAACCTGTGGCCCGCGCCATCACCGCCGAGGTGCCCGCGCCGACCCTTGGCATCGGTGCGTCAGCCTTCTGCGACGGCCAGATTCTGGTGAGTGAGGACATGCTGGGCCTCAATGGACCGGACGTGCCGCGCTTCGTCACCCGCTACGCCCGTCTCGACGAGGCCATTGAACAGGCTGCCGCGCGCTACGCCGCCGACGTGCGCGCCCGGCGCTTTCCTCAGCCGGAGAATATTTATCCCGGCAATGCCTGGCCGCCTGGCCGGCGGCCGGACACCCGCAAGGCCTGACCCGGTGGCTGATGTGCTGGTGGTGCGGCGGCGTGACGCGCTGCAGGCGGCGCTTGCCGAATGGCGCGGCGCCGGCCACAGCATAGCCCTGGTGCCGACCATGGGTGCGCTCCATGCCGGCCATGTCTCGCTCATGACCATCGCCGGCCGCGCCGCCGACCGGGTGGTGGCCAGTCTGTTCGTCAATCCGCGCCAGTTCTCCGCCGGTGAGGATCTGGCCCGCTATCCGCGCGATGAGGCGGGCGATCTCGCCACCATGGCCCGGGCGGGGGTTGGCCTGTGCTATGCGCCGCCGGCTGATGACATCTATCCGCCGGGTTTTGCCACCACCGTCCGGGTGGCGCGACTGGGCGATGATTTGTGCGGCCTGGCACGACCCGGCCATTTCGAGGGGGTGGCAACGGTAGTCACCAAGCTGCTGCTGCGGGTTCTTCCTGACTATGCGGTGTTCGGCGAAAAGGACTGGCAGCAACTGGTCATCATCCGCCGCTTGGTGGCCGATCTCGATATACCGGTGCGGATATTGTCGGGGCCGACCGTGCGGGAAGGCGACGGCCTGGCTCTATCGTCGCGCAATGCTTATCTGACGCCCGGTCAAAGGCGCATCGCGCCGATGCTGCACCAGACCCTGCAAGAGACCCGCTCCCGTCTTGCCGCCGGCCAACCGGCGGCCGTTGCCTGTCAGGCTGCCGGACAGGCGCTCGTCGCCGCCGGCTTCAGTGACGTGGATTATGTGACCGTGCGTGACGCCGCCACCCTTGGGCCGGCCGCTGACCCTGGCGCCGCCGCCCGGCGCATCCTTGCCGCCGCACGTCTCGGCGCGACCCGCCTGATCGACAATATTGGGGCCGACTGACAGGGCGCCGCTGACCGGCCGGGTGTCAGCCGGCGTCGCCTGCCGTTGTCGCGGGGCGTGGCCCCGATCCGGACGCTCTCTGCGGACGCGCTAATGTGGCGAGCCACAGGCCAAGGCCGATAAGGCCGATCCCCGGCAGGTGGAACAGGCGCAGGGACTCGTCCAGCAGCAGCACCGCGCCCAGGGTGGTGAACACCGGCATCAGGTGCAGGAACAGGCCCGACACATTGGGCCCGACCATGGCGACGGCCCGGTTCCAACTGACATAGGCGCCGATGGAGGCGAACAGCGCCACATAGGCGATCGATCCGGCGCTGACCCAGGTCACCGGCATGGGCCGCCCCCAGATGGCTTCCGCCACATAGACCGGCAGCAGCAGAACCAGGCCGATGGCGACCAGTGTGGTGAGCAGGGCCAGCGGCGGCACGTCCGGCGGCGCGCGGCGCAGCAGAACCGAATAGGTTGCCCAGAAGGTGATCGCCAGGACCATCCACAGATCGCCCCGGTTGAAGCCTAGACTGGCGATGACCGCAATATCGCCGCGGGTGATGATGACCAGGGCGCCGGCCAGCGACAGCGCAACCCCGGCTATCTGGCGCGGCGTCGCCGGCCGCCGGTCCAGCAGCCACGACACCAGCACGATCAGCACCGGCGTGGCCGAGACGATCAGCACCCCGTTGACCGCGGTGGTGGCGCCCAACGCCAGATAGGCGGCGCTGTTGAACCCGGCGATGCCAAGACCGCCCAGCAACAGAAGCAGGCCGAAGTGGGCGCCGAGGACGGCCCGGTGGCGCAAGGCTGCCGCGCCCGCGAACGGCAGGAGTATCAGCAGGGCCAACACCCAGCGCCAGAAGTTGAGGCCGATCGGCGGCACATCCAGATGCACCGCCCGCGCCAGCAGGAAATTTCCTGACCAGAACAGGGCCGCCAGAGTGAGAAGGGTGTAGGCCAGCGCCGGCGAGGCCTGGCGGCCTTCGCCTATCCCGCGACGGGCCATGCCGGTGCGGCTCAGGCGACCGTGCGCAGCCCGGCCACCGCGCCCGGACCGCCGGCCCGGATTTCGCGCCAGGAATGGGCGCACGGCGTTCCGTCGCTGACCCATAGAGTGCCGTCGGCCGGCCGCAGCACAACCGACGCCCGCGACTCACAGGTGGACCGTCCGTCCGCCACATGGCCACAGATGCTGAGCGGCGAATCCGCATGATCCGCCAGGCAGGCCTGCAGGATCCCGGCTGAAATCTCGCCATGACTGCGCGCCAGAAGCTGCATCATGCGTCCTTCACGGACGAAGGTGCTGTGGCCATAAACGCCCAGGCTGAGCGGCTGCAGGGAGTCTGCGCGGATGTGATTGGCGAAGGCGACGCTGTCCGCCGTCACATAAGTGACCGCGTGTTGTGCCGCGCTGGTCTCCACGTCCATCAGACCGAAATCAGAGCCGATCAGATAGTGGATGCCGATAGTGCGCTCGGCCTTGACCACGGCGTCCGTCGCCTCGCTCAGCGTTCGCCGTGACAGGATCATCCGGCCAATCACCGGCGCGGGCAGGCCTGGCCGCTGGTCCTGGACCAGAATGGCGCTGGCGACAAAACCGATGCCCGCGTCATTGACGCCGAACTCGCACATGATCCCCGCGTGGCCGATGGCCACCTGCGCCGGGCTGTCGTCATGGGCCGCGATGCGGAAGGCAATGGGCGTCCACAACGGCTCGATATCGTAGTTCTGACCGAGATAGACATTGCCGTCGCGCGCCGCGCCGCCCTGAACGCCGAAACAGGTGCAGCCACGCTGGCCCTCGGCCGCCAGGTGGCCGGCGTCGATCAGGCTCTGGCGCACCCGGCCCTGACGCAGTCGGCGGACCTCCGCGACACAGGTCAGGGTCATGATGGCGTCGCGGCTGGTCGCCGCGCCCTCGGCGATGCCTTCGATCTCGTCGGCCAGATCGGGTGCATCGCGGCGGATGGCCGGCCAGTGGGCCCCGGCATAGGCATTGATAGTCGCTTCATCGAAGCCTGGTGCGCCGTGCTCGCCCCGCGCCATCAGGCCGCGGAAGGTGTCGTACAGTGCGCCGATCTCGTGCCGCAGGGTCTCGCCATGTTGACGGCCACGCGTCCGCGGCGACCCGCTCAGTTCGATCAATCGGATTTCGTCCATGTCGCTCATTCCCCATGAAGGACCGTCATGCCGACAACGGGCGCCGGCGGTGCCCGGTCGGTCATCTGCCGAAAAGCTAGCAGGGACTCTGACTAATGGCCATGAAGTATGGCCGGGGGACTAATGGCCATGAAGCATGGCCGGGGGACTAATGGCCATGAAGTATGGCCGGGACGGGGAATCGACTCTGTGCCGTCCGGCGCTAGACTGGCCGGGCCATCCGGTGCCCCGCAGTGACCGGTCAGCCATTCGACGTCCATCGCTATCGCAAGGGAGATATCACATGTCCGGAATTCAGGCTTTCAGCCGCAAGGACCAGACCATCGACAACGCCCGGCCGGTCTTCACGGTGCCGGTCATCAATGCCGGCAACAGCGGCGGCATTGGCGGCGGCTTCTGCCACTTCCGGAAGTGCGAGATGGAGCACACGGTTAAGGGCTATAACGAAATCCTCTACATCATCTCTGGCAAGATGAGCCTGCGTCAGGGCGACAAGCGCTGGAATGTAGGGCCCGGTGATATCCTGTGGATCCCCAAGGACACCAAGTTCGTTTACGAAGCCGGTGACGAGATGTGCGTGACCTTCTACGCCACCGACCCGGCCACCATGTCTGGGTCGACCAAAAAGACCGATGCCTTCCCGGAGATCAAGCCGGTCAAGGTCGGCTGACCCGTCGACGGTCCGCCGTCCGGCTGTGCCGGCGCCCGCGCCATGTCAGGCGGCGCCATGACCAGCCCTGCGCCGGCCGGCGATCTTTTCTCTCTGGCCGGGCAGGTGGTGCTGGTGACCGGTGCGTCACGCGGGCTTGGCTGGGCCATGGCCCGCGCCATGGCGGGGCAGGGCGCTCATGTGGTGCTCAACGGACGGGATGGCGCGACGCTTGCCGCGCGTTGCGAAGAGCTGGCGGCGGCCGGCCACAGTGGCGAGGCAGCAGCCTTTGACGTGACCGACGAGGCGGCGGCCATCGCCGCGTTGGACCGGCTCATGGCGCGGCATGGTCGTCTCGATACGATCGTGCTCAATGCCGGTATCGGCGTCCGCAAGCCGCTGCTGGAGGTGACCACCGACGACTACCGCCAGGTGACCGAAACCAACCTCACCGCCTGCTTTGTTCTGGCCCGCGAGGCGGCCCGGCGCATGGTGCCGGCCGGCCGTGGCCGTATTATCCTGACGGCCTCGGTCATGGGTTTCGTCGCCCGGCCGGGGGTTGCGGCCTATGCGGTCGCCAAGGCCGGACTGCATGGCCTGACCCGCGCTCTCGCGGTGGAGCTGGGGCCGCAGGGCATCACCGCTAACGCCATCGCCCCCGGCTATTTCAAGACGGAGCTCAACCGCCCCTTGTGGCAAGATCCGGACTCCGGTTTTGCCCGCTGGATCGAACAGCGCACACCGCTCGGCCGCTGGGGTGAGCCGGACGAGGTGGCCGGCGCCGCCATCTTCCTCGCCTCGCCGGCCGGCGCCTTCGTCAGCGGTGCCATTCTGGCGGTGGATGGCGGCATGCTGGCCAATCTCTAGCCATCCGCCCCAAAGTGGACCTCTGGCCGCCCCCTCAGACTGTGTGACGATTCAGGCGCCGCGCGCCGCCTTGATTTCCGCCGCCGAACCAAGGGCCATCATCCGCCAGTCGATGGCGACGGTCACCAGGTCCATGCCCTGCTCGATCAGCCGCCGGCCCATGGCGCCGCCCGTGCAGTGCATGGCGCAGGCCTGGCCGCGCGCCTTGGTCGCTTTGCGCACGCGGGCGATGGCCTCCAGCACTTCCTTGTCCTGCGGGTCCGGCGAGGCGGCATAGCCCAGCGACAGGGACAGGTCATTGGGGCCGATATAGACTCCGTCCAGTCCCGGCACATCCAGGATCGCCTCCAGATTGTCCATCGCCTGACGGGTTTCGATCATGGCCAGGGTGACGATCTCGTCATTGGCGTGCAGCAGATAATCACTGCCGCCATACAGCGTGCCGCGGGCCGGGCCGACACTGCGATAGCCGTCCGGCGCATAGCGGCAGGCACCGACGAAGGCCCGGCATTCCTCGGCCGTGTTGACCATCGGGCAGATGATGCCATAGGCGCCGGAGTCCAGCGCCTTCATGATCAGCGCCGGATCGTTCCACACCACCCGCATCAGCGGCGTTGCCTCGGTGGTGGAGATGGCCTGCAGCATGGCGATGGCCTGCTGTCCGTCCACCATGCCGTGCTGGGTATCCACCGTCACGGTGTCAAAGCCGGCATGGGCCATGACTTCGGCCGAAAAGCTGGAGGCGACGCCAAGCCAGGCATTGATCGCCGGCTTGCCGTCACGCCACAGGGCTTTCAGGGCGTTCTGGCGCATGGTGCTGTCCTTATGGGGCTGGTGGTCCTCGGTGGTGCGTTATCTTGGCCGGTTGGCCGGCCGCCATGCAATTGCTCGCGCCCGGTGCTTGACCGGCGGGCCGACCCGGCGTCAGCGTATAGCGGCAACAGGTGCGGTGCTGTTCCCGGGCGAGGGGTGATCATGACTGACACGGTGACGATCCGATCGGCGGAGCCGCAGGCGGATGAAGTGCTGCAGGTCAGCTTCAGTGACGGACATACGACCGGATATCATTTTGTCTGGCTGCGTCACGACCTGTTCTTCCCGACGGCGCAGGGCGCCAAGTCCGGCGACGCCACCCCCTCCTTTCCGGACGCGCCGGGCGCCGTCACGCCGCGGCACATAGACACCGCCGGCGACACCCTGGCCATCGACTGGTCGGATGGCCGCGCCACCCGCCACGACGCCGCATGGCTGCGCCGTCACGCCTATGACCGGACCACCCGTCAGGCCGCCCGCCACCGGCCCGTGCTGTGGGATAGCCGTATGGGCAATGGCTTGCCAGCCCTTGGCTATGACCGGGTGGCGGCGGGCGACGACGGCCGTCTGGCTGTGGCCCGCCAGGTGCGCGACTACGGCTTCGCCCGTCTCACCAATGTGCCGACCTCACCCGGCACCGTGGCCCAGGTGGCCGGCCTGTTCGGCGTGCCGAGTCAGGGCAAGCACGGGCCCGTGTCGGAGATCAAGGTGGACTCCGCCTTCAACTATGGCGGCACCGAAGTGACGGAGTTCCTGCCGCTGCACACCGACAACAATTATGGCTACTACCCGCCGGGTATCAGCTTCTTTCACTGCCTGGCGGCCAATCCCGGCGGTGGCGACAGCTTTCTCGCCGACGGCTTCGCCATCGCCATGGCGTTGCGCGATGAGTCGGAGGAAGCGTTCGACCTGCTGGCCAGTACGCCGCTGCCCTATTCGATTCAGTCGGACGACCTGGACTACCGCGCCCACGGCCGGACCATCACCCTGGATGGAGACGGAAATCTGGCGGGTATTCGTTTCAGCGACCGGGCGCTGGACCCGCTGGACGTGCCGCCGGATCAGGTGCGTCCGGTCTATGACGCGCTGGCCCGCTGGGTCCGCCTGCTGCATGACCCGCGTTTTCAGATTCGCTACCACATGGAGCCAGGCGACATGTCGGTCTATGACAATCAGCGTATCCTGCACGGCCGCACCTACTATGAGCCGGGGCAGGGCCTGCGCCACATGCAGAGCTGTTTCGTCAGCCGCCAGCACTTCCACAGCGAGCTGCGCGTCCTGCTGAAGGCGGTCGGCGCGGCCGATGCGGATCTGTGGCTGGCGGAAGGGGCGCGGGGCTGACAGCCGGGCCCGGCTTTCGCCGCTGACGGCGGAAGGCCGGAGCGGCCTGGACGTATCGCGCCGCGCCCTCTGGTGCCGGCTGAGGGATTTGAACCCCCGACCTTCGGTTTACAAAACCGCTGCTCTACCACTGAGCTAAGCCGGCCCAGGCGGGCCGGACCTTAGGCGCAGACGGCCCCGTCCTGCAATCAGCCCGGCCCGGCGGCCCGCCCGACCAGCCCGGCTAGCCCCCGTCAACCGGGCGTCATGGCGGCCCGCCGCCGCCAGCACTCCCACAGAACCACCGCCGCACTGGCCGCCAGATTCAGGCTCTCGGTGCCGCTGGCCATGGGAATGCGGGCGAGGGCGTCACAGCGTTCGCGCGTCAGACGGCGCAGGCCCTCTCCTTCAGCGCCCAGCACCAGACAGACCCGTCCCTCCAGCGGCGCCTGATCGAGCGGCATCGCGCCCGCCGCATCCAGGCCGATGCACCAGAACCCGGTCGCCTGCAGCCGCTCCAGGGTCTGCGCCAGATTGACCACCCGGGCGACCGGTACCCGTTCAGCCGCGCCGGAGGCGGCTTTCAGGACGGTGCCGGTCAGGGGCGGCGAATGGCGGTCGGGCAGGATCAGGCCGGTGGCGCCGAAGGCGGCGGCGGAGCGCAGGACCGCACCCACATTCTGCGGGTCGCTCGCCTGGTCCAGCGCGACAAGCACTGCGGCCGGCCCGCTGGCACGGATCAGATCCTCCAGATCGGCCGCCGCCGGCGGCCCGGTCAGCAGGGCGATGCCTTGGTGGACCGCCCCTGGCGGCAGCAGGCGGGTCACCTCGCCGCGGCCCACAACGTCGCGGTGGGCGGCGCGGCCGGCCAGATCCGGCGCCAGATCGGCCAAAGCCTCGGCGGTCAGGGCCAGGCGCTGGCAGTCGCGATCGGGATTGGCCAGCGCCGCCTCGACCGCGTGGCGGCCCCAGACCCAGTCGGTGCCGCCCGCCCGCCGCCCACGGCGGCCCGGGCCGCTGCGACCGGGGCCATTATCGGGCCCTGGCGGGCGGGAGGGGTTTTTGTCTCGGTTGCGTCCGGCCATGAGGTTCGACTATATAGAGTGTTGAGACGAGGAACGGGACGCCGTGGTGGCCGGGATGCCGGAAACCGCGACGCTTGTTCTTTCCCTTTGTGGCAGGGTCGTTGACTCCCGTGGCGGGGTCTTTGACCACAGTGGCAGGGTCGTTGACAGGGCTCGGAATATCTCGATATTGCGCGGGCGCTTTGGCTGCAAGCCCTGATTTTCGGGGTGGTTGCGCCAGCCAGGCAGGGAGGGGTGGCCGAGCGGTTAATGGCAGCAGACTGTAAATCTGCCGACTTATGTCTACGTAGGTTCGAATCCTACCCCCTCCACCACCACCGCACCATGGCGTTGGTGGCGGCAAGACCCGGGCCGGACCAATCCGGTCTGTAAACGGGCGGCGCCTATAGGCGCTGAAGAAGTTCGGGCGCCGCGTGGCGCGGTATCAGTGGCGCCGGGCGGGCGCACGAAGACCCTGGTCGCGATGGATCGCTGCCGGGGCATACGGTTGACGATCCGGGGTGGCGGCGGACCAGGGAATACACGACAGCTCAGACACAGACTCAGGGGCCGATATTCGGCGGCGTGGCGGGTGACCGGGCGGGTGTAGCTCAATGGTAGAGCACCAGCCTTCCAAGCTGGTGACGTGGGTTCGATTCCCATCACCCGCTCCATTGTCGCCCCCTCCCGCCCTCTGGCCGGAGAAGGCCGGGCCAGGGATCGGGCGTATTGGGACGGGCGTGCTGGGCAGGGACAAGGTGGTGCGGGCCGCGAGGGCTGTGCCGGATGCGACAACGACTTGAGACGAGGGAGATCCTGACCGATGGGGAAGGAGAAGTTTTCGCGGACGAAGCCGCACTGCAACATTGGGACTATTGGTCATGTTGACCATGGGAAGACGACGCTGACGGCGGCGATCACGAAGGTTCTTGCGGAATCTGGCGGTGCGA